>CAYYOW010000274.1:0-1501 GCA_964473395.1 uncultured Lentimicrobiaceae bacterium | reverse complement strand
ATGACAACCGTTATTCCAACCAATCGGCTATTTCCACGGAAGTGAATATTATGAAAGCTTTTGTGGAGGTGATGAATGATACACGTTCGGCTGATAAGATGAAAACCTGGCTGCTGATGCAGAAACAAGCCAACCACTGGCCGGGAACCAAAGCCACGGCTGACGCGGTGTATGCACTGCTTATGAATGGAAATCGATGGCTTTCCGAAACCAGGCCGGTGAGAATTGCTTTTGGTAGCAGCGAAAAATTGTCTGTATTGAATTTACATCGGGAAGCCGGAAGTGGTTATATAAAAAAGGTGTGGACAGCAGCTGAAATAACACCGCGTTTGGGAGAAATAACTGTGAAAAATCCCAACAACGGGATGGCCTACGGTGCTGCTTACCTGCAATATTTTGAGGATATTAATAAGGTGAACCAGCAATCAACGGATGTCTCTATCGAAAAAACACTTTTCAAAGAGGTTATCTTGCCGAAAGGCAACAGGTGGGTTGGTATTTCGGAAAACGAATCGCTGAAAACCGGTGATCGTGTGATGGTTCGCCTGCTTATCCGTTCTACCCGTGCGGTTGATTTTGTGCATATACAGGATATGCGGGCAGCAGCTTTTGAGCCGGAGAAATTACTTTCAGGTTACGAAAGAAAAGGAGGTTTGAGCTATTATGAAGAGATAAAAGATGCGGCTACAAATTTCTTTATCCGTCATTTGCCCAAAGGGACTTTTGTACTGGAATACCCGTTGCTAGTTACTCAGAAAGGTCTCTTTTTGGACGGAATTGCCCGTTTACAGAGTTTGTATTTACCTTCATTTTCCGCTCATTCGTCTGGGAGAAGAATAAAAGTGCAGTAAAAAACGTTCTCTTTATTTGGAATGGGAATAAACGTGTAGTCAACAAATTAAAAATGTGGTCATTCGAAACAATTTTCCGCTTTTTGTATTAGTTTTGCAAAAATTAATTTTATTATCATGGAAGAACAGAATAAAGTATTGAAAAGTAACAAGAAAAAGCCGGCAGTCGGGATGCTGGTATTAATTGTCATCCTTGCTGTGGTCATCGTCGGATTGGCTTTCTGGGCTATAGGGTCGTTGGATGAATTACACAAGGAAAAGGTGGAAAAAGAGGCGCAGCGTACTGAGTTTAAGGTACAACTGGACTCACTCATGGCCATTCACAACAAAATTAAAGCTGAATACGGCCAGTTGTCCGATTCGCTTACTATTAAAGACAGCGTTATTCAGGCAAAAGCCGTGGAAATCAAAAAGTTGATGAATACCCGCTGGGAGTATTACCAGATTAAAAAGAAACTCATTAGCTTGCAGAAAATTGCTCAGGGTTATGTGCTTCAAATGGATTCATTATATAATGAAAACCATGCTTTGACGAAAGAAAATCATCAGATAAAAGAGGTTCTCCAGCAGGAAAAACTTAAAAATGCCAGGCTGATAACAGAGAAAAAGGAACTTAGCGGGAAGGTGGAACAGGCCGCTATTCTGCGTAC
>CAYYOW010000273.1:0-1507 GCA_964473395.1 uncultured Lentimicrobiaceae bacterium | reverse complement strand
TGAAATTTTCAAATTCCAGCTCACCCACCGGGCCGCCATCGAGGGTGTAAGCCCATTGCGTATCGAATTTCTCCACGTCAAACAGATGAGCACCACGGCCCACTTCCTCGTCAGGATTAAAAGCAATGCGGATTTTGCCATGCTCAATTTCCGGGTGCTCTATCAGGTATTCTATGGCTGCGATAATCTCGGCTATACCGGCTTTGTCGTCAGCGCCCAGCAATGTTGTGCCATCGGTGGTGATCAGTGTTTGCCCTTTGTAATCCGGTAATTCTCCGAAATCGGCAGGCGACATAACAATGTTTTGCTCTTTGTTTAATACAAGGTCACCGCCATCGTAATTTTCATGCACCTGGGGGTGAACCTTTTCAGACGTAAAATCCGGAGCCGTATCCATGTGGGCAATAAATCCGATGGTTGGAATGTTCTTGTCCGTGTTAGCTGGTAATGTGGCCATTACATACGCGTGGTCGTCAATGCTTACCTGCTGAAGTCCCAGTGCTTCAAGTTCCTTTGCCAGAAGCTGTGCCAGATTCCATTGTTTTTCCGTTGTCGGACACTGCTCGTTTTCAGGATCCGACTGTGTATCTATCTCCGCATAGCGAATAAGACGTTCTTCTACTTTTTCCATGATTTTTTGAATTTTTCGCAAAGGTAGCCAATGTGTCTGGAAAGTTATAAAGTTAAAAGGCAAAAATTAAAAGACGAAAGTTAAAAGTGTTGAACTGTCGTTGATTTGAATATGTTTCACTTGAAATTTTTTCAGATATTTGCAGGCAATCTTATCCTTTATCACAAATGGGAAAAATATTACTGATTATCCAACGGGAATACCTTACACGTGTCCGGAAAAAATCGTTTATCGTTATGACCATACTTGGTCCGGTATTAATGGCTGCGCTGATTATATTGCCGGTTTACCTTGCCGAAAGCGGTACTTCCATGGAAAAGGTGGCGGTTTTGGATGAAACCGGCTGGTTTTTTCAGAAGTTCCACAACCAGGAAGATATTCAATTTTATTATGTGGACAAAGATGTGCAACAAGCCAAAGCCGAAGCGCTGGCCAAAGGAGATATGCTGCTTTACATTCCGCTGCCCAAGCTGAACCTACCCGAAAATGCAGAGCTCTTCTCTTTAAAGCAACCCGGTCTTTTTGTCCGGAGCTATGTAAAAACAGTTATGAAACAGGTTGTGGAAGATAAAAAGTTGCTTGCCAAAGGTATTGACCCCAATGTGATTAAGTCTGTGAGAGCCCACATCAACCTGGTAACCATTAAAGTGTCGGAAGAAGGGACAGAAAAAAAGAGCAACACCGGTGTGGAAATGGGACTTGCCATTTTCTCCGGCATCCTTATCTATATGTTTGTCTTCATGTATGGCGCTCAGGTTATGCGTGGGGTTATGGAAGAGAAACAAAACCGTATTGTGGAGGTCATTATTTCGTCGGTGAAGCCTTTTCAGCTGATGATGGGCAAAATTATTGGCGTCGGGCTGGTGGGGCTAACCC
>CAYYOW010000272.1:0-1527 GCA_964473395.1 uncultured Lentimicrobiaceae bacterium | reverse complement strand
ACGTCGATTTTACCGTTGAGGTAGAACGTTCGTTGCGGGTACTTGATGGTGCTGTTGGTCTGTTTTGTGCCGTTGGTGGTGTGGAACCTCAATCGGAAACAGTCTGGAGACAGGCTAACAAATACAACGTCCCCCGTATCAGTTTTGTAAATAAAATGGATCGTTCCGGCGCTGATTTCTTTGGCGTTGTTGATCAGATTAAAGAGCGGTTACATGCTAATCCGGTTCCTATTCAGATTCCGATTGGCGCGGAAGAGGACTTTCAGGGAATTGTTGACCTTGTAAAAAATAAAGCTTTTGTTTGGGATGACTCAACGCAGGGCGTTAAGATTGTTGAAATTCCAATTCCGGAAGATCTTGTTGATACTGTTTACGAGTATCGTATGAACCTCATTGAAGGCGTGGCCGAAGAAAGTGACGAGCTTCTTGAGAAATTCATGGAAGATCCGGATTCTATTACCGAACAGGAAATGATCGATGTTATCCGGAAGGCTACACTTGACTTGAAGATTACTCCTGTAATGTGTGGCTCGGCTTTCAAGAATAAAGGTATTCAGATGCTGCTCAACGCCATTATTGAGTTTCTGCCCAGCCCTTTGGATATTGATGCGGTAAAAGGCCTTAACCCCAAAACCGAAAAAGAAGAATACAGAAGCCCCGATCCTGATGATAATTTTTCCGCATTGGCGTTTAAAATTGCCACGGATCCTTATATGGGACGTCTTTGCTTTTTCCGCGTTTATTCAGGAACACTTAAATCCGGTTCTTATATTTTAAATGTTAATACCGGAAAAAAAGAGCGTATCAGCCGTATCATGCAGATGCACGCCAACAAACAAAATCCGCTTGACAAAATTGAAGCCGGTGATATTGGTGCAGCCGTAGGGTTTAAGACCATTCGTACCGGTGATACTTTAACAGATGAAAAGCATCCCATTGTTCTGGAATCTATTACTTTTCCCGATCCTGTAATTAGTGTTGCCATTGAGCCTAAAACTCAGGGCGATATGGAAAAAATGGGTGCTGCTTTGGCAAAACTCGCCGAGGAAGATCCTACTTTTAAGGTTAGGTCAGATGAAAATTCAGGACAGACTATTATCTCTGGTATGGGAGAACTTCATTTGGATATTCTTATCGACCGGCTGAAACGCGAATTTAAAGTGGAATGCCAGGTGGGTAATCCCCAGGTTGCTTACAAAGAAGCCATTACCACTTCGGTTACCCATCGCGAGGTTTATAAAAAACAAACCGGTGGCCGTGGTAAATTTGCCGATATTCAGTTTGAACTTTCTCCCGCCGAAGGCGATGAGTTGGGTTTGGAATTTATTGATGAGGTGAAAGGCGGGAACATTCCGCGGGAATTTATTCCTTCGGTGAAAAAAGGTTTTGAAATGGCCATGCAGAATGGTGTTTTGGCCGGTTACCCACTCGAAAGTATGCGTGTTCGCCTGTTTGATGGTAGTTTCCATCCAGTTGATTCGGATCAGCTTTCTTTTGAGATGGCTGCCAAACGCGGATTCAAAAGTG
>CAYYOW010000271.1:0-1534 GCA_964473395.1 uncultured Lentimicrobiaceae bacterium | reverse complement strand
AACAATGTACGACCAAAACTTTGCAGAAGAGCCACTTTTCCACCCCCCCCAAAAAGCCATATCTAACCCATGAACATAGCACAAATAGAAACAAACCTGCAAAAGCTGATGGCAACTTTTAATAAAGAGACCTTTATTTACGATTTGCTGCTGGCTTACGGACTACCCAAAGCTTCTATTACCCGGTTGAAAAAAGGAAACCTTAACCTGTCGAAAGAGGAAGGCGAGATCTCCTGGAAGAAAAAGTTGTTTTTCAAAGAAGAATACAAAAAGGACCTGCACCTGACCGTTTCCGCTTTAAAGAATGAGATAAAACACAAACAGCGTTTTGTCATCGTTACCGACTACAATACACTTCTGGCAATCGACACAAAGACAAATGACAAACTGGATATTGCCATAAAAGAGATCCCAAAATATTACGACTTCTTTTTGCCCTGGGCGGGAATGGAAAAAGCACAACACGCCAACGAAAATCCTGCCGATGTAAAAGCAGCCGAAAAAATGGCAAAGCTTTTTGATGAAATTAAAAAGGAAAACCCTGACGATTCCCCGGAATTTATACACGGGCTGAATGTTTTTCTTTCCCGTTTGTTGTTTTGCTTCTTTGCTGAAGATACACGCATCTTTGAAGAAAATCAATTTACCAATGCCATTGACTCGCATACGCAAACGGATGGCAGTGATTTGAATGTTTATTTCGACAAACTCTTTAAGGTATTAAATACACCCGAAAAAGAGCGTAAAAACTTATCCGGCAATCTAAATACTTTCCCCTATGTAAATGGCGGTTTGTTTGAGAAGAATATAAAAGCCCCCCATTTTACAAGACGTTCCCGTCAGGCTGTTATTGACAGCGGAGAGCTGAACTGGTCGGCTATCAATCCCGATATTTTTGGCTCCATGTTTCAGGCGGTTATTTCTGCTGACCAACGGGGCAGTTTAGGGCAGCACTATACTTCTGTTCCCAACATTATGAAAGTAATTGAACCTTTGTTTTTGAATGATTTATACGAAGAATTTGAAAATGCCAAAGGGAGTGAAAAGAAATTAAATGCGCTAAGAAAGCGGCTGTCCGAGCTCAAAATATTCGATCCTGCCTGTGGCTCGGGCAATTTTGTGATTATTGCTTATAAGGAGTTACGCAGGCTTGAGATAAAAATTATCCGGGAAATAAATGTGCTGAGCGGGACACTGGGAACCGGTAGCCTGGATTTTGGTACCGGATATATGTCTGATATTAAGCTCTCCCGGTTTTACGGAATAGAAATAGACGACTTTGCCCACGAAATTGCCAGGCTCGCCCTTTGGCTTGTCGAACATCAAATGAATGTGGAGTTCTTCAAAGAATTTGGCACAACTAATCCAACTTTACCACTAAAAGAAGCCGGCCACATTGTGCAGGGCAACGCCACCCGCCTGGACTGGGAAGCGGTTTGCCCGAAAGAGAAGGATGATGAGATTTATATTTTGGGAAACCCGCCTTATTTGGGGGCGAGGATGCAAAACAAAGAACAAAAAGCAGATATGAAAT
>CAYYOW010000270.1:0-1548 GCA_964473395.1 uncultured Lentimicrobiaceae bacterium | reverse complement strand
ATATATCATGGAAAAGAATTAAGAGTTAAAGCGATTGTAGTAAATTAAACAGAAAAATTATGTGTACAACTTGTGGGTGTGGTGTAACAGAAGAGATTAGTATACAAAAACCCGGAGAGATGGAATCTCCGGTCGGTGAAATGCCTGTTGATCATCATGCCGGGCATGAACATCACGGACATCATGAACACGAACATGAGCATGGACATCACCATGATAAAACTATTCTGGAGGTTGAGCAGGATATTTTGCAATCTAACCAGCTGCTTGCCGAAAGAAATCGTGGTTATTTTCTGGGAAAGAATATTTTTGCAGTCAACCTTGTGAGCTCTCCGGGGTCGGGGAAAACAACCTTACTTGAAAGGACTTTAACCGACCTAAAAAGTAAAATCAGTTTTTATGTTATTGAAGGTGACCAACAAACCATGAATGATGCAAACAGAATTGATGCATTACAGATTCCTGTTGTTCAAATTAATACCGGTAAGGCTTGTCATTTAGACAGCACAATGGTTAGCAATGCCGTACTGAAACTCAAGCCGGAATCCAATACTGTTGTCATGATTGAGAATGTTGGCAATCTGGTTTGTCCTGCTGCATTTGACCTGGGTGAAAATGCCAGAGTAGTCATTATCAGTACAACGGAGGGGGATGATAAGCCCATCAAATATCCTGATATGTTTTTTGGCTCGGATATTTGTATTATCAACAAAATTGATTTACTTCCTTATGTAAATTTCAATATTGAAAAAGCCAAAGAATTCGCCCGGCGGGTAAATCCAAACATTGAGTTCTTTGAGATTTCAGCCACTACTGGCGAAGGAATGGATAAATGGTACGAATGGTTAAATAATAAAATCAAGTAATTATGTGTTTAGCAATCCCAGGAAAAATTATTCAAATAGACTCGGAAATAGACGATATATTCAGAGTTGCCAAAGTGTCATTTAACGGTATTGTTAAACAGGTAAACCTGACCATGGTTCCTGAAGCTAAAACTGGTGATTATGTCTTGGTTCACGTCGGCAGTGCCATAAGTATTGTGGATGAAGCAGAAGCTAAAACGACGATGGATATCCTGATGCAGATGGGAGACCTGGATGAACTGGATGAGGTGGGGGAAGCTTCCTGACAACACAAAATCAACAGAAAACTGGGTTTACAGGAAAATTCATTTCCTCTTGTTGCCTAAAAATTATGAAAATGGGGCTCCTTTCCCGAATGCCTATGCCATAAGCCGGCTTTTACCAATTTATCTTTGTCATTGGCAAAGTTGTGTATGTCACCATCATACATAATTTCGTGATTTTCGGAAAGCACGATAACCCGGTCGGCAATTTCTTTCGCCAATTCCATATTATGAAGTGCCATAATAAGGGTCGAATCCAGGGAATTCAGGAAATCTATAAGCCAGCCTGTTGCTCTCGGGTCCAGCGAAGAAAAAGGCTCATCTAAAAGTAAAAGATTGGGTTCCAAAATGAGTATAGAAGCCAGGGCAATACGTTGTTTTTCGCCTCCGCTCATTTTTACGGGAGATTTGTCTAACAG
>CAYYOW010000269.1:0-1567 GCA_964473395.1 uncultured Lentimicrobiaceae bacterium | reverse complement strand
GTGGAGCTTTATTCAAAAAAGAAACGTTGGAAGATTACTCTCGCAATTTTGGGAATACTCATCATAGCAGCTTCTTTGTTTTATACCAATATGCTGGTGGCTAAATTTGCCCAGGCTGAGCGCCGAAATGTTCGCTTGTGGGCAGATGCTGTACACCGGAAATTGCGCCTGGTGAAATATACAGATGCTTTTTTTCGCCAACTCCGAAATTCGGAACGTCAAAAGGTTGAGCTACTGGCCGATGTTTATAAACGTATGCTTCGCAAAAATAACACTTCGGATGAACTTACTTTTTATCTGAACATTATTTACCGAAACCATGATATCCCGGTTATCATAACCAACGAAAAAGGAAAAATCATTTTTTTCAGAAACCTTTATCCGGAACCTGACAGTTCCTCTCTTTACCTGAAAGGGAAATTAAAAGAAGATTTTTCGGTTTATCCGCCAATCCCCATTCCCAAAACGGGAACTAAATTATATTATAAAAACTCATTGGTTTTTAACCAGTTACAGGATGTGCTAAACGATTACATCTCGGTCTTTATGTCGGAAATTACTGCTAACTCCTCCAATGTTCCGGTCATTGTTACCGACAGTACGCAAACCAACATCTTACAGTTTGGCAATCTTAATGATGTGCGCATGAGTAACCCAATTTTCGCAAGTAAAATGCTGCGGGAGATGAAAAACCAGAATAAGCCTATTGAAATAAATTTTCCGGAACAGGGGAAGGCTTTTATCTTTTATAAGGATTCTAACTTATTAACAAGAATGAAGTGGTTTCCGGTAGCGCAAATTCTGGTTATCAGTTTTTTCCTTTTCATTGCTTATCTGCTTTTCAGCGCCTCAAGGAGATCGGAGCAAAACCGTGTGTGGGCTGGGATGGCCAAAGAAACCGCTCACCAGATAGGAACGCCACTCTCTTCCATTATGGCCTGGGTTGAGCTTATCAAAATGGATGAAGCCAATGCCAAACAGGCAGCAGAAGAAATCACGAAAGACGTGAAACGTCTCGAGGTCATCACCGAAAGGTTCTCAAAAATCGGTTCCACACCCAGCCTTGACGAAGACAACCTCACCAAAATAGTCTATGATACAGTAGCTTACCTGAGACCACGTTCCCCGCGAAAAGTACAATACAACATTTTATTCCCTCGCGAAAAAGAAATTATCCTGCCGGTAAACGTTTCTCTGTTCAGCTGGGTGTTGGAAAATCTTTGTAAAAATGCTATCGATGCCATGGATGGTGTTGGAAATATTACCATCGATATGCAGGAAGAAAGTAAACAGGTGGTGGTGGATGTGATTGATACAGGAAAAGGGATCCCGCTTACCGGGCAAAAATCTGTTTTTAATCCCGGATATACTAGTAAAAAGCGTGGCTGGGGGCTGGGGCTGTCATTGGCGAAACGCATTATTCAGGAATATCATAAAGGAAAGATTTATGTAAAGACCTCATCGTCCAAAGGAACGACCTTTCGTATTATCCTGAAAAAATAAACCATCGAAGCCTTATGCCGGGTATCTATATTCACATTCCGTTTTGCAAACAAAAGTGCCACTA
>CAYYOW010000268.1:0-1591 GCA_964473395.1 uncultured Lentimicrobiaceae bacterium | reverse complement strand
TCCTTTTCAAAATCGCCTTGTTCATTCGCTTTGCAATAAAAGGCCCTTCGTAAATAAAGCCGGTATAAACCTGCACCAGCGAAGCACCGGCATCCAGCATTTGCAACGCGTCTTCAGGGGTGAAAATGCCACCAACACCAACAATGGGAAAAGCATGTCCCGATTTCTCCGAAAGGTAACGTACCACCTCCAACGCTCTGTTTTGTAATGGCTTTCCGCTCAGTCCTCCCCTGCCGAAATCACGAACACGTTTGTCAGATGTCTTCAGCTGTTTCCGGCCAACAGTTGTGTTCACCGCCACCACCCCGGCAATACCTGTTTCCGCGATAAGTTCTATCACCTCATCCAGTTGCGAAAAATTTAAATCGGGAGACACCTTGAGTAAAATTGGTTTCGGGGAAGACTTTTTCCGGTTTAGCTTTTGTAATCTGCTCAGAATATCCAGCAGCACCTCTTTGTCCTGTAACTCCCGCAGGTCACTGATATTAGGACAACTCACGTTGACCACAAAATAGTCCACCACATCAAAAAGAGTTTCAAAAAGTTGCAGGTAGTCTTCCGCAGCACGGGTGTTGGGCGTCAGAGTGTTCTTTCCGAGATTTCCACCGAGGACAACATCTCTCTTTCGGCGTTTTTTCAGGCGGTGCAGGGCAGCTTCCATTCCCTCGTTATTAAAGCCCATCCTGTTGATAATGGCGCCATCGGAAGGAAGACGGAAAAGTCGTGGTTGCTCATTACCCGGCTGACCTTTGGGGGTAATAGTTCCCACTTCCACAAAGCCGAAACCGAGATTCCCCAGTGCACCAAAAAGCCGCGCATCTTTGTCGAAGCCGGCAGCCACACCCACCGGATTTTTGAACTTCAAGCCAAACACTTCCCGCTCCAGACGTTCATCGTTCACTGACGTAACACCACGTGCCAACGCTGCCATTCCGGGAATACTAAAAATAAATTGCAGGGAACTGCTTACCAGATGATGAACCTTCTCCGGGTCAAGGCGAAACAGCAACGGCCTGATGAAGGTTTTGTAAAACATGTTTATTCTTTATCGCCGGCATCAGCTTTCTGCTCGTCAGCCACCGGCTTTTCTTCTGTTTTTTCCTCAGGTTTTTCCTCTTCACTAAAATCAAGCAACTCTTTTTCCAACAGCGTGTTATACCATGTAAAGACCTTTTTCATGTCTGACACATAAACACTGGCCTCATCGTAATCGGGAATGGCCTTTTTAAAAAGCTCCTTGAGCTGTGCGGAAGATATTTTTTTCGGATTATCCACCTTCTGCCCTTCGGTCATGTCATAAATCATCTTCAGCGCATCGTACAACGGCAAGTCCTCGTCGGTTGTGTAAATACTGATTTCCTGCAGTGAGCTGATACGCTCATGGGAAAAGGCAGGTATTCTTTTTCCGTCCGTCAACGACTCTACCACGAGGTTGTTTTTTGCCTCCCCGGCCAGCTTGTATAAACCGGGTTTCCCGGCAATTGACAAGATTTTGCTTAAATCCATGTTTCAATATTTTTTGCAAAAATAACTTTTTCTTTTTTTATAAACCCCATTTCAAGAGGTAAATAATTTTTTGGACTACTTGGCC
>CAYYOW010000267.1:0-1619 GCA_964473395.1 uncultured Lentimicrobiaceae bacterium | reverse complement strand
GGGGATAAAAACAGGGCAAAGGTTGTTAATCATTACAGTTGGCAGAGTGTTGCAGAGCAATACATGTTAAATTATTGCAGAAGACCAACTCAGTAGTATTGTGGAAAAATAAAAACCGATTAAAAATCGCACTACACTAAAACTGTTATTATGGGGAGTCGTAATTGAAAATTGTATTAGATGCCAGAATCCCAAATGCTGGTGGAATGTATTCATATTCTCGCGCACTCCTTAAAGGCATAATGGAAATTGACAACGAGAATCAATACACCATCATCTACGATAAAGCCCATGGGGAATTAGGGCTGAAAGGATGTCGTGAAATTATTTTAGAATCAGATAACCCCTGGAAATGGCTGCTTTGGAATAATACCGGATTACCTAAACTTTTGAAGAGAGAGAATGCTGATATTTATCATAGTTTTAAACAGGTTTCTCTCCGAAAGAGCTGCGCCAAAAAAATTCTTACATTACATTCAGCATATAATATTATTCCTGATTTTAAACAATACTATAACCTTCAAGAACGTCTGTATTGGGCACCAATGCTAAAGGCCGGAGCCCGGGCTGCTGACAGTATTATTTCAGTTTCATATTTTGATTCCAAAAATCTTTCGGAAATATTATCCATCCCCCCTGAAAAAATCCATGTTACCCAACTTGCCGCAGACAAACGATTTAAAATAATTAAAGACGACAATGAGTTAAAAAAAGTTCGTAAAACTCTTAACCTCCCGCAAAGGTTTATTGTATATGTTGGCACCATCTATCCTGTAAAAAACGTTAAAACTATTATTAAAGTTTACCACCGTATAACACAATTGCTGGGAGAAGATATAAAACTGGTAATTGTCGGCAGGAAGGGATGGGGTGATGAGGCTGTTACGCAGAAAATCAAAGAATTGAATATCGAGTCCCAAGTTATTTTTACCGGGCATCAGTGGGATTATTTACCACACATTTACACCATGGCGGAATTGCTGCTTTTTCCATCTTATTATGAAGCATTCTGCGCCCCTCCTTTAGAAGCAATGTCCTGTGGCACACCTGTAGTAGCGTCCAATCGTGGAGGAATCCCTGAAGTGGTGGAGAATTGCGGGATGCTAAAAGAGCCTGATGATGTTGCTGGTTTAGCAGAATACTGCCTTAAGATATTAACCGATTCAGCTTTTAAGGCTGATTTAGTTCAATGTGGTCTCGAACATGTAAAAAAATTCACTTGGCGAAAATGTGCGGAGAACACCATAAAAGTTTACAAAAAAACATTTGAAACAGCATAAAAATTTCGTGGCTGAGGTGTTGGCTCTTGATATTTCGCAAACTCGCTTATCGGCTACGCTTAACCCAACCTACACGGAGTAAGATATTCTCACCACCATTATGACCAATATGGCTATTAACGAAAACCGCAGCAAAGAGAAAACAAAGAACAAACTATTGTCTGGCGGACTTTGGGCTTTGGGGGGAAAGATCATTGGCGGTTTTGGCGTCCTGGCAATTTTTGGCCTTCTGGCACGACTCCTGTCCCCTCCCGAACTTGGTGCTTATTTCCTGTGCCTTAGCATTATATTTGTCTTGAGTTCAATTGGCTGTTTTGGGCTTGAGCAGGGTACCTTACG
>CAYYOW010000266.1:0-1627 GCA_964473395.1 uncultured Lentimicrobiaceae bacterium | reverse complement strand
TGTAAATTTTGGGAGTGCAAAAATAGACTATTTTTTAAAATTCACAAACTGAAAATTGAAAAATATTAATTTTTCTGTTGATTTTCGGGTTTATTTCTGTTGCTTGTGTTTGAAAAAAGATTCTCCTTCCTCATAATACGGGAAGGAGAATCATAGTTTTTTTATTTTTCAGGAACTTCTTTGAGGGTTTCCAACAGGAAATCCCAAAATTTCTGAACCGTAGCAATATCCACTTTTTCGTCAGGTGAGTGGGGCCAGCGGATGGTAGGGCCGAAGGAAATCATATCCCAGTTAGTATAAACCGAACCGAGCAGACCACATTCCAGCCCGGCATGGATGACTTTTACTTCCGGAACTTTTCCGAACTTGTTGTTATAGATTTCCTTCATCTCTTTCAGGATAGCTGAATCGGGATCAGGTTTCCAACCGGGGTAATCTCCCGAACTTTCGGCTTTGAGGCCGGCAGCTTCGTGCGATGCTCTTACATCGGCAGCTATTGAGTTTTTCCCTTCTTCGGTCAGGCTGCGTTGCAGACTCGCCAGCTCTATTTTACCATTCTCAGCTTTGACGATGGACAGGTTGGTGGAGGTTTCCACGATGCCTTCCAAATCTTTGCTCATGGTAATCATACCATTGGGGCAATCGGCTACAGCTTTAAAAAGACTGGCCTGTGCTTTTTCTTCCATAACTTTTGCAGGCACTTCGGCAGCTTCTGCACTGACTTCCACACCGGCATCGGTTTTGGCAAATTCATCTTTCACAATGCCGGCGAACTCTTTCACGAAAGTTTCAAAATCAGCTTTTTTATCTTCCGGAACTACAACATTAGCAAAAGCTTCACGTGGGATGGCGTTGCGCAGGTTTCCACCTTCCATTTCGGCTACACGCAAACCGTATTTTTCATTGGCGGTAACCAGCAGTGCGTTGATAATTTTGTTAGAGTTACCACGCCCGAGGTTAATATCCAGTCCGGAATGTCCACCTTTTAAACCTTTAACGGTAACTTTGTAAGCAACCATTCCTTCGGGAACATCTTCTTCTTTGTATTCCAGTTCACCATTGGTATTGACTCCGCCGGCACAGCCGATATAAAGCTCACCTTCGTCTTCCGAGTCGAGATTTAGCAGGATATCACCATCCAGCAGGCCGGATTTCAGACCTTCGGCACCAGTCATGCCGGTTTCCTCATCAACGGTAAACAGCGCTTCCACGGGACCGTGTACCAAATCTTTCGATTCAAGAACCGTCATGGCAGCAGCTACGCCCATGCCGTTATCGGCACCAAGTGTAGTCCCTTTAGCAGTAACCCAGTCACCATCGATGTAAGCATCAATGGGGTCTTTTTCAAAATCGTGATCTGAATCGGAATTTTTCTGGGGAACCATGTCGATATGTCCCTGAAAAATAATTCCTTTTCTATTCTCCATACCTTCGGTGGCGGGTTTTTTGATAATCACGTTTCCCACTTCATCTACCAGGGTTTCCAGTCCCAGGTCTTCTCCGAATTTTTTCAAAAATTCGATAACTTTTCCTTCTTTTTTGGAAGGACGCGGAATTTGCGTCAGGCTGTAGAAATTTTTCCACATTGCCTTGGGTTCCAGATTTAATATTTCTTTACTCATGATTT
>CAYYOW010000265.1:0-1628 GCA_964473395.1 uncultured Lentimicrobiaceae bacterium | reverse complement strand
CTAAAAACACCGGAGCTACATCTTGATTATGCGCCGTTGCGGAAAGCTTTTGAAAATATACCTACTGAAGAAATTACGGTAAAAGCTGTCAGTGAAGCCGTAAAAAGTATCCGCCGGTCAAAGCTTCCCGACCCGGAGGAATTAGGTAATGCCGGCAGTTTCTTTAAAAACCCAGTTATTTTGCAGGAAAAGTTTCTCCGGTTACAGCAACGCTTTCCTGAAATACCTTTTTACAGTCAGAAAGACGGAAAAGTTAAAATCCCGGCTGGTTGGATTATAGAGCGTGCCGGCTGGAAAGGCAAACGTGTGGGCAATGCCGGTGTCCACAACCGTCAAGCGCTGGTCATTGTCAATTACGGGAATGCTACCGGGCAGGAAATTCTGCAACTGGCCGAAGCCATTCAAAAGGATGTCTTACACAAATTTGGTATCAATCTGGAACCGGAGGTGCTGATCCTGTAACCTTATACCGTAAATTCTTTTATCCGGAAATCGTGCTGGTGGCATAAAATTTTCCGTGGAAGCCGGCCGGTAGTTCGAAATGGATTGAATATCCACAGGAAAGAAAGTTTTTGACCCCAACACCTTTCTGTATTTGTCCACCAGCGTATGTCGTACAATGTAATGCTTCTCACTCACGGGATATATAGTATGTAACGTCACTTTGTTCCCATCAACCTTTATCTACGGCACAAGGCTTGCGGCTTGTCTTTGATATACAGATGGTAATGTGTTGTACCTTTTTGCAACAATCCCTTTGGAAGGCTATTTCCCGTATTAAATCCAGTCACCGTATAGCCGGGGTCTGCGATCGGGAAGAAAAAGTTTCTTCGCATGAGAACTTTTCACATTATCCAAATTTATGTCACAATACAAAATCTTTTCTGTGCCAGGATCGGCCTGTGCTAGCAAACTACCATCCGGCCCGCAAACAAACGACTCACCGGAGAAATCCAGATGCCCCTCCACACCCACACGGTTGCAAAGTGCAGTAAAATAGCCATTTTGGAAAGCGGCAATCTGCATTTCCGCTTCGTATAGCCCATCGGTCCATTCACCTGCAGCACCAGCCTGAGGCGTGATGACCAATTCGGCACCAGCCACAGCCAATGCACGCATATACTCCGGATAATGCCGGTCGTAGCAAATGGCAACCCCTATTTTTCCGAAGGCAGTATCATAAACGCGTGCACCCGTATCGCCGGGCGTATAATAAGTTTTCTCATGGAAATACTCATAATCAGGAACATGCACCATACGGGTCTTGCCAAGAATAACACCATCCGCATCAATCACCGGCGAAGTGTCATAGGTATCCTCCCCATCAAGTTCGTACAAGTTAGGGATAATCACCATTTTGTACTTTTTGGCAAGCTGGGAAAAAGCTTCCGTTATCGGGCCAGGAATAGTCTCGGCTAGTCTGTTTTTGTCTTTTCCGGCAGGATATTGCGGATAAAACAACTCGAAAGCCAACTCGGCAAAAGCTACCAATTGTGCTCCGTTGTGTGCCGCCTCTTCAGCAGCTACAAGTCCCTTTTTCAGGTTAGCGGATTTATCAGTTCCTGCTTTTTGCTGTATCAAAGCAATCTTCATAAAGAATAATTTTTGAGTGTAAAAATAGGGAAAAC
>CAYYOW010000264.1:0-1652 GCA_964473395.1 uncultured Lentimicrobiaceae bacterium | reverse complement strand
GAGAGCTTATAAGTAAGATATTATCTATCCTAAAAGATGTGAGTAATATTGATGTTTGCTTAGATTTTTCATATAAGCCGAACCTCAACAAAATAAAAGAACTCTTTACACTTACTCCATACATAACAAGCAATGGAGTTGTAACAGATACTAGCTACATCAATAAAACAGAGATAACAATGATAGATAAGATAGTAATTTATAATAAGCAACTAAAGAATAATTTAGGTTTTACAGTTTGGAGAGTAGAGGCTAAAATCATCATACCTAATGTAAAGCTACTAGCACTCCCATTATATGAGTTACAGCAACTTACAAACCTTATGAGAAATAAACAAGCTTTGAGTATAGCAAAGGGGATACAGTGACTAAAGAACAAGTAACACAAAAGATAAAAGAGATATTAGCTAAAGATAAAAGTTTTGATAGTGCAGTTATCAAGATTAAATTTACAGATAAAAAGAGAAGTAAACTAAAGCAAGGTTAGTACAAGGTAGAATTAAAAAAGAGGGCAAGGTTAGGGCAAGGTTAAATAATAAAATACCTCAATATTACCTCAAGGTAAAAAGAGTTAATTACGGCAACATTACGGCTACTTTGAATAAAGATAAAACATCAAGGTTATAGCAAGGTTAAAAGAAGAAACACGCTAAGTTTACACTAAGGGTAAATGAGTTTAAAATAAAAGATAAGATGTTTCTTTATCTCTACATGTAGTTTTTTATCATTCATTACAAACCCCACTATCTCTAAGTATCTGTTTTAGTTCTTTGCAGTCTTTGCTTTCTATGTAGAGAGTGAGCCAACTTTCAACCCAGTAAGGTATATCACGATTATTACTACCCCAAGCATTAATAGTATTGTAGGAAGTATCAAGTATTACAGCAAAAGATTTTTTAGTTAAATTTGCTTTTATTAGTAATTCTTTGAATGTATCTCTATCTATCATTTTCAATCCTTTTTATCTAAATATGTACATAAGTATATCATAAATGAAATAAATATGTATAAATATACACTTCTTAAGCTTTATCTAATGTATAAAAGTATATAGTTTTCATATAAAAAATGTATAAACATACATAAAAGGATATAAAAGTGAACATAGATACAAGACACAGTTATTTAAGATTAGATATAAAAAGAGTTGAGAACATTAACTTAGCTATGAATGAAGAGATTAACGGAGTCATAGAGTACATAGATGAGGTTGAAAGTTTAGCAGAGTGTAAGAATATTTTATTAGACTTAATGGTTAATACAAGAGAGCAAATGAACATATTAAAAAGTGCGACTGATGATTTACATAATCTCAATAATAGTCTTTTTTTGAATGGAGCATTAAAGCCTAGTGAACATATAAATGTAAATAGTGATATGAATTATAAAAAAGCATTAATAAGAGTTAGATATTAAAAGAAATAATTAGTAAGTATAGACACCTAAACGGACACCTATTTAATTCTTAAAGCTTGAAAGTGTGTGTATAAGGGGGTTGTGTATGGTGCGGACGAAAGGACTTGAACCTTCACACCTTGCGGCACCAGATCCTAAGTCTGGCGTGTCTGCCAATTTCACCACGTCCGCGTGGATATCTATCTTTTTAATTTCTTTGTTTTTAGATTTGAAAACAAAAGCTTTAGTTCCATAGC
>CAYYOW010000263.1:0-1653 GCA_964473395.1 uncultured Lentimicrobiaceae bacterium | reverse complement strand
ATCCCGCTCACCTACGATTATTACCGCAAAGCACGCCACGGACGCTCTCCCAAAAATGCCCCTACTTATATAAAAAAGACCAAACAGGACAAACCGCAAGTGAAAGCCAAAGAGGCTGAAAAGATAACGGGTCAAAGATGGATTTGTCTCGTTTGCAGCCATATTTATGATCCGGCCGAAGGTGACCCGGAAGCAGGTATCGCCCCCGGAACATCATTCGAGGATCTGCCCAACGACTGGGTATGTCCGGTGTGCGGCGCAGAAAAAACCGACTTTGAACCCTATAATGGAAAATAATTCTTAACCTGAGTTTTAGCTATTTCAGCTGTGGAATCAACAAACACATTAGCGCAGACGTGTGCTTGTACCTTGTGTAATCTCAAGGTAGCAGCCCCACCTCAACTTTAGAAGGATACTTTTGGGAGAACCAAACACGCTGGGTGGCTTTTTTAAAGTCACCCGGTTTGGCTTTGTATATATCCGTAAATGTCTGCGGGTTCACATCGAAAAACGGAAACCAACTGCTTTGAATTTGTATCATTATGTGATGACCTTTCCTGAAAGTGTGTAAGATATCCTGTAACGGAAGTTTTATCTCCGTCACCTTTCCAGGCACAAAAGGTTCCGGCTTTTCCGGATTGTCGCGGTATTTTCCACGTAAAATATCGCCACGAACCAATAGTTGATAACCACCCATTTTTACATTAGTAGGGTTGGGTATAGGATTGGCAGCACTGTCAGGATAAACATCAATAATTTTTACCACCCAGTCGGCATCCGTGCCGGTTGTGGAGACAAACAGGTCGGCCAGCATAGGCCCGGCCAGTGTAACCGCTTTTTCCAGTGGTGCGGTTTCAAAAACAAGCACATCCGGTCGTCTTGCAGCAAAACGCTGATCTTCATTCATATACGGATGGTAATAGAATGTTCGCGAATCCATGATATGGGCAGTGTAAGGCACGGGCTTGTGGGGATCACTAACGTACTGTTCAAAATTAGTTTTGCTATTGGTGGGCTTCCCGAAAGTCAGTTTATGCCCGGCTTCCAGCGAAAGCGCCTCCTTTTGGACACCCTTTGGCGGCCACTGGTCAAACGAACGCCAGTGGTTGACACCCGTGTTGAACATGCGTGCTTCGGCTTCCGGAAAATTTCCTTCGCCTTTTAAATAGTATTTAAAAAAGGGAAGCTGGATATCCTTACGGAAATATTCTCCGGTTTTGGTACCGAAAGTTATGTCGCCCAGACGGTAGCCTTCGCTTCGTGCCCACCAGCCATGCGGCCACGGGCCGATGACCAGCATGTTTTTGGTATGAGGATTTTTGTCCTCAATACTTTTATAGGTGTGTAAAGTTCCGTAGAAATCTTCGCTGTCGTACCAACCGCCTACCGTTAGAACTGCCGGTTTAACATTTTTAAAATGTGGAATTGTGTTACGTACCTGCCAGTAAGCATCATAGTTGGGATGCTTTTTCAATGTCTCCCAAAAAGCGATATTGTTGTGGTAATATTTCCTATCAACGTTGGGCAAAGGCTCCAGCGACAGGAAGAAGGTGTATGCATCCGGCGATACGCGTGGCATGCGTTGAGGCCAGTGCGTAGTCAGGCTGTCGCGTTTTACCCCGAAAACAGAGAAAAAGTTAATGGCCATTTGTA
>CAYYOW010000262.1:0-1701 GCA_964473395.1 uncultured Lentimicrobiaceae bacterium | reverse complement strand
TTTTTTGAAATTCAATTAAGTTGTTTATTATAAATTGATTGCGTGCCATTCATAACATTTTTTCGGGTGGATAAATAAAGAATCTTATGCCAAACTTGGATTAAACCTCAAACCTTGAACTTCAAACTTTGAACTTTGAACATATTCCTCTGATTGCCTATTTTTGTAAAAAATATGGATTTCACCTTAAAAACCGTTGACATTGAAAATTGCATTATCCCAGTTGAACTTCCACATTGGAAACTTTGAGCAAAACAAAGATAAGATAATCTCTGCCATTCGCAGGGCGGAAAAAGAAGGTGCCGACATCGTCGTCTTTTCGGAGCTGGCCATCTCGGGCTATCCGCCACGTGATTTTCTGGAGTTTCGCGATTTTGTGGACAAAGGTCTGCAGGCAGTGGACGAGATAGCCACCCATTGTACGAAAGTGGCAGCCATAGTGGGCGTTCCCACTTACAACCCTCACAAAAAAGGAAAGCCGTTGTACAACTCTGCCGCTTTTCTCCGGAACGGAAAGGTGCAGGATATGATTCACAAAGCCCTGCTTCCTAACTACGATATCTTTGACGAATACCGTTATTTTGAAGCCAATAACCAGTTTAAAATCATTGAATTCAAAGGAAAGAAAATTGCCCTGACCATCTGTGAGGATATCTGGGATGTGGATAAAAGTCCGTTATATACCATCAACCCTATGGATGAGCTGATGGCTTTTTCGCCGGATATTATGATAAACATTGCCGCTTCGCCGTTCAACTACCGGCAGGCGGCAATACGTGAAGGGGTTTTACGGCGTAATACAGAAAAATACCATCTACCACTGTTTTATGTGAACCACGTTGGAGCACAGACAGAGGTGCTGTTTGATGGCGGTTCGCTGGTGATGAACTCCCAAAGCAAAACGGTGGATGTGATGCACTATTTTGAAGAAGATTTTCGGCTTTACGATGTGGATGAAGTGGAGAAAGCAGAAAGTACGGAAATCCTACGTCCTTCGGAAGTGGCACTTATCCATGATGCGCTGGTGATGGGCATCCGCAATTATTTTGAAAAACTGGGATTCACAAAAGCCATTCTCGGACTTTCCGGCGGCATCGATTCGGCGGTAACTTCCGTGCTGGCAGCGGAGGCGCTGGGCAACGAAAATGTATATAATGTGCTGTTGCCTTCCGAATTTTCGTCTGATCATTCCATAAGCGATTCGCTTCAGCTTGTAGAAAATCTGAAGATGCCGCACGACACCATTCCCATCAAAAAGCCTTTCAACACTTTTAATGATACGTTGAAACCTTATTTCAAAGACCTGCCTTTTAATATTGCCGAGGAAAACCTGCAAGCACGGATCAGGGGTGTCATTTTAATGGCGCTTTCTAATAAATTTGGTTATATATTATTGAATACCAGCAACAAGAGCGAGGCAGCCGTTGGCTATGGGACGCTTTACGGCGATATGAACGGCGGACTTTCCGTGTTGGGCGATGTGTATAAAACCCGCGTTTTTGAACTGGCGCGTTACATCAACCGCGACAAAGAAATTATTCCCGAAAACATTATCACCAAGCCTCCATCGGCAGAACTGCGTCCCGGCCAAAAAGACTCCGACTCCTTACCCGATTATGACATCTTGGATGAAATTCTTTTTCAATACATTGAGAAACGGCTGGGACCTTCCGAAATAATTGCCCTCGGTTACGACGAAAA
>CAYYOW010000261.1:0-1760 GCA_964473395.1 uncultured Lentimicrobiaceae bacterium | reverse complement strand
CATCGCCCTGAGCATTAATTGCCTGGGCAGCATAATGGATGTTGGCAACACCCATAAGACACTGGGCACAAACATCCCGTTCGTAATTGACTTTTCGAGGACTATAGTCCGGCACTGAATTACATGACCAGACCAGAGAGAGCATGATGGCCACAATAAATAATTTTTTCATAGTAATTAATTTTTAAGAAGGTTAAACTTTTTTATCCAATATAATCTGTCCAAAATCCATTTCTACCACCCGGTTCACCAGCCCGGAAATTTCGGCCATCCGGTGACTACTCAATACCAGCAGAGCCTCTTTGTTGTAATTACTCAGGTAATCAAAAAATATTTCCCGGGCAGCGGGATCAAGGTTTGCCGAAGGCTCATCCATAAGTAAAATGGTTGGCTTTTTCCCTA
Source organism: uncultured Lentimicrobiaceae bacterium (assembly GCA_964473395.1). Taxonomy (GTDB): domain Bacteria; phylum Bacteroidota; class Bacteroidia; order Bacteroidales; family F082; genus Sulfidibacterium. The sequence continues at coordinate 1,358 of CAYYOW010000261.1, read as the reverse complement.
AGGCAAATGATACCAGCAGCTTTTGTTTCATTCCTCCCGAAAGAGCAAAAAAGGGCTTGTTGTAGCTTTGCCGGATATGCAGCCCCAGTTTCTCTGCAATATCAACATACTCCTCCACCGCTACCTCGCTCAAATCGGAAAAGAACTTTAACAACTCTTTCACTGTTATTTTAAGTGGTGGCGGTATTTGCGGGACAAAGCCTATCTCTTTCAGTATCTCAGTCCTGTATTTTCTCGGACTTTTCTGCATAACTTCCAGCTTCCCGTCAAATATATATTGTCCCAAAATACAACGAATCAGAGTGGTTTTCCCCGCTCCATTTTGTCCGATGAGTGCAACCCTGTCTCTTACATTAAAGTCCAATGAAAGATTTTTCAGAACATCAACTTTGTTAAAGGACTTAGTAAGCCCGCGTGCCCTGATAACGGGCATGTTATTTTCTTTTCCAATCATAAGATTTTATCCCAACCTTTTACCGTATAATTTAAGGCCTGCCCCGGGCAGACATCAATACATAATCCACAACGTGTACAATCCGACCCCACGTCATGCCGTTGCTGCGTGGCCTTTCCTTTTTCAACAAACCAAAGTTCATGTGGCACGAGACATACTTTTTGGCAATCCAGACAATGTGCACACTTATCCAACTCGAATTTTACGCCGAAAGGAGTTAGGTTTCCTACCATACTCCAGGTAGTTCCGATGGGGCACACATACCTGCACCAGAAACGTTTTGTATAAACAATTTCAAAAAGGATAAGTATCAGCACCCAAAGGAGTATTAAACCCGGCCCGTAAATTATGGCTCTGGAGAGAATTCCTACCGGATTAATATCCTCAAAAACCAGGTTTCGTGTTAACAGGGCCAGTAACAAAAAGCCAACCCAAAACAGATAGCGGAGATATCGGTTGTATGCATGCTCTTTGATTTTTTTCTTTTTTACAAGGTAATCGTGAAGTTTTTCACCCCATTCGGCCAAAAAATGATACGGGCATAGCCAGGAGCAATAGGTACGTCCGCCAACCAAAAAGTAAAAGATAATGATTGTAGCAAAACCAATGATAAAATTCATGGTTAGATATTGAAGATGGCCGGTAAAAGCAGAGATCAATATTATCTGAAATGAGTTAAAGGGATCCATGAGATAAAATCCCAACAAACGGGAGCCACTCAGTGACCCCTCCAACAAAGAAAGATCCAGTAGAAACGAAAGCATAAACAAACCATTAAAGCCCAAAAGAACAGCCCAGCGGATGTTACGCCATTTATGTCGTCCCCCGTATTTCTTTTGCCAGGCCTTGAAGCTTAAACCTTCTTTCACAAAAGGCATCTCCTGTTTTACCTTAGGAGGAAGTG
>CAYYOW010000260.1:0-1777 GCA_964473395.1 uncultured Lentimicrobiaceae bacterium | reverse complement strand
ATGCGATAAAAGAAATTAAGGAACTAATGATTTTTACGTTGCCAAAATTACGAATAAATTATTGAAGAGAGTCGGAAATTGCATCCGGCTAAATAATATTTTGAGGTATTGACAAATTTTTCTGACTTCATAAATTTCGTTAAAGCGGATATCTTTCATCTATCCGCCAAAGCGGATAAACAATAATAGCCATATGCGAAGTTTATGGAAACATATCAATTGAAAACCAGAACCCGCCTGGGCAGGTTCAATAAAATCATAAGAAAGCCCTGATAAAAGTAAACTGCTGTACAAACATAATATTGGATTGATAAAAAATACTTGCTATTATTCAACTCCTCCAGGGTTGGTGTTGGATATTGATTTACCACAGGATTTACCCTGTGGGATACAAAGCCCATATTCCACGGGGTGAACCTATGGCTATTATAGTTCAATCCGCAAAGCAGATTGCCGTTCTTTTGACAATATAATATTTCAACACTTTAAAATATTATTTAGCCGAAAAAACAAATTTTTCTATCATTTTCCATAAAAGTTGTTAACTTTACGGCAACTTTTATGTAAGATGCCCTTACAACAAATTACCATCGAAAAAATTGTACACAAAAGGCAGGTTCGCGTTTTTGTAAAATTTCGCTATAACCGACCGCTTATTGACCATTTGAAAAAGCTGGAAGGTCATCGCTGGAGTGCGTCCAGGAAAAGCTGGCATTTCCCGGACACGCCGGGGATGGTTGAAAAAATCAAGACACATTTTAAGGAGATGGCACAAATAGTGGACAAAACCCCAGACATGCCCGCCATTAACCGGAAAGGATTACTGAAAAACAGGAGTATCTCGGAAAGCATCCAAAAACACCTGCAGGGTTTCATTAAATTTTTACACGGAAAGAGGTACAGTGAAAGCACCGTACACACCTATTCCACTTTCATTGCCGATTTTCTCGACTACCTGAAAAACAAAGACATAAATGCCATTAATAATCGGGATGTGGAACTTTTTTGTGAAGATGTTCTGGTTCCGTTTAATTACTCAGTGAACAGTCAGCGGCAATTTATCAGCGCCGTGAAGCAACTGAAGGCTTACATACCACATTTGCAAATTGACAATTTTTCATTGGAGCGACCGCGCAAGTCTGTGATATTGCCAACGGTATTATCCAAAGAAGAGATTTTGCGGTTACTTATCAATACGCGCAACCTCAAACACCGGGCGGCGCTCACGCTGATGTATTCTTCCGGGTTGCGGATCAGTGAATTGCTCAATCTGGAGTTATCGGATATCAACACGGAGCGTCGGCAGGTTTTTATCCGGCACGGAAAAGGTAGGAAAGACCGTGTGGTTATTTTTGCGGAGAGTTTTTTGCCCATGATGAAAAACTACTTGGCCACGTACCGGCCACAAAAGTATTTTATTGAGGGCAAACCGTACGGAAAATACAGTGCAGAGAGTGTACGTTCGATTGTAAAGCGTTCGGCCAGGCTTGCAGGGATAAAAAAGCGGGTAACGCCTCACACGTTGCGGCATTCGTTTGCCACCCATTTATTAGAGAACGGTGTGGGCATTCGTTACATTCAGGAGTTGCTGGGGCACAGCAGTCCAAAGACCACCATGATTTACACCCATGTAAGCCGCAAGGACATTCTGAGCATCCAAAGTCCGTTGGACGTAGCCATCAAGCGATTAATTGAAAACGACAAAAGCAACCCAAACATGCTGTTATCCTGACTTAGTTTAGAATAAACCGTATATTTGGTGTGGATATAAGAAGTT
>CAYYOW010000259.1:0-1789 GCA_964473395.1 uncultured Lentimicrobiaceae bacterium | reverse complement strand
AAAAAAGCTTTCTTTTCAGCAAAGTGTCCATCGAAATAATTCGGACAAAACCAGAACACAAATGTGGCAAATTTCCAGGCCATATTAAAACCATTCTCAGATTGCCGAACTCAAAATATTATTTAGCGCTTTTTAAAAGAATTTTTTTTGGAAAATAAAAAAAAGCTTATTTTTGCCGCTCCAATCCAAAAGGGTACCATAGCTCAGTTGGTAGAGCAACGGACTGAAAATCCGTGTGTCCCTGGTTCAATTCCAGGTGGTACCACTTCTGAAGGAAGACAAAGCCCTGATAGTCATTGATTATCGGGGCTTTTTATTTGTCCCGGTTGAATCTTATCCAGGCTTCTCTCAAAAGTGTAAATAAGAAATCTTATTGGTATTATCGCTTCCGTTTCCTGCGTTGGGAAGTGAACAACATAACCGTAATCAGAATTCCCAGCGTGGTAACTAACGCGTTGATAAGAATATGCGAAAACGTGTTAAGAAAATCGTACAGACTAAAAACTTCGAGAAAAGTCAATAGAATCTGATGAAAAAAAACCAGTGTGAATGTGTATTTTAGAAACCCGGTTACCCCCAGCTTTGACAGCCCCGGTTCTTCTCCTTTGGCATGCTCCAGTGTCGGGAAATAAAATTTTATGACACCCGGACGGGCAAAAGCCATAAAAACCACGGCTGCAGCATGTAGGCCCAGTGTATTCTCAAAGAAATCAATACTCAGTCCGGTAAAAAAGGCAAGCAGCAGCAGTAGGCTTTTGTTTGTGTCAAAGGGTAGCAGCAGGATAAACAGTAGGTAAATATAAGGAATGACATAGCCGCCAAACTGCACAGTATCAAGTACCAGCACCTGAAACAGTATCAGAAGGATAAAACGGATAATATTTTTGACATAAGCATTATTCATTTTTGACCTCCTCCAGCAATTTCATCTTTTCCTTTTTATCCAGGTTCTTGATGATATAAACGTAATGCAGGCTGTTGAAGTCGGTGCTAAACTGCAATGCGGCCTTATTCAGGTTATGATTTTTACTTTTCTCAAAATTGTAGACAATACCAATATCAAGCCCGGCCGGAAAAATAAACGAATTTCCACTGGTAATAATGGTATCGCCCTGATTGAGTTGAATGTGTGCCGGAATATCAATCACTTCACCCTTTCGCCCTTGTTTTACACCCCATATCACGTTAACGAGCTGGTCATCTTTTTTTATGCGGCCACTTATGTGGGCGTGGGTGTTCAGCAGCGACATGGCGAGAGAATAATTTCGGGAAACACCAATGATGATACCGGCAATTCCTTTGTCAGACAACACCCCCATCTCTTTTTGGACCCCCTGGTTTTTCCCTTTGTTCAGCACAATATAATTGTTGATATGGTTCATTGTGTTGCGGATAACAATAGCCGGGATATAGCGGTAAGAAGAGTCTTTTTCGCCTCTGTAATTGGTATCTGACGGGAGAAAACTTGTAAGCAACAGGTTGTGCAGATAAACATTCTCCGTTAAAAGTTGCTGGTTTTGCTCTTTCAGGTCAAAGTAAGCCGTCATTTCGTGGTAAGAGTTGAAAACATCGCCACTAATATCGCTGGCAGCATTAAAGCTTAGCATACGCTGATACGAAAAGCTATTCATTAGCATCACAAAAGATATGATTTCCAGTATGATAAACAGACTGAAAAACTGATGCTTCAGAAAAAAGGTCAGCAGGTTACGCATGCAATAATAACAAATTAGCTTACTTTATCAGGAAAGTAAATTTCTCAAAGTTCTTCAGGGCAATACCTGTTCCG
>CAYYOW010000258.1:0-1799 GCA_964473395.1 uncultured Lentimicrobiaceae bacterium | reverse complement strand
ATATGAAAATGATCCGGTTGCCCCTGCCGTTAAATTTATTAATTTTGTACACAGAAATCAATCATAAAAAACAGAAAAGATCATGTCAGTAAAAATCTCAGACAAAATAAGGCCAGGTGTAGTAACCGGCGACGATGTGCAATATATTTTTGAAGTTGCCAAACAGGAAAAGTTTGCTATTCCGGCCGTCAATGTGGTGGGTTCCGATTCCATTAATGCAGCTATGGAAGCTGCAAAAGAGGTGAATTCTCCTATCATCATCCAGTTCTCCAATGGCGGCGGCGCTTTTCTTGCCGGGAAAGCCATTTCCAACGAAAACGAAAAAGCAGCTGTGGCCGGAAGTATTGCCGGTGCACAACAAGTTCATCAACTGGCTGAAATGTACGGTATTCCGGTTATTTTGCATACTGACCATTGCGCCAAAAAGCTACTGCCCTGGGTAGAAGGACTCCTTGATGCCGGAGAAAAATATTTTGAAGCACACGGTAAACCCCTTTTCAGCTCTCACATGCTGGATTTATCGGTGGAACCGTTAGAAGAGAATATTGCAACATCCAAAAGATTTCTTGAAAGAATGTCAAAAATGGGCATGACCCTCGAAATAGAGTTGGGTATCACCGGTGGTGAGGAAGACGGGGTGGACAATTCGGATATCGAAGATTCCAGACTTTACACGCAACCCGAAGAAGTAAATCAAGCTTACGAAGAGCTGTTATCGGTTAGTCCGCGGTTTACCATTGCCGCTGCGTTCGGAAATGTTCACGGCGTTTACAAACCCGGAAATGTTAGATTAGAGCCGGTTATTTTGCACAATTCGCAGAAATATATCCAGGAGAAGCATCATACGGAAGAAAATCCGGTGAATTTTGTTTTCCACGGCGGCTCGGGTTCGGAACCCGAAAAAATCAAAGAAGCAGTTTCCTACGGTGTGATAAAAATGAACATTGATACGGATACACAGTGGGCTTTCTGGGACGGCATTCGTGGCTATGAAGCCAAATATCACGACTACCTTCAGGCGCAGATTGGTAATCCTGATGGAGATGATATTCCCAACAAAAAGTATTACGATCCGCGCAAATGGCTACGTGCCGGCGAGGTGTCGATGAAAGAAAGACTGGTTCAGGCTTTCACCGACCTGAACTGTCTGAACAGATATTAATATTATAATGAGGGTACGGGTTGAAAATTTTCATCCCGCACCCTTCTTTATTTAAAATGCTACGCTACCAGCCCAAAATATTGATGGCTTTCGGCGAGACTTTCACCGAACAAGATGATGCTTTTCTGCAATGGCTGTTACAAAACGGTTACCCGGAGTTGGCGGCGCTGAGTAGTGCTATTCGTGGGAGTTATGAGGCTGCCGACTGGCTTCTGAAAAATAATTACCCGCAATTTGCTGCTTTGGATGGAGCCATTGACAAACAGCCCAAAGCCTATGCCTGGCTGCGGAAATATCATTTTGATTTTCTCGTGATGTTTGCAGATGCTGTACATCAACATCCGGAAGCGGAAAAATGGTTACGGGAAAATGATGTCCCCATTTTTCTATTGCTGGCAAAAAAAATCCGGGATTTTCGCGATAACCAAACCTTTAATTATCACAAACTACACTTTTGATAACCAGTTTTATTCACTTAAATAATCGATGGAGAAATATGATCCGTTTATTTCTGAACCGTATTTGGATGGGAACCAAGGTTGCCAAACCTGTCAAATCAAAAAAATTCAAATAATCCTGCTTCATTTCCCTGAAATTTAGTTCTTTTGCAAGTTCATTTAAAAGAGAGTGCTGTGAA
>CAYYOW010000257.1:0-1809 GCA_964473395.1 uncultured Lentimicrobiaceae bacterium | reverse complement strand
ATATGCTGCAAATGTTTCAGACAGTCTTTTTAATTCTGGGAATCCCTTTGGTTACGGGCATCTTTGTGAATACCAAATGGCCCGGTTTTACCAAAAAAATCACCAAACCCATTAAGCGCTTTTCCATTCTACTATTTATAGCGATTGTTGTGATTGCTTTCATGAAGAATTTCAGCTTTTTCCTCCTTGTCATCAAGTACATCTTTCTTATTGTGTTGGTCCATAATGCCTTGGCATTGGCTTCCGGGTATTTTATGGCAAGAATATTTAAGCGGCCTGTTATTGACCGGCGAACCATTTCCATTGAAACGGGTATCCAAAACTCGGGACTTGCCTTGGTACTGATTTTTAATCCTAAAATTTTTCCTCCGGATATGGAACTTGGTGGTATGGCTATTATAGCAGCCTGGTGGGGTATCTGGCATATTGTGGCCGGACTCACCCTGGCAGGGATATGGAATAAGCCTAAAATAAGTTTTAATCTGAAGTCACTGATAAAGAACCGGTAATATGGGTGTTGAAAATATTGAGAAGCATTCCTTTCGGTTTTATGCGTTAAAAGTTTGGATGCAGTTTTGGCATAATATTGTTTTTTATAGAAAAGTCGTCTATGCCCACCGTGAGAAGGTTCACCGGCAGGATCATCTTATTTTTACCCCCAACCACCAAAATGCTTTGATGGATGCACTCGCTGTTGAGTTTTCTTTTAAAAATCAGTTTGTTTTTGTTGCCCGCTCCGATATTTTTAGGAAGAAATTCATCGCCAGGATATTATATTTTCTGAAAATTCTCCCGGTATATCGTATTCGCGATGGATATGAGTCGCTCAGGAAGAATGAGATAATCTTTAATAAAACGCTGGATATTATCCGAAACAAAAATGGTTTTGTCATTCTTCCCGAAGGAAGTCATGCCGGTTTTCGGCGGTTGCGCGCATTAAAAAAGGGCTTTGCCCGCATTGCTTTTCAGGCAGAGGAGGCTTCCGGATTTTCGCTGGATATAAAAATTGTTCCTGTTGGAATAAATTACAGTAATTATGAAAATGTCCGTTCCGACCTGTTGGTAGTTTTTGGCGATGCTTTTCCTGTCTCAGAATTTTATGAAGCTTATCAGTCACATCCGGCAAAAGCTTATAATCAGATTAAAGCAAAGCTGTCCGAACGGCTGAAGCCGGTGATGATTAATATCGATAGCCCTTTTTATGATGTTTATGACTTTTTAAGGGAAGCTTATCGCAATGAAGCCTGCCGGCAGATGCAACTCAATCCATCTGCTTTGTATGACCGATTTAAGGCAGAAAAGGAGATTATTGCACGACTGAAGCGGTTTGAGACAAAAGAATCCGAAGCTATGGAGAAGCTAGCTGCCAGTGTTAAAGAATACAGTAACCTCCTGATAAAAATGAAGTTACAGAACATAAGGCCTGTTTCGGCTTTCTCCCTATTGGCCAAAAAACTGCTTCTGTTGGTTACGTCTCCACTGTTTTTATATGGTTATATCAACAACCTTTTTCCCTGGTACATTACTACACTCTATCCCGGAAAAATCAAGGATCCGCAGTTTCGCAGCTCGGTCAAGTTTGTGTTAAGTTCCCTGTTTTTCCCTCTCTTTTATCTGATACAAACTCTTGTCGTTTTCCTGTTGTTTCATCAGCCATGGATTACGCTGGCCTATTTTGTAAGTCTCCCTGTCTCGGCGGCCATAACCTGGAATTATGTCAAAATTTTCCGGCGGTTTACACAGGAATGGCGCTACCTGAAAAGAAGTCTTAAAAAAGATCCGCTGCTTTTAAAAACCCGGGAGCTTTAT
>CAYYOW010000256.1:0-1814 GCA_964473395.1 uncultured Lentimicrobiaceae bacterium | reverse complement strand
CAACCCCAAAGGTTGCTTTGTGGAAGTGCAGAAAACAGAGTCGGGAACCGACCGGAGAAATTTCCATTTACAGATGGCCGTGGCTCCAACAAAAAACATTAGCCGCTTTGAATGGTTTCTGGAAAAGGCTACCGAAATCGGCGTTGACCGCATCACCCCTTTTATCAGCGAACATTCCGAGCGAAAAACAGTGAAAACAGAACGCCTAAACCGTGTCATTACCGCAGCCATGAAACAATCGCTCAAAACGTTTCATCCGGTTTTGGATGAGCCTATTTCATTTGAAAAGCTTATTCAGCAACCTTTTGATGGCCAAAAGTTTATTGCATACATTGACAAAGCAGTAACACTGGAACTCTCCAAAGCTTATCATTGTGGTAGCAATGCACTGATATTAATCGGCCCCGAAGGTGGCTTTGGCAGGGAAGAAGTGGAAGCAACCGAAACTTCCGGTTTTGTCCCGGTAAAACTCGGACCATCGCGGCTACGTACAGAGACAGCGGCAGTGGCAGCTTGTCATACCATCAACCTACTGAATTATTAACCAAGCTCAGCTTCATCGCCTTTTAAACAGGAAGAATGTGCATACGCTGTGAGAAGTAAAACGGGCAGAAAAGTACTTCTGAAGAGAAAAGGGCCGATTTTTCACCAGTAAAGCAACCAATGGATCTTAATGATAACATTGTAAAACACACTTAGTTTTGTATCTTTGCCTGCAACTAAAATCAGAAAGAAATGGTGGTGATGGATTTTGAGGATATCAGGCCTTACAACGAAGAAGATGCGCAGCAGGCTATTCAGCGTGTTGTGAAACAACATGAGTTTCACAGCATCGTTTCTTTTGTCTTTGGTGAAGACAAAGTAAAAGAAATAACCAACCGTGCTGCCGGATCAAAATCTATCAGTGAATTTCAGCGTAATTTCATGCGCCCGCTTGTCTGGGAAATTGTTAAAAACACTACCAAGGACCTGAGCGTTTCCGGTTTTAAGGAGCTAAAACCAGAGATACCCCATATTCTTATCGGCAATCATCGTGATATTACACTTGACTCCTCTATTCTGGCAACACTGCTACAAGACTATAATATCCTGATGGCCATCACCTGGGGCGACAACCTGATGGTTTCTCCATTTGTGACCGATCTTGGCAAAATCAACCGGACGATTACCGTTTTTAGAGGAGGTTCGCCACGCGAGATACTCCTTAACTCAAAGCGGCTTTCGACTTATATCCGCAAACTCATCACGGAAGATAATCTGTCTGTTTGGATTGCCCAACGAAAAGGGAGATCCAAAAACGGTGATGACAGAACAGACCCGGGGGTACTGAAAATGCTTAGCCTTTCCGGGAAAGGCCACCTGAACGACAGAATAAAAAGCCTGAATATCAGACCTGTATGCGTTTCTTATGAATGGGAACCCTGCGATATCCAAAAGGTAAAAGAGCTTTACATCTCTTCCAAAAAAAACTATGTAAAAAGTAAGGATGAAGACCTCAAAAGCATTCTTGGTGGAGTTATAGGGCAAAAAGGCCGCGTACATTATGCCATCGGAAAGACCATGAATGAAGAGATGGAAAGTCTCAGTCCGGATATTCTTAAAAATGAACGCCTTCAATATCTGGCAGACATGATCGACATAGAGATATTTAAGAATTTCCGTCTATGGCCGAACAATTTCCTGGCGTGGGACAGACTAAACCACAGTAACAAGTTCAGCGCATATTACGGGCGGGATACTGAACAGGCAATAGATAACCACATTGCCCAATTACTTGAACATTTACAATCGCTTCACGGAAACGAAGAGGAAAT
>CAYYOW010000255.1:0-1822 GCA_964473395.1 uncultured Lentimicrobiaceae bacterium | reverse complement strand
GGGAAGACCAACAAAAAGATAAAGATTATACAACGGAAAACTTATTCTGAAGTCAATGAACTTTTGAATAATCATCAGGTTGACATGGCTTTTATCTGTTCGGGCGCTTATGTGAATGATCGCCGGGATGGTTTTCCGATTAAAATTGTGGCTATCCCCGTGATAAAAGAAAGACCTACCTATCAGGCTTATATCATAACCTATAAGTCTTCCGGTATCAAAAAATTTGAAGGCCTGAAAGGAAAGTCATTTGCATTTACCGATCCTCTTTCTAATACAGGTTATTTTTATGCCATCAGCAGGATAAAATCACTTGGTTATAATAAAAAGACCTTCTTCAAGGATTTTGTTTTTACGTATGCCCACGATATTTCCATTCAGCTTGTTGCAAAACAGATTGTAGATGGCGCTTCGGTTGATGGCTTAATATTTGATTATTTAAAGTATTCTCACCCTGAGCGACTCAAAAACATCAGGATTGTCGAAAAATCTCAATTCTTTGGAATTCCCCCGATTGTTGTTCCGCCCTCTACCCCGGATTCTACTCTAAAAAAGCTACAACGTATTTTATGCCAAATGGATAAAGACTCCTTAGGTGTTAAAATCCTAAAAAAATTAATGATAGACCGGTTTATCCCTGCAAATGATTCGCTCTACAACTCAATCCGGCGCATGGATAAAATAATTAAGCAATGAAAAAAAGATTCTTACCATTATTTTGGAAGTTTTCCATTGCCTTAATTTTCATGGTTGTTGTATTTGGCTCAATTAACATTTACTTTATTAGAAACTCCGTTTATGAAACTTTTGAGACAGAGTTGCTTAAGCACAGCACAAGCAAAGCCAAAATGATTGCTGACATGGCAATACAGCCCTTGCTTTACAATAATATTACTTCGTTGAACGAAATGGTTTCAAATGTGAAACAAACCGACAAAGACCTCGCCTACATTTTAATTCTTGACGGGAAGAACCATGTCATTGCCCATACTTTTTATAAAGCAATCCCGGAAAAGCTGGTCGGTGCAAACATCCTTAAACCCGGAGAAACAAGGAGTACCGTATTTATAGAAGATGCCGATAACTCCGATAACATTGTGCAGGACGTTGCAGTTCCGATTTTGTCAGTTAATATCGGGACAGTAAGGGTTGGATTTTTTGAAGCAGGATACCAAAAGGAAGTTCGGAAAACAACCATAATATTTTTATGGATGATAGTTATTTTCCTGGTGATTGGAATCGGTGGTGCTTTCATCTTCTCTTACATCATTACACAACCTATTAAAACCATAAGCACCACTGCCTCCGGATTCGATTTTGAAAGTCTGGATGTTGATAAAGTTAACAAGATACAATTCCAAAACAAATTCGTTTTAGGTTTAAAGAAAATTATCAGAGTAGATGATGAACTGGATACACTTATTTTTACTTTCAATGAAATGCTTCGCCGGTTGACAATCACCTATAAAGAACTCCAATCTGCACAGGAATCTTTGTTACAATCAAAAAAAATGGCTTCTGTTGGAACTATTGCAGCTGGATTAGCTCACGAAATTAACAATCCGATTGCCGGACTTCGGAATAGTTTGCGTATGATTTCAGAGAAACCTGAGAGGTATCTAAGTAACCAAGAGTACATTTCGATGATGAAAGAGGCAATAGATAAAATTGAGAAGGTTGTTAACGGCGTTCTGGATTTCAGCAGAAAACAAGAGTTTATTAAAACAGAGGTGGATATCAGTCAGGTAATTGAAGAGGTGCTTATGCTGGCAGCATTCCATCTCGAACAATCCAGAATCTCCATCATCAAGAAATTTCCGGA
>CAYYOW010000254.1:0-1835 GCA_964473395.1 uncultured Lentimicrobiaceae bacterium | reverse complement strand
GTGTTACTAAAGCCGGAGCCGTCTAACCTCATTTTAAGCGTGGCGAAGAAATCTTTACCAACAGAAAGGTTTCGTACAATTCTGGCATTTTGCCCATCAGGACTGCTGGAAAAACTGTTTCCGGAAAGTCCCCACAACGGTATGGCATCGGACAAACATACCGATATCACATTGGGTATTTTTTTTATTTCACTTTTAATCACCTTGTCTTTTGTGTATAACGGTTTGTTCTGTAATTCGATGTAAACCAAACGGTTTGAGTCATAACCTTTGTTGAAATGACGGATAAAGTTGAACTGGCTGTAAATGAAAAACAGAAAAATAAACAGGAAAACAGAGATGCCAATTTGCAGGGTAAGCAACACCCGCTGCAGATTTGTGTTGATGGGTGGCTTGTAAGAGGATGTTGTTTTTTTTGTGGCCATAAAAAAGCGAACTGACCAGCGAACCGGTACAAAATAAATTACCACAAAGGCAACGGCAAATACAAGCAAAAACAAAAGCAGGAATGTCCGGTTCGTGAAGGCTTCTATCATTCCGAACTGAAAATTGCTTTCGATAAACGGGTTGATGAGCATCCAAAAGAGTACCGCCACAACAGTTGAGGTCAGCATGTAGAATAAAGCTTCGTTAAAAATGAGTTTCTGAATATCAAATCCCGAAGCGCCAAGGGTGCGATGGATGGCGATTTCCTTAATAAATTTGCGGTATCCTGCCAGAACGAGCAAAAGTGAATTGAAACATACCAGCCCGAAAATCAGCATTCCGATAAATATCATAATGGAATAAATAACTTTCTTATCCTGATTTTCAATAAAAGAAGCTTTTGTAAGCGGAATTAACTCGTATTTTGAAAAAAAGTCCTGTGCTTCATTGGCGGCCACATTGTAGTGTTTATTCAATAAAGTTGGTATGGCTTTTTCAATCTCATGCGGGTCTGCATTTCTGACGAGTTTCACATAGCCGCGAAAGCTGTCGCCTCCATCCCATCCCATGTACAAACGGTGCTCGTCTTTCAGGGTGGCAAACGAAATGAGCACGCCTGCCTGAAAACTTGCGTTGGGTGGCCAGTCTTCGATAACCCCGGTGATGACAATCGGACGTACTTCATTGAGATAAATGATTTTATTCATAGCAGTTAGGCTGTTGCCATACAACTTTCGGGCTAATTTCCGGGTAATGACAGCCGTATTTTTCAGACGTAAAGATTGGCTGGCTGTTCCGGTGATAAACCGGCGATGGAAAACTTTAAAAAACGAGGAATCGGCATAAATGGTTTTTGTTCCTAACAAAGACTCCCCAACTTTATAAGTGGTTTTTCCGTTGATGAAAAGTACTGTTCCCTGTTCAACCTGAGGAAAATACGAAACCATGCCTGGCACAACCGGTTGCTCAATGGATGAGGAGATACCGCTGTAATCAGGTGATTTGAAATTGTCAAAGACTTCATAAATCCGGTTTTTACCGGGATAGAAATGATCAGTATTCAGCTGGTTCCCGGCGATATAAAAAAGTACCAGCGCACTCGCCATTCCCACGCCCATGCTGACAATCCGCAGCCACAGTGTCAGCTTCTGCGACCGCAATCTTTTTAAGACAATGATAATCATATTCATAGTTATCCTTTTAATGTTGCTTTTTGAGAGACTGGGGTTGAAAGGTTGGAAGGTTGGAGGGTAAGAGGGTTGGAAAATTACACCGCTTACTTTTTTTTCTCACCTTCTCACCTTTCCACCTTCCTACCCCTTCACCTTCTAACCTTCCAACCTTTCACTTTCTTACCCTTGCGCCTTTTCATCTTTTTCCCTTATCCACACTCCATTGCTTCTTCATTA
>CAYYOW010000253.1:0-1843 GCA_964473395.1 uncultured Lentimicrobiaceae bacterium | reverse complement strand
GTGGAGACATTGTTCTCATCTTTTCATGCGGTTTCAGCATCTTCGGTGGTGGACTTACGTAAGGAATACCCAGCTTTTTTTCGTTCAGAATCTGGTACACGGTCTTGCAACCATAACAGCAGAAGTGCTTGTCGTCCCACATCACAGGATCTTTCCCGCAATCTTCGCCACAATGCACACACTTTTGCCCCATGAAAATTATTTTTTGGAATCGAAAACCTCCAGAATTTCTCCCGTAAAATGCAGATCCTGTCCTGCAAGAGGATGGTTAAAGTCCATCGTTACGGTCTCTTCATTGATTTGGATGATTTTCCCCACATGCCGGTTTCCATCGTTGTCGCTCATAGGGAAAGTTTTACCAACCTGGAGCAGATTTTCTTCAACTTTGCCATCTACTGCAAAAGTATCTTTTGGAATGTCGAAGACAGCATAAGAGTCCTTTGGCCCATATGCATCTGTAGCCGGAATCACGAAATCAAATGCATCGCCCGCAGCCAAACCAATCAACTTTTTTTCAAAACCATCAATCAGTTGCCCCTCCCCAAAGCTGAACAAAGCGGGATGCGTTTTATCTGCCTGGTCAATTATTTCTGCGTCACCAGCGGCCGTCAGCATATAAATCACCTGCGCCTTTTTACCTTTTTCAATTTTATTCATGGAATTTTTTTTCGTTTCCAAAAATACAATTAATCTTTGTCACCGCATTTAGCAAGCAGGCAAACAAGTTACCTAACGCATTTTCACATATACCGTGTCGAAAATATCCGGTGGCGACGGCTGGATGACGTGGATAATGTACATTCCTGTATCCAGCTTGGCTACATCCAGTGTGGCACCGTTAAGATAGGAAAGAGACTGGTTGCAAGTAGTCTTGTCAATATGTCTTCCGTAAACGGTAACCGTGATATTTTTGTTCTTAAGCGATGGGCTGAAATGCGAAAACGTGTAACAGCCATCCGGGCCTATGGTACCATAAAATTTTATGGTCAGGTTTCTTTCCATAAAAATGGAGGAAGGATGCTGAATACTGTCGATTCTTATTACAAAAGTAGTGTAATTAGGGATATCGGTGTTGTTAGGATTACAACCCCAAAAGGAAAAG
The DNA here is from genome assembly GCA_964473395.1 of uncultured Lentimicrobiaceae bacterium. GTDB lineage: Bacteria > Bacteroidota > Bacteroidia > Bacteroidales > F082 > Sulfidibacterium. The sequence goes on along the minus strand of CAYYOW010000253.1, from coordinate 741 downwards.
GTAGCCAATACCATCACACTGATGACAACCGGTAATAATTTTAATTTTTTCATACTTTTAATTAATCAAAACTAACCATTGCAAAGGTATATCTTTTTACCGTTAAGAAAAAGAGAACGGTATTTTATAAATCTAAAGGTCAAAAAAAGTTTATCAGGCAAACAATTTATTTCTAAATTTGCCGCCAAAATAGCGTTCATAAAATAGCAAAGCAAGCATGTTATACCGCAGACACCTCCGCATTAAAGTTCTTCAAGCCTTATATTCATGGTATTCAGGCAGTAGCAGTGCCCTCCCTTTAGGTGAAAAACAATTATTTCAAAGTATTGATAAGTTATACGAGCTCTTTATTTACCAGCTTTCGTTTCTGTTGGAGTTACAGGATTTTGCACTATTACGCATGGGGCAAAACAAGAAGAAATATTTCCCCACGGATGATGACCTGCATCCAAGTCAAAAATTTGTGGAGAACAAAGCCTTAAAGCTTCTAGAAGAGAACAAAGACTTTCAGAAAATTGTGGAAAAGCTTAAGATCAACTGGAAACCGGAAGAAAATATGGTCTTAATGTTCTACAAATTGCTGCGGGATGCTGATTTCTACAAGAAATACATGGCTGATACATACACCTCACTCGAAGATGACAAGAAATTTCTCATTAAAGTGGTGGACAGGCTTATGCAGAATTTCGATTTGCTGCAATCCTTTTACGATGAAAAAAACGTTTATTACTCCGAAGGTTA
>CAYYOW010000252.1:0-1849 GCA_964473395.1 uncultured Lentimicrobiaceae bacterium | reverse complement strand
CCGATGATGATGGTTGGTTTACCTTTTTCTTCCTGAGCCTGGTCAATAGCAAGGCATATCTGCACATGGTCGTGGCCGTCAATTTCCAATACCTGCCAGCCTAATCCTTCAAAAACTTTGTTGATGTTGGTGCTGTCGGCACGGGAAGTGCTACCCGAAATCTGCGCATTGTTTTTGTCGTAAAAAAGAACAAGCTTTCCCAACCCCAGATGGCCTGCATTGGCAGCAGCACCAAGGGAAACAGGTTCCTGCAGGTCGCCGTCGCCAGCCAGGACATAGGTATAATGGTCAATAATATCTTCTCCCATTTGGGCAGCCAGTGCAGCTTCGGCCACAGCCATTCCTACTGACATTCCCACGCCTTGTCCCAGTGGCCCGGTTGTGGCATCTACGCCTGAAGTAAGTCCGTGTTCCGGATGGCCGGGTGTTAAGCTGTCCCATTGGCGAAAGCGTTCAAGCTCGCCCATAGGAAGATAACCCTGCAAGTGCAGCAAAGCATATAGCAACATGCTTTCATGTCCTGCTGACAGGACAAAACGATCGCGGTTGAGCCATTTGCTGTCGTTGGGATCCATTTTTAAGTAATACTTAAAAAGGATATATGCCATATCGGTTGATGACATCGCTCCCCCCGGATGTCCGGAATTGGCTTTGCGTGTTCCATCCATAATGAGGCTGCGAATGACAGCTACGGTTTTTTTATCCGGTTGGGTATTCAATTTCATATTTTTCTTTTTCTGGTAAACAGGTTGTTGTTTCTTCTCTGTGCGAACGTATGTTTTGCACCCGACAAAAATACGATTTTCCTGTGATTTTAAATGTGCAGCGTTCTCATTCCGATAGTGCTAATTTTTGTAATTTTGAAAAAATCAAGTTTGAAAAAATGGATACAAAAATAATTTTGGTTACCGGTGCCACCGATGGTATCGGGAGACAAACGGCACTTGAGTTAGCAAAAATGGGATATAAAGTGCTGGTACATGGACGAAACAAAGTAAAAAGTGAAGTAGCGGCAACTGACATTCGGAAAGCTTCAGGAAACGAAGCTGTAAATGCCGTACATGCTGACCTTACGGATTTCAAAGAGATAAAATCATTGGCAGAAGCCGTAAAAAGCCAATATGACCGGCTGGATGTGCTGCTCAACAATGCCGGTGTTTTTGAAAATAAAAAGATTATTCTGCCCAACGGTCTGGAACGTACTTTTATGGTGAACCACATGGCGCCTTTTACACTGACGTTGGAATTGCTTGATTTGTTGAAAAGTACGCCAAATGCCAGTATTGTTAACGTGAGTTCCATAGCGCAATCCGGCAGCATTGATTTTGACAACCTGAACGGTGAAAAATATTTTGACCCTTACAACGCCTATGCGGTTTCGAAACTGGAAAATGTTCTGTTTACTTATAAACTGGCTCAAATGTTGAAAGAGAATGGTGTGACGGCCAACTGTCTTCATCCGGGAGTTATCAATACCAAATTGTTACATGCCGGATGGGGCATAGGTGGTGCCAGCGTTCATCAGGGAGCGCAAAATTCCATCTATGCAGCCGTTTCGCCGGAGATGGAGGGTAAGACCGGCCTATATCTTGTGCGTCAGCATCCGGCAAAATCGGCGGCTATCTCGTATGACAAAAAAGTGCAGGAACGACTGTGGGAGATTAGTCTGGCGCTTGCGTATTAACCAGTTAAACCATATTAGAAATTAAGGTATCGGGATTGAATATTTCTACAAAGTGCTTGTATTCTTACGAAAAAACTTCTAGAATCATATTTATGAAAAAGTGTATGGTAGTTTCGTGATAAAATCCCATAACAACATCCTGTTACTCATACCGCAGCGCTTCCA
>CAYYOW010000251.1:0-1869 GCA_964473395.1 uncultured Lentimicrobiaceae bacterium | reverse complement strand
CTGATGAAAGGTGATACCGAGGCTGCCGTGCAGGCTGGTGCCCATACACTGTTTTTGCCTCACGGACTGGGACACATGATGGGGCTGGATGTGCATGACATGGAAGGCCTTGGTGAGGATTATGTGGGTTACGACGAAACTGTCAGCCGTTCCAATGAGTTTGGAACCGCTTACCTGCGTCTTGCCAAAGTGTTGAAGCCGGGTTTTGTGCTCACCGTGGAACCGGGAATTTATTTTATCCCCGACCTGATTGACAAATTTAGAAGCGAAGGAAAATTCCTTGATTTTGTGAATTACGATAAGCTGGAAACCTACAAAGATTTTGGCGGCATCCGCATCGAAGACGATATCCTTGTTACCGCCGATGGTTACCGTGTGTTGGGAAAACCCATTCCGAAAACCATAGCCGAGGTGGAAAAAACCATGGCCGAGCCACGCGAGTGGATTAAAAGAGAAGGGTTTATATAAAAATTGGGCTGGTCGGGATAATATGTTCCGACCTTACGCATTCTTTGTGGGGCGGCATTTGGAATATCCTAACACGAAACTATTTCCATACGCACTAATTTTTTGTTCCTGAGGCTATTTTCTGATATCCGGTAGTTTCTATAAGTTAAAACCCGGAAAAAGTTTGTTTTTCTTGTTTATTCTTTCTCTCTTTGCAAAAGAAATCAACAAGTTCTCAACCATCTTACTGATTAACGGCTAAAGGAAAATTTGCAGAGCATGAAAATACTTTATATTTAGCGTTATTAAACTGATTGAAAAAATTATGAAAAAAATCTTCTTATCCATTGTCATTTGCAGCCTGGCTTTTATAACGAATGCACAAACCACAAATTCGGGAGAATTGACCTCCACATCCAAAGCCAGTGTAGAGAAATCCATTTTCGAAATTCAGACCGGTTTTCTCGGTATCTGGATAAGCAACGAAGCACGGTTGTCAAACGCTATTGCTTTACGCAGTGAGCTTGGATTTGCTGCTCAAATAAGTGGCGCTGGTTTTTTAATGACTCCCATGGTTACGCTCGAACCCCGTTGGTATTATAATCTGAAAAAGAGAAAAGCGAAATCCAGAAGAATTGACGGAAACAGTGGAAATTTTATTTCGTTGCAAACCAGTTATTTCCCCGGTGGGCTTGCCATCTCCAGCTACGGAAATATTAATATAAAACCTATGCTCACAATCTCTTCTTTATGGGGAATAAAAAGAAACATTGGCAATCATTTTAATTATGAGGTGGCAGTTGGTCCCGGATATACGCATCGTTTTTCCGACAAGTACGGATATGGTGCATCCGATGATTATAGTCTTAATATTTTTTTACGGATAGGTTACAGGTTTTGAAAATAGGATTGTTATCTGCTCTGCTGCTGGATTTTTTTAACATGGCTTACCCAAACCCCGATCACTTCTCACTTTAAGCCTGCCCGCGTGAAGCCGCTTCGGCGAAGGCAGGCACTTCATACTTTAGGCTCTTTCAACTTTATCTCACTTCCTCATTCCCTGTTTTTCGTATCAATAAAAATGGTCACCGGACCATCGTTAATAAGTGAAACTTCCATGTGGGCGCCAAACTCACCGGTGCCAATCTGTTTATTGAGAAGGGCTTCCGTTTTGGCGATAAAACTTTCGTAGAGCGGAATGGCGGTTTCCGGCCGCGCAGCCCTGATGTAGGAGGGACGGTTGCCTTTTTTTGTGCCGGCATGCAGTGTAAACTGGCTGATGAGCAGGATATCGCCATTCACTTCCATGACAGAGCGGTTCATAACGCCCTGTTCATCAGGGAAAATACGCAGCCGGCTTATTTTTCCTGCCAGCCAGTCGATATCCTCATTGCCATCGCTTTCTTCGATACCGAGAAAAAC
>CAYYOW010000250.1:0-1898 GCA_964473395.1 uncultured Lentimicrobiaceae bacterium | reverse complement strand
CCACTCTCCACAATAACGGTGGTAAAAAGCTTCTTTCCATCTTTTTCGCCCGAAACAGCCTGTACCGTACATCCTTTTGAAATATCAGAAGCCCCGTTGGTGATAAAAATCTTAGATCCGTTTATCACCCATTCATCGCCATCGAGAACGGCGGTGGTTTTTGATCCTCTCGAATCGGAGCCGGCACCGGGTTCGGTCAGGCCAAAACTCCAAAGGCCTTCACCGTTACACAGCTGCGGCAGGTATTTCATCTTTTGTTCTTCGGTACCAAACTCATATAACGGACTAATCCCCAAAGAGTTGTGAGCCGCAAGCGTGGCAGCCTGCGAGCCATCCACACGGGCCATCTCTTCTACAGCAATAATATAAGATAAGGTGTCGAGACCTTGTCCGCCATATTTTTCCGGAAGGTTCATACCAAAAAGCCCCAGGTCGCCCATCATTTTTGTCAGCTCATACGAAAATTCAGCTTTGGCATCCAATTCCTGTGCCCTGGGTTTTACTTCTCTTTCAGCAAATTCGCGTACAGTCTGGCGAATCATTTGCTGTTCCTGTGATAATTCAAAATCCATTGATTAATATTTAAATAATTATTCTGTTGTTTCCGGGACCAGTAGATTAACCAACTGCAAATCGGTATCCACCCGTTCACCCTCTTTTACGTTTACTTTTTCAATCTTTCCATCGTTCAACGCCACGATGTTATTCTCCATTTTCATGGCCTCTACAACCAGCAGAACCGTTCCCCTTTTTACCATCTCTCCAGCTTTTACATTCACTTTAATTACTTTGCCCGGCATGGGAGCAAAAAGGCTGCCTTCGTCGGCATTGCCGGCAGCCGAGGGGTCTTCATTGTTAATTATCAGCTCATCCGTTCGTTTGATAACAAAATTTATTCCTTCTATCGTAACAAAATGGTTGCCCTTTTCTCCATCAGATACAGCTGCTTTGAAAAAGCGATGAAAGGTACGAAATTCTATTTCATTCTCTGCAATGGAATACAGAAAAACATTATACGTGTTATCTGTTGTCTTAAAAACAAAATTGTTTTTAGAAGTTTTCAGAAGTCTTATTTCCAGCACTGCACCATCCACCACAAGAGATATTTTCATCAGGTTTCGCCAATATCCAAGTGCCTCCCAAACATTTCCTGCCGGATGTATCTTATTGGTATTCAGACTATACAGCAAAAATGCGAGTCCTGCAATTTCATTACCCAAATGTATTTTGTCTGTCTGAATATGCTGAAGGATCTCTTCGGTATGGCGGTCGCAAAAGCCGGTGGAAATTTTGTTTCCGGCAAAAGCCGGATGCTGAATAAGATGCAACAAATAACTGATGTTGGTATGAATACCCTGGATATGGTAGCTTTTTAAAGCCGAAATCATTTTCCCCATGACCACCAAGCGATCTTCGCCCCAAACCACCAACTTGCTCATCATGGGATCAAAAGTACTCCGGATGGTACATGGACCGGTAATTCCGGTGTCTATGCGGATACCGGCGCCGGCAGGTTCCTGATAAAGAGATATTTTTCCCGGAGAGGGAAGAAAATTGTCAGACGGATCTTCGGCATAAATCCTGCATTCAATGGCATGACCATTTTGCGAAAGGGCTTCCTGCTTCAGGCGTAAAGGATTGCCGGCGGCAACCAGCATTTGTTCTTCTACCAAATCAACATTTGTAACCATTTCGGTAACAGGATGTTCCACCTGAATACGCGTGTTCATCTCTAAAAAATAGTATTGAAGATTTTTATCCACCAGAAATTCAATGGTTCCGGCGCTGTTGTATTTCGCTTCGCGTGCAATACTCACGGCGGAAGCGTCCATCTTTTGACGCACTTCTTCTGTCAGCGTGGGCGAGGGAGATTCTTCAATAATTTTTTGATAGCGCCG
>CAYYOW010000249.1:0-1947 GCA_964473395.1 uncultured Lentimicrobiaceae bacterium | reverse complement strand
GCGTTATAGTTGTGGTTGTGTGCGTTAACATAAACATTGTTCACATCCAGCAGTAAGCCGCAGCCTGATTTGGTTACAATTTCGCAAATAAAATCAACTTCACGCATTTCTGCAGCTACGGGAGTGTAGTAAGAGACGTTTTCGAGTGTTAGTTGTATTTCGAGAAAATCCTGTACCTGCATAATACGTTGAACAATGTGTTTGACGGAGTCTTTGCGGAAAGGAATGGGCAGCAAATCGTAAAGATGTGCGTTGTCTAATTTGGCAAACGACAGATGTTCCGAATAGATTTTTACATCAAATTCGCGGATCATCTTCTTTACCTCTTTCAAAAAGGCCCAATCAGGCTCTTCAGGGCTACCGATAGACAATGATAAGCCATGTAATATCAACGGATAGCGTTCATTCACACGGCGAAAGACATCGCCCCAATAGCCTCCGAGACCCACCCAGTTTTCGGGTGCTGCTTCGATAAAATCGGGTTGAAGAACTGTTTGTCCGAAAAAGTCATCGGCAATTTCTCTTCTGAACCCTATTCCTGTTTGTGTTGATGGTTGCATGGCGTTTCGTTTTGAAAGCACACACGCCGGAAAGGACTCCATTGTGTGTACTTTTGTGCCGTTTAACAAATTAGGCCGCGCCACATTTACCCTGGCCACATTTACCTTCGGTAGTTTTAGACTTTTTGTCCGTTTTCTTTTCCGCTTTCTTGCCGGCTTCGGCTTTTTTGTTGGCTCCACATTTACTTTCAACGGTTTTTCCGTTTTCCATCTTCTTCTCCGCTTTTTTCTCAGTTTTTATTCCCGTTTCCCCGTTTCCGGCACCACACTTCAATTCAAATACATTGGCAGGTGATGCAATAACATTCAGGCTGATAATTTCGCTGCGAAGTTCGGCTCCGTTGCCCAAAACACGAGTGGTGGCAGGACGCGCATCCACGTTAGAGATAGTAAAGGTTGCAAGTGCACCGGCGAGAATAGCGCCGGTTAAAAGACTGTTTCTTCTGTTCTTGTTTTCCATGCTAATAAGTTTAAATGATTATAAATGATTTCGATTTAATTCGTTCATTTAGTCGCAGGCGATGTTTATACCTTACAAATCATTTAAACTAATTTTGGATTACAGCCGGATGTGCTCACTTTCAACAAGATGTATCTTGGAACTTTTTATTTTAACAGGCTTTATTTATAAAACGAAAACAGGGGACAAAAGAGAGGCTTTGCAAAGGGTACTATCAGACTGTCAAAGCTGATTTTATGGCTTTCATTAAAACAGTTTTGGTCTTTACGCCGACAAATTTCTTCACAATTTCACCATCCTTAAAAATCAGGATAGTAGGGATGTTGCGGATGCCCAGCTCACCGGCAACACGTTGATTATGCTGTACATCCAGTTTGCAGATTTTGGCCTTATCACTGATTTCTTCGGCAATCTCGCTCACCACGGGTCCCAGAATTTTACACGGCGTACACCATTCAGCCCAAAAGTCGACCATACAAACACCTTTGGAGATTTGTTTTTTAAAAGTAGCATCTGTAAGAATGACGAGTTTGTCACTCACCGGTTTCTTCGACATGGATGCTGCCATTTTATAACGACGGTAAAAAGAAAATACAAGGGCTAAAAAGAAAACGCCTAAAATAATCCAGAAAAAATTGTTCATTGAAGTTGTTGTTTTATTTGGTTGATTAAATAATCTTTGCTCTGAATGCCCGGTATTTGCATAATGATTTTACCATCTTTCAATAGCATAAGATACGGAATGTTACGCACGCCGAAACGGTCGGCAAGCAGACGGTTATCACTCACATTAATTTTCCCAATGTTGAGTTTGTCACCAAAAAGGCCGGCCAGCTCCGCATATACTTTGTCCTGTGCGAGGCAGGCTGTACACCATTCTGCCCAGAAATCCAATAACCACAAACCAGTGTTTATTTTCTTCTCCCA
>CAYYOW010000248.1:0-1951 GCA_964473395.1 uncultured Lentimicrobiaceae bacterium | reverse complement strand
CAAAAATTATCCGGTTAGAAAAAATATCCAGGTTTTATCATGTTGGTTCAGAAATTGTTAAGGCCTTACAGGAAGTTGATATTTCCATAAATAAAAATGAATTTGTTGCCATGATGGGGCCTTCGGGTTCCGGAAAATCAACTTTGATGAACGTGTTAGGTTGTCTTGATACACCTACCGGCGGACATTATTTTCTGAACGGCATGGATGTGAGTAAAATGACAGACAATGAATTGGCTGAGGTACGAAACAGAGAAATTGGTTTTGTTTTTCAAACTTTTAACCTGCTACCACGCTCTACTGCCCTCGAGAATGTCATGCTTCCGCTGATTTATGCCGGTGTATCCAAGCAGGAACGTATTCGCCGTGCAGAAGAGACGCTGGCCAGTGTACAACTTGCCGACCGTATGCATCACAGGCCCAATGAATTATCTGGAGGACAAAGACAGCGTGTTGCTGTGGCTCGCGCGCTGGTAAACAAACCATCGTTGATTTTGGCCGACGAGCCTACCGGTAATCTCGACTCGAAGACTTCCGTGGAAATTATTTCCCTACTCGAAGAAATTCATAAAATGGGAAATACCATCGTGCTGGTGACCCACGAAGAAGACATTGCCGAACATGCTCACAGGATTATTCGGCTCCGGGATGGAATAGTTGAAGAAGACAAGCCAAACGAAAATATAATCTCTTTCAATAAATCTGAAATGGTCAATGTCTGAAAACTATCCTGAAAATGAGTAAAGAATGGAAAATCTACACCAAGACCGGTGACAAAGGAAAAACAGCTCTTATTGGCGGAACGCGTGTCCCCAAATACGATGTGCGTATTGAGGCATACGGTACGGTAGATGAGTTGAATTCGTATGTAGGCCTTATTCGCGACCAGAATATTGACAACCGGAGCAAAGCGCTGCTACTGGAGATTCAGGATCGCCTTTTTACCATGGAAAGTTGTCTGGCACAGGATGGTAAATCTTTGCCTAACGCCCTGCCTACACTGCATCCGGAAGACGTGGAACTTTTAGAAAAAGAGATGGATAAAATGAATGAACAGCTCCCCGAGCTAACCGCTTTCATCCTGCCCGGAGGACATCCCGTTGTCTCCTATTGTCATATTGCCCGAACAGTTTGCCGGCGCGCCGAGCGGCTCACCATTCGCATGAACGAAAAATTTCCCACTGACATGTTGAACATCCAATACCTCAACCGGCTTTCGGACTATCTTTTTGTTTTGGCCCGCAAGTTTTCTCACGATCTGGGAATCCCTGAATCCCTTTGGAAACCACGTGTTTGAGAAAAAGTTCTAATTTTTTTCATTTTTCGTTGCTCGTATTAAAAAAAAATTACTTTTGCAAAAAAATTAAATCATAAAATTAAACCATGTATTGGACACTGGAATTAGCTTCAAAATTAGAGGATGCACCTTGGCCTGCCACCAAAGACGAATTGATTGAGTGGTGCCTCCGAACAGGGGTAACTTCTGAAGTTATCGAAAACCTTAAAGAGATTGAGGTTGAAGACGAAGCTTTTGAAAAAATTGAAGATATTTGGCCTGAGTACCCTACCAAAGAAGACTTCTTTTTTAATGAAGATGAGTATTGATATAACTTGAAAGAAATTGAAAAGGCTGCTCTTCAGGGCAGCTTTTTTTTTGCCTGCTTTACGGCAGCGCACCGATGCCTTTTACTGGATAAAAGGCTTATTATCAGTATGCTTATACGTTTCCCCCCGTTCGCACCAAGGCAATATTTCATCCGTAATTGCCGGGAAACATTCCTTTCATATAAATTTTACCTTATTTTTGTCAAATGCAAAAAAGTAGCTGGTAAATTTGCCTTATGCCTTACAGACGTAAAAGAGACCTTATCATTAAAGGCTTTTCCAAACTATTGAAAGAGGATAAGCTAAAGATTGTTGCCGAGTTGATGGACAATCAGCTCGAAACCAT
>CAYYOW010000247.1:0-1990 GCA_964473395.1 uncultured Lentimicrobiaceae bacterium | reverse complement strand
ACCGTTGCAATCTCATTTTAACTGGCATAACAGTCTAATTTTTAAATAAATAATGATTTAACAAAATTGGCTGCAAATATCTGATTATTTTTTGAATTATAAAAACTTTTTTTGGAAAATATTTTTTACTTTGGGCGGCCTCACACACAAGGCCATCACGGGCTTTCGCTTATAGTCCTCGCATCAAAGCAGTGTCAGCTATTGCGCCGGCATGGGCTTCTTTGTCGCCATGCCCCCACAAGCTTCCATACTGCTTTGCTGCTGCGGGCTATCCGCTCTATCCCTGCCGCAAAGAAAAGACGAAGAGAGGGGGCGAAAAGGAGACAAAGTGCCAGACTATTGTTTGACTATTGATTAACAACTGTTTAACCAATTAACTAATTATCAAATTAACCAATTAACTAATTAGCAAATTATCTAATATCAATCTTCACCCGCTTCAGCTTCAGTAAATTAACAGGATTTATCCCCAACCCGGTTACATCTTTTTGTACAAACCTTATGACCTCATCATAATAAAGGATGACCACCGGCGACTGTGCCATCACCAGACTATCCATGGCACGGTAAAGCTTCCGGCGACGCTGATCATTCACTATCGAAAGTGATTTTTCGTACATCTTATCAAAAACGGGACTTGAGAAATGAGTGTAATTAGGCCCGTTGGGTGTAAAGTTTTTCGAGTAAAACAGCGATAAATAGTTCTCTTCATCTGGGTAGTCGGCAATCCATGAAGCACGGAAAAACAGTAGTTTGGCCTGTGCTTTCATTTCGCGCATAGTGCCTGCCGGCATCACATTGATGTGTGCATCAAAACCCACATCATTCAGACGTGCCTGCACATACTTACACAAATCCACATACTCTGATGTTGTTGCCAGCGTCACGGAAGGCGGGGGCTGTCCTGGTCCAAAACCAGCCTGCGCCAACAGCTTCTTGGCCTTTTCAGGTTGGTAACTGTAGCCGTAATCCGCCTGTGCATCAAAAGCCGGTAGCCCTGGCGGAATAATACCTTTGTTGCCGGGAATGCCAATACCATTACGCAGGTATTTAATCATTTTCTTCCGGTCAAAAGCATAATTGACAGCCTGTCGTACTGCCTTCAGTCGCAATGGGCTGTTTTTTACTGTCTTCATGTCCGTATCCACAAGAATACCAAGATATTCTGTGTTAAGATAAGGCGACTTTAGCATTTTTATACGGCCACGAAATTTCGACCGCAGCTGACCGGTACGTGTCAGTATCTCATCTTTATACGAAGGATCTATTCCGGAAATAAAATCCAGTTTTCCTTTTGTAAACTCCAGGAAAGCTGTCATTTTATCCCGCAAAAAGGAGATGGCTACCGCATCCAGATAGGGTAACCGGTGACCTGTGTTGTCGCGTTCAAAATAATCGGGATTTTTCTGTAACACCATTTTCACACCTTCCACCCAATTCTTTAGGAAAAAAGGCCCTGTGCCCACCGGATGCTTCCGGAATGCATTTCCGTAAAAGGTCACCGCTTCGTGGGGCACCACCGCACAATATTGCATAGCCACAATACCGAGAAACGGCGGGAATGAGTGTTTCAGCCTGATTTGCAAGGTTGTATCATTTATTGCACGGAAAGCCTTTCCCGTTTTGGTGTCGGCAACATCATCGAAAACCCAGCTCCCCGGCGATGCAGTTTTCGGGTTGGCAAGCCGCTGAAAACTATACACGAAGTCGGCAGCCGTCACCCTGCGCTTTTTCCCGTGAAAAACAGGATCGTCGTGAAAGAAGACATCCTTTCGAAGGAAAAAAGTATAGGTTTTACCATCGGACGAGATGACCCAGCGCCGGGCAATGGCCGGACGTACATACAGGCTGTCATCCAGTTGTACCAGCCCGTTGTAAAGCTGGTTGCACACCCAGATATGCGGTAGATCTTTTGCAAATGCCGGATCCAGGTTCACCAGACCGGCAGCTTCGTTGTATCGGAAAATCATTTTACCGGGATGTCGGTGTG
>CAYYOW010000246.1:0-2017 GCA_964473395.1 uncultured Lentimicrobiaceae bacterium | reverse complement strand
CCTGCTGAGTATGAAAGGGTTCAGTTTATGAGATATTTCGAAGGTAAAAAATACGATTTAGGGTAAAATCCTTTAAAAATTAACTTTATGCAAGGTTTAACATTCAATCAAAAACTGGGACGGTTTATTCTCAACTGGATTTTCCTGATGCTGGTATGGCTTATGTTTACCAGTACTCTCTTTTGGCAGGAAGTTCTTGTGGGAGCAGTTGTTTCCATGTTACTGTCGCTGGCAAGTATCAGGCTCTTTACTTGTTGCGATCTTTCTATTCTAAATCCGGTACGGATTTTTTGGATGATCTGGTACTTTTTTGTTTTCCTGAAAGCACTGGTCGTTGCCAACTTTGATGTGGCAAGGAGAGTTCTTTCTCCTTCATTGCCCATTAATCCGGGGATTGTGAAATTTAAAACCAAATTAACAACCAATTACTCAAAAATGGTTTTAGCCAATAGCATCACGCTTACACCCGGAACGTTGACCGTGGATGTGGTAGGTGATACCTTTTATATCCATTGGATAGATGTGGAAACTACCGATCCGGAAGAAGCTTTTAAAATAATTGCCGAACCTTTTGAGAAAATCCTCTTAAAAATTTTCTAATTATGACTTATATAATTTATTATGCACTTACACTCATGGCTCTGGGAATGATCTTATCGGCTATCCGGTTTGTGAAAGGCCCCACAGCCGGCGATCGCACGGTGGCTTTGGATACTCTAACAACCATTGGCGTTGCTGCCCTCGTACTGTTGGGATATATGTTTCACCGTTTCATCTATGTTGACGTTGCATTGGTATATGCCGTTCTAGGCTTTATCGGGGTCATCGTCATCGCAAGATATCTGGAGGGCGCCTTATGAGTATTCTGGAAATTATCGGTGGAATCTTGCTTATCATAGGAAGCTCCTTCTTGTTCCTTGGCGGCCTGGGAATTTATCGTATGCCTGATATCTACAACCGTCTGCAGGCCGGAACAAAAGCAACAACCCTTGGCGCAATGAGCATGGTATTAGGTGTAGGGGTTTTAGAACCTTCATGGATATGGAAATCTCTGATTATCATAATCTTTATTGCCTATTCCAACCCTATTAGCTCCCACGCACTGGCCAGAGCCACTTACCGCAGAGGACACTACCCGTTTATTAAAAGTGAAGACAAAGAAAAGATGGACGCTTATCAGGAAGTCGTTCCTCACACTAAAAAGAAGGAGGACAAAGTATGATTTATTTCATTTTAATATCTATTCTGTTTTTATTAATGATTGCTGCTTCGGTGTATGCAATTGTTCAAAAAGACCTGCTGTATGCTGTTATGGCTACCGGTATCATCAGTCTGATTCTTTCCATTTTGTATTATCTGCTCCAGGCACCCGATGTGGCATTGACAGAGGCTGCCATTGGTGTAGCTCTGACAACCATTATTTTCGTTATTACCATCCGGAATACTGTACGGATGGAAGATGAGTCCGATAAGAAAGAAAAATTTAAATCCGCTGTGAAATGAAGAAGGTTCTAATTATATTATTGTTGGCGGTTCTGGGTTATTATACCGCAGATACTTTTTTTGGTATCGGTTTCGGCCAGCCTCATTTCGTTCCCGGCATACAGGCGGTTAAAGATATCTACTTAGCGCAAACTGTTAAAACACTAAAAGTTTCCAACGCTGTAACCAGTATTGTGGTGAACTTCAGAGGTTTTGACACACTGGGCGAAGTAACCGTACTCTTTTTAGCCGTTACAGTTCTCGGCAGCTTGCTATATAAGAAACGGCACGAGGTGGGCGAACGTCCGGTTTTATTTTCCTCCAGTAGCATTGTTACTTCCGGATCTAAACTGCTGTTTCCGGCTATTATTTTACTGGGAGTCTATGTCTTTATCCACGGCCACCTGTCGCCTGGCGGAGGATTCCAGGGTGGTGTTATCATTGCCACCGGATTCTTACTAATGTTACTGGCCTACGAAAATTATTCGGTTAGCCATACAGCTCTTTCCGTAGTGGAATCTTTGGCTGGTATCAC
>CAYYOW010000245.1:0-2023 GCA_964473395.1 uncultured Lentimicrobiaceae bacterium | reverse complement strand
AAACCCGGCGCATACCCTCTTCGAGAGAAATTTTTGGCGTCCAGCCAAATTTTTCTTTTACCAACGTGGGATCGCCGTAACGCGACTGTACGCCTACCGGCTTGTCGAGCAACGGTTTAATGGTGGGATGATAACCGGCAAAAGAGGTAAACACATCAATCAGTTCCAGAAAACTGGTCAGCTTGCCAGAACCGATATTATAAGCCGAGCCGTCGTGTACTTCATCCATGAGAATCCCGATAAAATCGATAATATCGTCAATATGCACAAAATCGCGCCCCTGTTTTCCGCTACCCCATACCTCAAAAGGATTCTCCTTTTTGGCTGCCCGCAAGGCAATGGCCGGCACGGGATAGCTGGTTTCCTGGTCCTCGCCATATCCGGAAAACGGTCGGATACAAACAATGGAAATACCGTAATATTTGGCGGCAATCTGCGCAAGAAATTCGCCGGTAAGCTTGGTCCAGCCGTAAGTCATATCCGGTGTTCCCAGATTTTTATTGAAATCAATATCGCTCTCTTTCAAGGCCAGAGCTCCCTCCACATTCTGCAAGCTTGTCGGATAGGCTGCGCTGGAGCTGGGGTAAAGCACGCGATCTGGTTTATGGCGTGTGATCCAGTAGAAGAATTCAGCATCAATGCTCAAATCAAGACCAACCATCATTGGATCACCGTCAATTTTCAGGCGTCCTCCCACAATGGCAGCAAAATGAAATACATCGCTGAAATGGTCAAAATCCAAATCATATTTCTCCTGAATGTAACGTGGATTCTCTCTTTGGTAAAAGAGAAAATTCCGGAAATCGCCTTTCCAGAAATAGAGTCTTTCATCCTTACCGATAATCTCCAGATCCTTAAACGGTTTGGAAGTAAAATTCTCCAGCCACTCTTTGGGATGCCTCCCGATGGACAAATCATCCACCACAAAAATCTTATCCTCCGTGGTTTTCAGCAGACGTTTCACCACATTTCTACCTACAAAACCGCAGCCACCTGACACCAAATGTATTCTCATTAATTATTTTTTAAAGTTGACATATTTTTTAATATGATATTTCTTCATTTTGTTTGAGCTACGTGAGATCATCTCGCCAAGGAAGCCAGCCAGAAACAGTTGTGTTCCCAGAATCATAGCCAGCAAGCCTAAATAAAACAGTGGCCGCTCGGTCATCTTATAAGCTTCCATAAAAACTTTGGCGTAAGCCAGATAACCGGCAATGACAAAACCGATAAAAAAAAGCAGCGAGCCCAACGCACCAAAGAAGTGCATGGGACTTTGGATAAACCGCGAAGTAAACGTGATGGAAAGCAGGTCAAGGTAGCCTTTAATAAACCTGTCAACACCAAATTTGGTAATACCATATTTCCGTTTACGGTGCTGTACCTCTTTTTCACCGATTTTCCTGAAGCCTGCCCATTTGACAATCACTGGGATATAGCGGTGCATTTCGCCATAAACTTCTACAGCTTTCACCACATCCGAACGGTAGGACTTCAGCCCGCAGTTAAAATCGTGCAGTTTGATACCGGAGAGCACACGGGTAGTATAATTGAAAAATTTGGAAGGAACCGTTTTGGTGACAGGGTCATAGCGCTTTTTCTTCCAGCCCGACACCATGTCGAAGCCCTCTTCTTTAATCATCCTAAACAAATCCGGAATTTCATCAGGGCTGTCCTGCAAATCGGCATCCATGGTAATAACCACGTCGCCCGAAGTCATCTTGAAGCCTTCATTTAGTGCAGCAGATTTCCCGTAGTTACGTAGAAAACGAATACCTTTTATATTTTCATTCTCAGCCGATAGGGTTTCGATAACCCCCCAAGATTTGTCGGTAGAGCCATCGTCCACATAAATAATTTCAAAAGAAAAATGATGGGCTTCCATCACACGTAAAATCCAATCATTCAGCTCCCCTAACGATTCATCCTCGTTGTATAATGGGATAACAACCGAAATATCCATGGGTTCATTTTTTGCTACGCCAGGGTTCTGTCCTCACGCTTGGCAAAAATAGCAATTATT
>CAYYOW010000244.1:0-2039 GCA_964473395.1 uncultured Lentimicrobiaceae bacterium | reverse complement strand
CAAAGCGTTTTACCTTTAAACCGCTGCCGCATTTCGCGGTTAAGCAGCTTGTTTTCCGGTTTTTGCAGACGAGGATCATCGTTCAAAATACCGATAGCAATTTGTCTTGTCCGGGCAATCATCTCTCCATCTTTTGCGAGGTTAGCAATGTGAAAATCAAGCATGCCTGATTGCCGTGTTCCCTGAATGTCGCCGGGGCCACGCAGCTTCAGATCGGCTTCGGCAATTTCAAAACCATCGTTGGTAGCAACCATTATCTCCAACCTTTTCCGTCCTTCGTTAGAGAGTTTGTTCCCCGACATAAGCACACACCACGATTGATCGGCGCCACGCCCCACGCGGCCCCGAAGCTGATGCAGCTGCGACAGGCCAAAGCGTTCCGCATTCTCGATAACCATCACCGAAGCGTTCGGCACATCCACCCCCACCTCTATCACCGTGGTGGAAACCATGATGTGCGTCTCCCCCTTCACAAAACGCCGCATCTCAAATTCCTTGTCTTCGGGTTTCATCTTACCATGAACCACACTCACATGATATTCCGGCTCGGGGAAATCGCGCAGCATGTTTTCGTAACCATCCATCAGGTTTTTCAAATCGAATTTCTCCGATTCTTTTATCAACGGATAAACCACATAGACCTGCCGCCCTTTTTTAATTTGCTCGCGCATAAATCCCAGCACACGAAGCCGTTTCGACTCAAAAAAATGCAACGTTTTTACCGGCTTCCTTCCCGGAGGCATTTCGTCAATCACCGACACATCTAAGTTGCCGTAAAGCGTCATGGCCAGCGTGCGCGGAATAGGCGTGGCGGTCATAACCAAAACATGTGGCGGAATGCTGTTTTTTTTCCACAGCTTGGCACGCTGGGCAACGCCAAACCGGTGTTGCTCGTCGATGACCACAAAACCGAGATTACTAAACTGCACTGTATCTTCGATGAGTGCGTGTGTCCCGACAAGTACGGGAAGTTCATGATTTAATAACGCCTTATGGATTTTTCTGCGTTGTGCTGTTTTGGTAGAGCCTGTCAGCAACTCCACCGGGATACTCATGTTGCCGAGAAATTTTTTAATCGTATTAAAATGCTGGTTAGCAAGTATTTCGGTAGGCGCCATAAAAGCCGTTTGGTAACCATTGTCGATGGCGATGAGCATACTCATAAGCGCTACCAGCGTTTTGCCGCTACCCACATCGCCCTGCAAAAGGCGGTTCATCTGTTTTCCGCTGCGCAGGTCGGCGCGGATTTCGCGGATAACCCGCTTCTGCGCACCCGTTAGTTCAAAAGGAAGATGCTCGCGGTAAAAGGTATTAAAGTAATCGCCCACCTTTTCAAACAAATGGCCGGCCACCTTCTCTTTCAAAATTTTCTTTTGCAGTAGCAACTCCAATTGGACAAACAGCAACTCTTCAAACTTCAGCCGTTGTACGGTTTTATTGATGATAGCCGGATTTTTTGGAAAATGGATATTGACCATGGCTTCCGGGTGGCTCATCAGGTGATACTTCTCCTGCAGATAATCAGGTAGGTTTTCCTCAATTTCGGAAGCCGTATCTTTTAGCAACGTACGGATAATTTTACTAAAGCCCCGGCTGCCAAGTCCGGCCGTTTTTAGCTTTTCGGTGGAATGATAAATTCCTTCAAAGCGGTTTCCTGCCACTGTTTCTGTTTCCGGTGTAACGTCTTCCACTTCCGGATGCACCATGTTAAAACGGTTTTTAAACACTGAAGGTTTGCCGAAGACGAGATACTCTTTTCCGGGTTCAAAACGTTTTTTAACCCATTGTAATCCTCTGAACCACAGTAACTCGATGCTGCCGCTGTCATCTGTCAACAGGAATGAAATAAACCGTGCCCGCTTTTCGCCAACAACTTTCATATCCGAAATTTTGCCTTTCAGCAGAAACCAGGTTGAATCGGTATTTACCTCACTGATTTTATAAATCCGGCTTTTGTCCACATAGCGGAATGGAAAATGGTACAGCAGGTCGCCAAAGGTACGAATGTTGAACTCTTCGGACAGCAATTCCGCCTTTCG
>CAYYOW010000243.1:0-2067 GCA_964473395.1 uncultured Lentimicrobiaceae bacterium | reverse complement strand
TGGAAGTCATAAGGCAAAACAAGAGGCTAGTACTCAATGCACCCCACACCAACTATTCTTTCGGTTCTCTACATGATGTTTTCAGAAAGGTGTTCCTGCAATTAAACCCCGATTACCAGCGAATTGAGGATATATTGGTGCTCGGCTTTGGTGCTGGAAGTGTAGCTCGGATTTTACAAAAGGAAAACCACTGCAAGGGGCATATCACCGGCGTGGAAATCGATAAAGGGGTGATTGCTTTGGCAAAGAAACACTTTCGGCTCGATGATCTGGAAAACCTGGATTTGCACATAGAGGATGCAGCTGAGTTTCTTTCCAAAGAGACAAAACAGTACGACCTCATTGTTGTTGATCTATTTCTGGATCATCGCACCCCGGAAAGATTTATGACTGCCGTATTTCTCAAGAACCTGCATGCACATATAAAGCCACAGGGCATCGTACTGTTTAATTACCTGCGGTATGATTTTGAGGCAAGAGAAAAAGCGGTTGAATTTAAAAAAGAGTTCGGGAAAGTATTTCAACAGGTTCGGGCACTGACTTTCAAAAAGCAGCCGAAAAATATTGTCCTTGCCGGAAGAAAATAGTTTCCGCTCCAAATAATCCCATCAGTATTTGTAACGTGTTCATATTTAACTTTAAGACGAAAGGTAGAAATCTTTTACCTTGGTGAGATACTGCTGTGTAAAAAAGCCGTCTTCGTTGCGGATGATGAATTTTTCAGTCATTGGAACAGTAGCAGAATTACCCAGCAACAGATTTATCCGGTTAGGTTCTTTGCAGGGTTTGGGGAAGATCAGCATCCTGCGCTGTAAATGCAAGCCTGACTGTTCCGCCAGTTCCAGAAACACTTTACTTTCGCGGTAAGGCAACACCACCGAAAAGCGGCCATCAGGGTTCAAGAGCCGTAATGCTGTTTCCACAAGCTGATCATAACGCAAAGTGTCGGTATGTCGCGCAAGCTTACGGCCTGTAAGCACCGGCCGGTGGTCGTTGATAAAAAACGGCGGATTGCTGATGATCAAATCATACTTTCTTCCTACTTCCGGAACAAAATCGTTAATGTCAGCATGAAATACCTGTAGCCGACCGGCAAAAGGAGACTGCATAAAGTTTTCCGATGACTCCTCAAAAGAGCCTAAGTCCAACTCCACAGCATCCACCTTTATTTTAGCGCTACGTGCAGCAAGCAAAAGAGGAATTATGCCACAGCCTGTTCCAATATCCAGCACATCGGTCACGCCCTTCAATTCCGTCCAGATACCCAGCAAAACAGCATCTGTTCCCACTTTCATAGTTGACCGGTGGTGATGCAGGCTGAACTGCTGAAAATGAAAAGGTCGTGTGTCGGGAGCGCTCATCTCAGCTGTTTAAATAGAGGTCAAGCAGTCCTTCGGGCGCTTTAATCAGTATAGTCTTGCTCTCACGATTAAGATTCGTTATTACAGCATTGTTGACGGGTATCAGCACCTCTTTTCCTTCGTGAAAAACCTGCATTACTGCCTGAGCAGGATAATCCAGAATTTCTACAATCCTGCCCACGGGGCCAAATGCCTCATCCGTTACCAGAAACCCTTTCACCTCATGGTAATAAAACTTATTTCCCGAAAGTTTAGGCAACGCCGAAAGTGGCAGGTAAATCTCTTTTTTAACCAAATCAGCGGCATGTTCTTCCGTAGTAACATCCTGAAATTTAACAATAAGTTTATTGTTTTTCAGCGACCTCTCCTCAATAAAATAGGGAACCGGCATGCCGTGAATATTTAAAAACACCATTTCTATATTTTCGTAAATCACGGGGTCATCCGCGTCAATAAAAGCTACCACCTTACCATCGTAACCATGCGTTTTGGTAATTAGTCCAAGGTAAAAATAATCCTGAAAAGCATCCATATTTTTTGTATCCGGTAAAATCTATAATTTATCGGCAAAAATAGCGAAAACCACACATAAAAAAAGTCCGGTGCGAGCCGGACTTTTTCAAATTTTAACGATAAGCTGATTATTCTTTCTCTTCAGCTTTTGTTTCTTCTTTATTGTCCTCAGCGGCAGGAGCTTTTTCTGTTT
>CAYYOW010000242.1:0-2154 GCA_964473395.1 uncultured Lentimicrobiaceae bacterium | reverse complement strand
ACCCAAAACTTACATAATTATAAATATATCTACCCTTTTGATAGTATCAATGCAAACGAAATATCCTTGATTACGAAACAGTGTGACGTACTAAATTAAAGCGGGCCGTTTTGTGTACTTTATTTTTATTCCTCTCCGCGTTTCTCTTTCCACTGCCGGCTGAAAGATTTCTCCGCAAATTTGGGTAGCTCACGTCGGGGTCCCCAAACTTTATCTACAAATATGCCTGAACCAAAATTTTTCATCTTACCACCGGACAGATCCAATAATTTTCTGGACATTAGTACTTTGGTGGATATTTTTATGCTGGCTTTATCGAAATAAGTATAAAAACCATTTTTCACAGCATCATCGCGATTCACCAACAACAATTGGTGTATAGGAATTTTTACGGGACATACTTCGGTACATTTACCACAAAGCGAAGAGGCAAAACTTAAATGATTATATGTTTTTAAATCCTTCATATAAGGCGTAATAACTGCTCCGATAGGACCACTATAAGTGGTATCGTAAGTATGTCCGCCAATGTTTTTATAAACAGGACAAGCATTGAGGCAGGCGCCACACCGTATGCAGGAAAGAGCCTGGCGCTGCCGCTCTTTAGCCAACAGGTTGGTGCGGCCGTTGTCCAGCAAAATCACCACCATCTCTTCAGGTCCGTCTTTCTCATTTCCTTTTTTTGGTCCGCTGATTATAGAATTATATACAGTCATGTTTTGTCCGGTACCGTGTGTAGCGAGCAACGGCCAATACAGACCCAGGTCTTCGAGCCGCGGAATAAGTTTTTCAATACCGGCAATTACAACGTGAATTTTGGGAAATGACATGGAAAGCATAGCATTTCCTTCGTTTTCGGTCAGTGCGATCCCCCCTACATCAGCAACGAGAAAATTTGCACCACTTACGCCCATATCGGCATGGATAAACTTCTCCCGCAACAGTTTCCGCGTGTACAGTGTCAGCTCTTCCGGTGTCAGATGTTCGTCGGTATTGAATTTTTTATGATATAATTCGGCAACATCTTCTTTAGACATGTGCATAGCTGGTGTAACGATGTGATAGGGCTTCTGGCCTGCCTCCTGCACAATAAACTCACCAAGATCCGTTTCAACCGATTCAATATTTGCCTGCTTCAAAAACTTGTTAAGATCAAGTTCTTCGGTAGTCATCGACTTGGATTTCACCACCTTTTTAACCTTATTTTTCCGGGCAATCTCCAGAACAGCATTTACAGCCTCGTGTGCATCGGCCGCCCAAATGACTTTTCCACCATTTCGGGTAAAATTATCTTCAAACTCAATTAGATATTTTTCCAGTTCATTAATCACCTTATATTTGATATAGCCAGCCCTTTCGCGTGCCAGATCGAGATTTACATAAAGGGCTTTTCCTTTGGCCACAGCTTTGTCGTAACGCGAAATATTGAATTTTATCTTTTCGCGATGCACTTTGTCAAAGGCAATTTTTTCGGCCTTTTTGAGAAATATTTTTTTTTCCACTGAACTTTTCACTGCCGCTCCTTTATTTTATAATCTGATCTATTTTTTCTACCCGTGGGGTGTGTCTTCCCCCTTCAAATGGCGTTTGTAAAAAGACCTCCACCATTTTCCAGGCTTCGTCAAAGGTAACAAACCTTCCGGGAAGCGACAATATATTGGCATTGTTGTGCATACGGATTAGCCGGGTTTGTTCCACATCCCAACATAAACCGGCTCTTACATTGGGGTATTTATTTGCCGTCATCTGGGCGCCATTGCCGCTGCCGCACATGATAATGCCCAGTTCAAATTCGCCTTCGTTCACAGCATGAGCCATGGGATGGATAAAATCCGGATAATCAACACTTTCACCTGAATTAGTACCGAAATCTTTCACTTCATAACCCGCATCGCGCAATTTAAACGCGATAAAATCCTTCATCCAGTAACCACCGTGATCGGATGCCAATGCCAAAGTCTGTCTTTTTTCACCCATTGTTCATAACATTTTCCTGACAAAATTACGCAAAAATCCCAGTCATACTAAAAGAGTTGATACCGAATAGCTTTAATTATTTTCTAAACTGGCTTTCAGCATTCAATAAGTTCATTTTCAATTTTTTAAAATTTATCAAACATCGTTGTTAATATCTGCGTAAATTTGTTGAATAAA
>CAYYOW010000241.1:0-2169 GCA_964473395.1 uncultured Lentimicrobiaceae bacterium | reverse complement strand
TTAAATTGATGTATTTCATTATTTTCATAGTACACTGTTTTTATTATCGCTAATTTAATGTGTGATATAAAATGTCTTTTTACCAGGCCCAACCCCTTTAATGGTCAAGCTTTTCCATCGTTTAGGCAGGCATGGTTTTCCCTGTACCAATCCGTGATCGGTGATTTGTAAACCGGCAAATCCAAAAATTACAGCCTGTAGCATTCCTCCTGCCCCGGTGGCAAAATAAGGGTTATTACTGGTTGCCGATTCGGAAAGAGCCCCAAAAGGTGGCCGTTTATTCGGGATATATGCCCGTTTAAACAATTCAAACGCTTTCTTTCTGTCTCCCAGACGTGCATGTAATATTGAAAGAACAGAATATCCCATAGCAGGACCTTCTTTCGATATTTTAGGCTCATAATATTTCAGGTCTTTGATGATTTGTTCTTTATCCCTGACTACCTGTAACGGATAAGCCAACAAATTAACATCTGCCTGTTTTATTGTCTGACCGTGGTATGTGGAATTTTCTTTTGTAACCCCATTGGGGAAATAATAAAACCGGAGGCTTTTAGCCACTTTCAACCAAACAGGATTAGGACTTATGCCCAATTCTTTTGCTGCCTGTGTAGCCTCTTCCAGAACGCTAAGAGCAGCTCCGTTTGTAAAGGCGTTGTCATTGATATTTTGCGCAAACTCATCGGCTCCCACCACGTTGTTAATAGAATAACTTCCATCCTCATTTTTCGTAGCCCGGCTAACCCAAAAATCGGCCACTTCTTTAAGCAGCGGATAACCTTCTTTTTTTAACCACTGCCTGTCGCGGGTTATCCTGTAGTAATTCCAAAAAGCGATGCCCACATCGGCCGTAATATGTTGTTCAAAAGTACCTGTAAGCGCCCATACCGGACAAGCCTCTTCTCCGGTATTATCTGATTCCCATGGAAACATAGCTCCGCGGTAACCAAAATCACCAGCCTTTTGCCTGGCCTTTTTGAGACGATCGAACCGGTAATTCAGCATCGAACGTGCAATACCCTCATTTAACACCAGCAAAGGGGGGTACATCCACAATTCGGCATCCCAAAATATATGACCGTTGTAACCCTGAGACGACAATCCCATGGGCGGAATACTCAGGTTTGAATGAGCACGGGAAAAGGAATAAAGATTATACAAAGCAAGCCTGATATCGCGTTGCGACTGGAGGTCTCCCTTAACCACAATATCTCCTTCCCATAATTTTGCCCACAGCTCTTTGTGTTTGGCAATTACAGCATCTTCATTTCCCTGCATGATAAAAATTACCATTCTTGCCGATTCGCTTAAAGGATCATCGAAATCCTGGGTGGTGCAAACGGCTCCTGCCCAACCGAAACGGTAGTTTTTTCCTTTTGCAATTTTTTTATCAAAAGTCAGCTCATTATCATATTTCGAGATGAGCTTATGATGTAATTCCGGACGTTTTCCCTTAAAAATAAAAGAAGCTGTTGAAGCCATAAATTGTTTTCCAAAAGGACTCCTCGCCGTGGTTTGCAGCAAAGGCATCCTATTGTCGAGGTCTTTTAATACTCTGAAGGTGTTAACGGGGTCCTTGTCTTCGGCAGGAGTAAGGGTTTTGCCGGTTACATGAACCGTAATATCTTTTAAGGATGTTATGTTTACCTCCATAATACCGGCATAAGGCATCCCTCTTAAAGCATAAATGGTGTAAGCAATTTTAGCTTTTTTCATAAAATTGAAAGAGGTAGTTAAAGAGGCTTCTTTCAGGTTAAGAACCTGTTTCCAGTCGGAGATGTTTGTTTCGTTCACCTTAACGCCATCAACAGATACATCAATATTGGCAAAGTTGATACCTCTCAATATCCTACTCACTCCCTGCGTCGATCCTTTGTCATACACATTATTTAAAATAATATTGCTAACAGTAAAAGGTTTCTTTGAGGGCAATAATCCTATGCGCCCGTTGGCAAGTGTGATGCCGACATAATTTGATGTGTCTGTAGCTGTTATCTGCCATGGAGAACTGTTCACACCCTGAGCTGCCACAGATTGAAATGATACATTCATCAACAACAAAATAGATAATCCGAATATCAGAACCTGAATATTCCTTTTCATAGTGCAAACATTTTTCTCATCAATAATTTTAACTATTGTAGAGGTGAATAGACAGCAACAGCAATT
>CAYYOW010000240.1:0-2195 GCA_964473395.1 uncultured Lentimicrobiaceae bacterium | reverse complement strand
AATTTATTGTAAAAGTTATACATGTTCGTATGCCTTATTTTGCAATTTTAACATAAGCTGTATCCGGCAAACCATAAGCGCCTTCTGTAATCACCCTATCGGTTATCCCAATCCGGTTTGAAAGGATTTGGAGCTGTTTTTTTCCCTGCCATCCAAGGGTTACCGGAATTTTAATGGCAGTGGTGTCGTTTACCATCATCATAACCCAAAATGAGGTTTCTTCTTCATTGGTCAGGATGGCTTTTCTCGGCAAAAAGATGCCATCCCGTATTTCTTTCACCTTAAATTTTACCAAAAGGTTCATGTTGCCGGCAATCTTTAACTTTGGAGGCAAAGGCACCACATAAGGTTGAGTTTGGGTGATGTTGTCGGCCTGGAAAAGTTGTTTCTGAAAAAAGGAGGAGACCTTATGCTTTCCGGGAATTTCCACTGTGCAGGGGCTGTTTTTGTTGATGAAAGGGACTTCAGAAAAAGGGACATAAGTAACAGCTGCCAGGGAACTTTCTTTAAACGCGACAGCCAGCAGACTTCCTGGCTGAACGTAATCACCTTCCTGCACCAAAACCTGATTCGTGAAAGCGAGCTGGTCAGAAAAAATAGTGTCGCGGCTGTTGATCAAATTGTCTGATAACGTACCGGCACTTTCCAAAGCAGACATTTCCATGGGTTTAACGATAAATAGCGGCTGGTGTATTTTGATTTCATCTCCGGGGCTGACGAAAACAGTGGTAACAATACCGGAAGTTCGCGCCCTGAAATTAACCGATTGCAAATAACGGCTGACGGCCTGAAATGTAGTGTAGATGGTTTTGTTTTCCTTTACGGGAGTTGTTACAGTGACGTTGGGAAGAGGCAACCGACCCGCTGATGCATCACTTTTTCCGGCGTTTTGTTTACAACCTGTAGCAAGGAACAATGCTGTTGTTATCCATAAAATACTCCACCTGATAAATCTGTTCATCTTTCCGGATTGTTTAATGATTCCAATAATTATATTCGTTAATTAATTTGTACAGTTTTATTTCCTGCAAGCCGTACGAGAGTTTTAGATCGTTGTAGTTTCGCAAAGCCATCAAAAAACCGGTAACCGGCACCTGCCCTTTCTGTACTTCAACTTTGTATAAAGCAATTAAATTTTGGTAATTATGCTTCAGCTCACTCTGTTTTTGCAAGTTATCTCTCGCTTCCGCGATGGCTTTTAATAAAGAAGTCCGTTGTATCAAAATATCTTTGGCTTTTATTCGCCTGAGCGACCGGGCCTGGTCAATCCGCACCAGACTTTGTTCCCTGCTTACCTGCTTTTGTTTGCCATCGAACAGAGTATAGGAGAGCCGGATACCTGCAGATAGTCCAAATCTTTTTTCAATTCCGTTGAGCGAAACGGCATTCATACCGGCGTTGGAATATAACATTACTTTCGGAAGATAACGGTTGTTAAACAGTCGGTTCTGCGCAACTGCCGACAAACTGTCTTTGATGTAAGGCACAATAAATGACGAAGTAGATTTTACAGGTTGGGATATTTCCATTTTCTCCATCTTTAGTAACCTCAATGTTGAGTCGGAGATACCGCAAACACTTTTCAGCTGCATAAGCTGTAGCCGATAAGCATTGGCAAGGTTTTGCAACTTTATGGAATCGCTGGAAAGGGTTGTTTTTAACAACTCATAATCCACCAGCCGGTATAGTCCTTTCCGGGTAAGTTGCTCCATGATTTTCACTTCTCCCGAAAGTAACCGAACACCCTCTTGCTGCGTAAGATACGATAATTGGATGCCAAGTGTTGTAAAATATAAACCGGTAACCTGACGGTTTAAGTTAAAATAAAGATTTTTTAACTGGATTTTCAGTTGGCTTATTTTTTGGTCTTGCCAGAATAGGGCGTTTTGTGTGGATTTTCGGGCAAAAACAGGAATGTCCACGTTCATCAGTGCCGAGTACAAACCTCCGTTGGTAATCCCAATGTCGTACCCGATAGCGTTGGGAGAAGGATTGGTAGTAAACAACATGCCGTTGTTATTGAAATAAGGCGTCAAATTTATATCGGAAGAGATGTAGCCTTTGGGCGCCTCGTAAAGTGCTTTGATGCTTTTCTTTCCTAATTCCAACACCCGGATTTGTTTCTGTAACCTGATAATTTGCGGGCTGTTCACACGGGCGCTGTTGATATATTGTGCCAAATGTGTTTGCCCTTG
>CAYYOW010000239.1:0-2204 GCA_964473395.1 uncultured Lentimicrobiaceae bacterium | reverse complement strand
AATTTTTCTCGCCGTCATTTTAATGATGGCTCTTGCAGCCTGCAATGGCCAGCCGGAAAATAAGGCGGAAAACAAAAGCGCTGAAACAGAAGCAAAAGTTTCCGAAGGAATGACTCCCGTATCCCTTACGCAGCAACAGCTCAAAGCGCTGAATATCGAAGTTACCACCATGGGAAAACGCGATTTCCACGGCGTGGTAGAGGCCAACGGTCATTTGCAGGTTCCACCTCAGAATATGGCTTCGGTAACGGCTATTGTGGGCGCCAACGTGAGTTCCATCAAGGTGTTCCTGGGTGATAAAGTGAAAAAAGGACAGGTACTCGCCACACTGAGCCACCCGCGGCTTCTGCAATTGCAGTCAACCTTTCTGAATGACAGGAACCGGATGGAGTACATGAGTAAAGAATACCAAAGACAGAAAAAACTTTACAAAGCACAAGTTGGCTCGGGCAAAGATTTCCAAAAGGTCAGCGCCGACTACTTCACACTCAAAGGCGACTTAAAAAACCTGGAGTCTCAGCTCCGGCTGTTACATATAGATCCTGAAAAAATAAAGCAGGGTTTCATCTTCGAAAAAGTGCCGGTTATCAGCCCAATAGACGGTTACGTGGACAAGATTAATGTCAACATCGGGCAGTATGTGGAACCGCAAAAAACCATGTTCAAAGTCATTAACAACGACCGTATCCATGCCGATCTGATGATTTTTGAGAAAGATGTTTACAAAGTGAAGATCGGTCAGAAAGTACATTTTTCTGTCGCTTCACATCCCGATGAGATGCTGACAGCCACCATTTTTGCTGTGGGCAAATCTTTCGAGCAGAATCCCAAAGCCGTTCACGTACATGCTTCGTTCAAAAACAGAGGCAACGGACTAATTCCGGGTATGTATATCACCGGAAGGATCTCCACGGATAATGATTATTCGTATGCGTTGCCGGAAGGCGCCGTGGTGAAAGAAGGCGGGAAGCATTATATTTTCTCCGTGCAAAAGGAAAAAGAGGGAATGCGTTTTACACCCGTTGAAGTGGTCATTGGCCAAACAGAAGAGGGCTGGGATGAGATAAAATTACTTTCCCCTTTAAAACCTGGAACTCTTTTTGCCTGGAACGGCGCCTATTATCTTATCTCAGAGATGAAAAAGAATGAAACAGGTGAAGAAGATTAACAGTAAAACTCCTCTGGAAATTCGGGAGTTGTTTCCGAACAGGGAGAGGGATAACCCTGGAAGGGTTAAATGTCTTTTATCCGTGGACTTCATCCCACGGATAAAAGACAACATAAACCGTTTTGGCGATATTTTTGCTTTTGATGCAAAAATGGTGACAAAACATTAGGTGGCAGATAATCGTACAATATAAAATTTTAAAAGCATGAAAGAAGTAAAAGCATTTATCAGACCCGAAAAGGTGGACAAAATTGTACCCGCACTGAAAGAAGCGGGATTTAAAAACATTTCGCTTACGCCGGGAGAGGGAGTTGGAAACCAAATGGATAGCTCGGATGCTTCTCCGTCCCTGAGTTTTTTCATTACCGACAGCCATATTGTAAAGCTGGAATTGGTTTGTAAAGATGAGTTGGCAGAAAAAGCTATCCACATTATTAGTGAATTCGGCAGTACCAACCGTCCGGGAGATGGCATCATCTACCTCTCGAATGTGGAAAGAGTATGCAGGGTGAAAAACTGCGAGCTATTGTAATAATATTTTAAGCAATGAAAAAATACAAATTAAAAAATCTCGATTGTGCCTCCTGTGCTGCAAAAATTGAGGACAGTTTGACAAAACTGGATGGAGTAAAGTTTGTGACGGTTAATTTTGCCACAGCTTCAATGACAGTTGATACGGATAACTTCGAAAAGGTAAAAAACAAAATAAAACAGATAGAACCTGAAGTTGAGATTGAAGATGCCGGCAAAGAAAGAACAATGGTATCAACAAGCGAACTTGCCGAAAACAAACGGACAATAATTAAAGCGATTTCAGCTATTATTCTTTTAATAGCCGGGATAATATTCAACGAAAAGTTACACAATACGCCTTTTCATTTCGCGGAATATCTGGTATTCGTAACTGCTTACCTCGTTGTGGGTTGGAATGTCCTTACGATGGCCGGAAAAAATATCATTCGGGGTCAGGTTTTTAATGAACATTTTTTAATGACTATTGCAACCCTGGGCGCTTTCGCGATAGACAAAATGCCCG
>CAYYOW010000238.1:0-2213 GCA_964473395.1 uncultured Lentimicrobiaceae bacterium | reverse complement strand
ATTGATTTCAGGTGGAGCTTTTTGGTGGTCAACAACGGAAAGCCATCACTTAAATTGAACCGCATTTGGTAGCCGAAAATACTTTTGGTACCCGTACCGGTACGGTCTCCTTTCTCCGCCCCGTTATTTACCACATGCCGTAATAAGTCCAGATATTGTTTCATAAATTGATTTATTTTTTTGAGAATGCTAACTCCGGCCGGTATAAAGACTATCTGTCTATAGTTTCTCTTTCCGTTTTTTTATTTCGTCGCGAATGCGTGAAGCCTCCTCATAATTTTCTTCATCGATGGCTTTACTAAGCATCTCTTCCAGCTCTTCCAAAAGGTAATCTTCATAAGCATAGCCAGAGGTGGTGGCCTCCTCATGTAACTCTTCGGCTTTTTCTTCGGTTTCCGGTTCCGTATCTGATTCTTCAATCACAATACCAGCTTCATCAACAATGGCTACATCTGCATAAATCGGGCAGTCAAAACGGAGTGCCAAGGCAACCGCATCAGAGGTACGGCTGTCAATTTCGACAGTTTTACCATCTTTTTCGCATACCAGTTTAGAATAAAAAATACCCTCCTCAAATTTATTGATTACTACCTCCTTAAGGCGGATGTCAAAACTGGTGGCAAAATGTTTAAACAAATCGTGTGTCAGAGGACGTTGCGGTTTCATCTTTTCCAGAAAAATAGCAATGGCTTGTGCCTCGAAGCCTCCAATAATAATCGGCAGCCGTTTGTCTTCTCCCACAACCCCGAGAAACAAGGCATAAGCCCCGCTTTGCGATTGGCTGTATGACATTCCCGCCACAAACATCTCAACTTTCTTCATGTTTAACTTTTATTCTTTTTCGAGCAAATAAAATTATACATAATTCGGTTATCAACACCCTGGAATGAAGATATTTTCATGGGTTTTATTAACAACTACCAGCTTTGTTATTTATAAACAAACTAAATTTATACACAAATTATTGTTAATCAAAGAATAATAGATTTTACAAGGCCTGCCTAATTAAAAATATTATTAACAATCCATCAAAAGCTTACTTTCATTAAAGTGAATTTCTATATTTGTACCCTCTAATGCAAACGTTTTAAATCAAGTTATTCAAAAAAAATCATCTAACATGAAAAAAATTCTATCCTTGATTGCCGTATTTAGTATCCCGGCAATTACGATGGCCAGTGAAGCGGATTTGGTGATCCCCGATGGCATGAAGAACGAAACCATTCTTTATTGGACGTTCCTGGTAACTTTTGCTGGTTTCCTGTTCGGTTTACACCAGTATCTGAAAGTAAAAAAAATTGGCGCGCATCGCTCTATGCTTGAAGTAGCAGATGTAATTTACCAGACGAGTAAAACCTACCTTATTCAGCAGGGTAAGTTTCTCGCAATGCTTTTTGTCATAGTCGGTACTATCGTTGCTTTCTATTTCGGCTTTCTTTCGGGAGGAAATTTCGGGGTCGGAGGTGTGTTGATGATTTTAGGCTGGACCATTTTGGGAATTTTGGGCTCGTACAGCGTGGCCTGGTTTGGTATCAGAATGAATACGTTGGCTAACTCCAGGATGGCTTTTGCTTCGCTGGAAAGAAAGCCCATCAAATTACACTCCATTCCTTTAGAGGCCGGAATGAGTATCGGCGTTATGCTGGTATCCTTAGAACTTACCATGATGACCATTATCCTGATATTTGTTCCGGGTGAATACGCCGGAGCCAGTTTTATCGGCTTTGCTATTGGTGAGTCGCTGGGAGCTTCTGCTTTGAGAATTGCAGGTGGTATTTTTACGAAAATTGCCGATGTGGGTTCCGATCTTATGAAAGTGATCTTTAAAATTGGTGAAGACGACCCGCGAAATCCGGGAACCATTGCTGACTGTGTCGGTGACAATGCAGGCGACAGCGTAGGCCCCACAGCTGACGGTTTTGAAACTTACGGTGTTACCGGTGTTGCTTTGATTACTTTTATCATTTTGGCAATAACCAAAAAAATCGCCCCTCTTCATTATCTTGATTATCAAATAGAATTACTTACCTGGATTTTCGTTATCCGTGTGATTATGATTATAACCTCTGTTTTGGGATATTGGATAAACGATGCTTTTACCAAAATAAAATACCGTGATGCCGATGACATTGATTTTGAAGCACCGTTGACTTCCCTTGTCTGGATTACTTCCATACTTTCCATTGTTGCTACATTTATTGTCAGTTATTTTA
>CAYYOW010000237.1:0-2247 GCA_964473395.1 uncultured Lentimicrobiaceae bacterium | reverse complement strand
TGAACACCCAGGCCACTCACGTAATGCAACGCGCCCGAGCCTATAATGACAATCGCGCCGAAATGGATGACTATACAATAGTCAACCTTGCCATCCGCAAAACAGATATTGCAGACTATTGGGATATTAGCCTGAGAATTTCCAATGTATTTGATGTCGATATTTTCGAGCCCAGTCCATCAGAAGTCAGCCCCTTTGTGCCGGGTGATTATCCCATGCCAGGGCGCTCATATTATGCAACAGCAAAATATCGTTTTTAGGCTTTTATTTACTTCAACCACAGATGTTTTTTACATACAACAACAGCTGTGAAAGTTCATCACATGTATCACAATTTGCTTATAAAAACTAAAAGCGTGCAGGAAATAATTTGTTGAATTTAAGGATGGAGTAGTATGGCTATATATCTCGAATATGAGGGTATAAAAGGTAATGTTACAGCTGAGGGATACAAAGACCATATCGAAGTATTAAGCGCAAAGCTTGGAGTTGCGCGGAAAATCTCAATGGAGCCGGGGCGGGTGGTAAACCGGGAATGCTCGCACCCTAATATTAGTGAGCTTACTTTAATAAAATTAACGGACAGTTCTACTGCTGCTATTTTTAAAGAGGCGATATCAGGCTCAGTGGGTAAAACAGCCAGCTTGAAATTTGTTAAAACGGCAGCGGATGGTGTACAGGAATACATGAATTACATATTGGAGGATTGTCTTATTAGCAGGTATAAATTTAATTGCAATGCAGAGCATGCTCCTATTGAACGTGTAAAGCTAAGTTTCTCGGAGTTGTTAGTTACTTATATTGACTACGATTTATCAAATAAGCTAGGTGCTCCGCAACGTGCGGGATATGACTTAAAAGCTGCGAAATCATTGTAATTTAGGTTTGTTTGGAGAGATGTCTTAGTGGTCATCAAGGTGGAAATATATCGTCAAGTGCCTATCATTGCATTGGGGTATTATGTGCCCGGTGATAAAAATATAAAAGATGCGCATAGCCAGCTGGTTTATAGTTTTAAACAAGGTGATATGGAGGCAATAAATCACTTTGTTGGTCTTACCCGAGAAATCTTTATGATAGCCGAAATGGATGAAATGCCATTTTTGGTAGCGACAATTCCTTCATCAACAGCAGGGAAACCACATAAAGGTTTTCCCGAATATTTCAAAAAATTAGCAGAAGGCTTCCCCATAAAAAACCCAACCAGCAATCTGCTTTATAGAACAAAGTCAAAACAGGCTGCACATTTAGGAGGCAGTCGTAGCAAAAGTGCCCAAGTCGCCACGTTATGCACCCGTGTTACAAATAGTAAGGTTGAAGGGCAGCCGGTTATCCTCTTTGACGATATAACAACCACAGGTAATAGCTTAAAAGCGGGTATAGATTTATTGCTTAACGACAAGATTATCGTACAAACGGCTATAGCCATGGGCCAAACCAAAAGAAACTCATGAACACGGCTCAACCAGTAAACGACGATATTCAGTATGGCATAAAGGCTATCCCTTTAGGGTCTTCGCTGTACCCTAAAAACTTGGCTGAAATTAAGAATCCACCCAAAGTTCTCTATGCAAGGGGTAATTTTGAATTACTGAAACAGTGCCCTGGTGTTGCTGTTGTCGGGGCAAGGAATGCAACTAATAACGGGTTGAATATTACGGGGCGCATCACTGAATATATCGTGGAAAAAAATGCTATTGTTGTTAGCGGGCTTGCGTTGGGTATTGATGCAAAAGCGCATGAAAGTTGTTTGGCTGCTGGAGGGAAAACTATTGCTGTATTGGCGCATGGGCTACATATGGCACAACCGTATCGAAATCTGAAACTTGCCGAACAAATTTTAGATGAAGGTGGGCTTTGGGTGTCTGAATACCCAACGGGTACCCCGGCATCACGTAATCACTTTGTACCTCGTAACCGTATACAAGTTGGGCTTTCAGCTTGCTCTGTTATTATTGAGGCCGCGTCAAAAAGTGGTACCACTAGTCATGCACGCTTCTGTGTCCAAGAACAGCATCCTCTCTTTGCGGTTATACCACAAGAAGGTAACCCATTAAGGTTAAACAGTGAAGGCCCGGTGATGATGGTTAAAGAAATGGGCGCTATAAGC
Source organism: uncultured Lentimicrobiaceae bacterium (assembly GCA_964473395.1). Classification (GTDB taxonomy): domain Bacteria; phylum Bacteroidota; class Bacteroidia; order Bacteroidales; family F082; genus Sulfidibacterium. The sequence continues at coordinate 137 of CAYYOW010000237.1, read as the reverse complement.
CTGCAATCGAAAGACGATTATTCAAAGCTTGCAGAGGCTATAATTTGTAGATAATCCATAAATGGGCTCAATGTCCATCACTCTTTTTATAAGTATAAGGATGAAATAATGAGCGGTTATACTTATGGACCATGGGA
>CAYYOW010000236.1:0-2249 GCA_964473395.1 uncultured Lentimicrobiaceae bacterium | reverse complement strand
ATCAACTTCAGCGTTCTCAATCAATTCGATGGACTCTAGTATTTTTGAAAAAGTTTTTCTGTTAATCCAGTTTCCCACAATCATATTATATGCATCAAATTCCAATATCTGCTTGATGTCCATGGCAATATAATCCACAAGTCGGTTTTTGAAAAGCTGACGGAGCATCCCGGGATTGGTACCGTTGCTGTCCAGTTTTACTTTTAGGTTCAACTTTTTTACTCTCCTGATGAAATCGGGTAAATCGTACTGTATTGTAGGCTCTCCTCCCGTTATGCAAACAGCGTCAATCAGATTTTTATATCGGTACAAATAGTCGAAAACATGTTCCTCGCTATAAACAGCACCAAAATTTTCGGGCAATACCAAATCAGGGTTATGGCAAAACCCGCATCGAAAATTACAACCCTGCGTAAAGACAACCGAGCTAATGTTTCCCGGATAATCGATCAGGCTCTGTTTTTTAAAACCGGCTATTTTCATCTTTTTATAATCTGATTTTTGGGCTGCTATTAGCCTGGTGCATACAAATTAAAGAAAAATCGGAGGTTGCAAAAAGCAACCTCCGACATCCGTCCTTAAACAATCTCAGGCTCTAATTCGACTTCGATTTCTCCAACCTCAATCTTTTTATCAAATAATTTCCGGTCGCTGAATTCAGACTGCTTACCATTATTCCATTGGTCAACCGGACGCAGATAGCCGACAATACGCGAATAAACTTCACAATCGTTGTGCTTGCCTTCTGTTTCACATTGCGGGCAATGTTTGTGTTCGCCATAAATATATCCATGTTCAGGGCAAATGCTAAAGGTAGGCGTCAGGGTGAAATAAGGCAATTTAAAGTTATCACACACCATTTTTACCAATTTCTTCACAGATTCCGGTGGCAGCTGGCTTTCTCCCACAAAAGTATGAAAAACCGTTCCGCCGGTATATTTGGTTTGCAGGCTGTCCTGCAACTCGAGGGCTTCAAATATATCATCGGTATGCCCCACGGGTAACTGGCTGGAATTGGTATAATAAGGAGCAGCTCCATTTTCTATTACCTGTTTCTCATTAGCAGTTATGATATCAGGATATTGCGCCTTGTCGATTAGTGCCAGTCTGTAAGTTGTTCCTTCTGCCGGTGTTGCTTCCAGGTTATAAATATGGCCGGTCTCTTCCTGGAATTCCTGCAACTTATCACGCATGAAATCCATAATTTTCTCGGCATATACTTTACCTTCAATAGTGGTGATATCTGTTCCCAGGAAATTTAACAGGCATTCATTCATCCCTATCAAACCTATGGTAGAAAAATGGTTATCCCAATAAGAACCATTTCGCAACCGAATGTGCCTCAGATAAAATTTTGAATACGGGTATAAGCCACTATCCGTCAGTTTTTCTAGTAACTTGCGTTTGATTTCCAGACTCTCTTTGGCCAGCACCATCAGTTTTTCTATTCTCTGAAAAAGCTCTTCTTCCGTTTTAGATTCGTAAGCAATCCGGGGCAGGTTAAGCGTAACAACGCCAATAGAGCCGGTTAAAGGGTTAGCGCCAAAAAGGCCACCCCCGCGCGATCTTAGTTCCGTAGTATCCAAACGCAGACGGCAACACATAGAACGCACATCGTCAGGCGACATATTAGAATTAACAAAATTGGAGAAATAAGGGATGCCGTACTTCGCCGTCATCTCCCATATAGGCCGGCGGGATTCATTATCCCAGTCGAAGTCTTTGGTTATATTATAAGTGGGTATCGGGAAAGAGAATATCCGGCCATTTGCATCCCCTTCGGTCATCACTTCGGCAAAAGCTTTGTTGAACATATCCATTTCCCGTTGATAATCGCCATAAACAGAGTCCTGCGCCTTACCACCAATAATCACGGCCAGCTCTTTCATGTTTTTTGGGACAACCAAATCGAGGGTGATATTGGTAAACGGGGTCTGGAAGCCGACACGGGTAGGGATGTTCATATTGAACATAAACTCCTGAAGCGCCTGTTTTACATCTTTATAACTAAGGTTATCGTAACGGATAAACGGAACCAAATAGGTATCGAAGTTTGAGAAGGCCTGTGCTCCGGCGGCTTCTCCCTGCATGGTATAAAAGAAGTTTACAATTTGACCAAGCAATGTGCGAAAATGTTTGGCCGGCTTACTTTCAACTTTACCGGGAACACCCTTGAACCCAACCATAATAAGCTCTTGCAAATCCCAACCAACACAATAAACACTCAGGTAACCCAAATCATGGATATG
>CAYYOW010000235.1:0-2314 GCA_964473395.1 uncultured Lentimicrobiaceae bacterium | reverse complement strand
CAAGCCACGGCCTGGTCGTAATCAAAATAACCCTCCAGGCCAAGGGGTAATTTCAAAAAGCTGTTATATTTGGGCGTTTCGCAGATTTCTTTTGGTTCAGACCTGTTTGATCCGGAAAAGGCTTTCACATTTTCCCGGACAATTTGATTCAAATCAAAATCCATCGTGGTTTGTGGCGGCAGATATCCCGACAAGGCTTTTAAAGGAGCGCCAAACATACCCGGAATCATGTAAACAACAAAGCTAAAGGTGATTATAGACAGCAGCAAACGGGGAACCGTCACAAAAGATACATCCGAGTCGTAAGCAAACCTGAGTTTTCCAAGCAGGTAAAGCCCCAGAAGAAAGAAAATTACAATCCAAAGCGCCAGATAAACTTCACGGTTGAGAATTTGCCAGTGATAGGTTTGGTCGGCAATACTCAGGAATTTCATTCCTAATGCCAGCTCCAAAAAGCCCAGCACTACTTTCACCGTATTCAGCCATCCGCCTGATTTGGGTAAGCGGGTGAGCCAGGATGGGAAAAAGGCAAAGAGCGTGAATGGCATAGCAAAGGCAAGCGAAAATCCCAACATCCCCACAATGGGTTTGATGATAGCACCACCGGCCGATTCTACTAAAATAGTTCCCACGATAGGTCCTGTGCAACTGAATGAAACCAAAACCAGCGTCACAGCCATGAACACAGGGCCGAGAAAACCTCCCTTGTCGGCTTTCTGATCCATTTTGTTGACTGCCCAGTGTGGCAAAGTCATCTCGAACATTCCAAAAAATGAAAAGGCAAAAACCATGAAAATCAGGAAGAATAAAATATTGGGCAGCCAATGAGTACTCAGCCAGTTAGCAAAGTTGGGACCAGCAGACACGGCCAGTACCGAACCAATCAAAGTATAAATAAAAATAATGCTAAAGCCATATAAAAGGGCTTGCATCTTACCTTTGGATTTGTTCTCACCCTCTTTCATAAAAAAGCTTACGGTCATGGGAATCATGGGGAAGACACAAGGCGTTACGATACCCAGAAGCCCTCCCAGAAAGGCTAATACGAAAAAGCCCCACAGCCCTTTTTTTCTTCCGCCAATATTAATCTTATCTTTTCCACTAATGGTTTTTTCCGGGCCGATAGCAGCAACCTGAGCAGGTTGAATCACTTTACCCAAATCAAATGTGAAATCCAAATCTTGTGGAGCCAAACATTGGGTTTCATCACAGCTCATATAATTGACCTCTCCCGTTATGGTTGCGCCGGGAGTATTTAACTTAATCTTTTGAACAAAGCGAACACTGTCGGAATAATATTTCAATACCATATTGAAATTTTTGTCGTATTCCTGAATGACGTTGCCCAGCTCTTTCACTTTCCCTACAAGGGTATAGCTGCTGTCTTTTTCAAATTTGAAAGTTGTGGCAGGAGGAGCCTGTGGGATGTCCTGCGAATATAAATGCCAGGGACTGTCAATGGTAGCTTTGAAAATTAACTCGTATTCGGTAGCGGAAATTTTCTTGGAGGAGTATGACCATGAAACCGGTTGCAGGACTTGTGCTGACACGGAGGCTGCCAGCAAAAACAAGCCGGTAATCAGAAAAAAGATACGTTTCATATTGACCAATTGAAGTTATTCAATGTAATGGGGTAGCAAAAATAGAGTAATATTTGTTTCATATTCAAAATAAGTCATGTTTAAACATATTTTAACATATTGGAGAAAATTCAGAAAACGGAATTACTCCGAAATTAATGTGATCTTCAAAATGCTTTTTGTTCTGCCGGTTACCCGGAAAAGGTTGGAGGCACGATGTCCTGTTACCCAGATAATCTCTTTTGCCGAAAGTAACAGCCAGATATCTTCCCGCTCAAAACGGTTGATTTTTTCATCCGAAAAAAAATTACTTAGTAGTTTGCTTCCGCTCATACCAAAAGGAACAAAACGGTCTCCCTGGTGCCAGCGCCGGAGTTTCAGGGGAAGCGAGAGCTTATCCGCATCAAAGTAAGCAATGGTTTTATTAGTAGAAAAAGTAAAAGCCGGATGATTCGGAAGAATTTCAAAACTAAGTTGCACCGGTTGCAACACCGGTTTATCCCAGCCGTTTATGGTAAATTCTTTTTCCGGGGCCGTCTTATTCTTTTTGATAATCAGCCTGTTGCTATCATTGAGAAGGGTGTAATTTTCCGCATGGAACAACTGGCCTGTTTGTGATGCTTCAAATGTTTGACATAAGTCGTCGATGATGCTACGGTTAAAACCGAAATCTTCCAACAGGAAAAAAAGCCAGTCTGCCCTGGGTTCCAAATTACGAATGGCTGCTTTGTCAA
>CAYYOW010000234.1:0-2317 GCA_964473395.1 uncultured Lentimicrobiaceae bacterium | reverse complement strand
CTCAACCAATTACTTATCAAATGATTAAAATAAGTACCTAATTGAACACCTCAAAAATTAAACAATAAAATGCGGCACGTCCCATACCCGCACACGTTGTAGCCAATACCAAGATACTCCCTGCAACAAAAAAGACTGTATTTTGATTTTTGGACATGTGCAATAAAAAACTTGACAGGAAACTCATTTATTGTCAAATTATATCTATATTTGACAATTAAAATTCTAACTGTCAAACATGAAACCTTACGAGAGAAATATTCCATACAACGACTTACCAGAATTATCTCCACCTGAAGAAAAGGTAATTACAATTGAGATTCTTCATGCCTTAAACAGAGCAAATAAAGCATTGGCTGAGCTAAAAGGATTGGCGAGAAAACTTCCAAATCAAGCGATGTTGGTTAATACAATTACATTACGTGAGGCAAAAGCAAGTACCGAAATTGAGAATATCTTCACAACTGATGATGAACTATATAAATCATTAACATCCAATGAGTCTGACTTAAGCAGTAATGCAAAGGAGGTTTTGTATTACCGACAGGCATTGTGGAGCGGGTATCAAAAAATCAAAGATTCTGGGAAATTTAACATCGACTGGATTGTCGGTATTTATCAACAAATTAAACAAGTCAAAGACGGGAATTCGTCCATATCAAACAGAAACGGTGATAAAAAAGCGAGGAAGTGGATTGCTAGGTGACTCTGTCATTTATACACCGCCGAGAGGAGACGGCATTCTTGAAAATAAACTTGCCAATCTATTCGACTATTTAAACCAAGATGATAAATACCCTTACGACCCACTTATTAAATTAGCAGTTTCTCATTATCAATTCGAGGCAATTCACCCATTCAGAGATGGTAATGGCCGGACAGGTCGAATATTAAGCATCTTGTTGTTAATCCAAAAACAACTTCTGGAAGTGCCAATTCTTTATCTGAGTGCTTTTATAATAAAGGGAAAAGATGATTATTATGAGCTTTTGAATAAGGTTACAACACGGAGAAGTTGGAGACAATGGATTATTTACATGCTAAGAGCTATTGAGGAAACATCAATTTATACAATCAACAAGATTGAGGAAATTGATAAGCTTTTTGAAAATATATGGCAACTTGTGAATGAAAAATTACCTGCTTTAAGAAAAGAATTAATTGAAAAAATATTTGAGCAGCCGTACATTAGTCCTAAAAAAATTATTGATTCAAATATTAAAAGCCTTAATACTGCAAAAAAATATTTAGGACAACTTCAGGATTTAGGAATACTTGTACCTAAAAAGATTGGTAAAGAAATAATATACATAAATATTGACTTATATAATTTACTGTCAGAAACATAGTCAGACAAAAAGGTACTGGCTACAACACACAATATAAAAAATTGGGGCAAATAGTACTAAAGATGAGCATTTTAACAAAAAATAAACAGCGTAGTAAATTGAAAGTTAGGTGTTTCAAAATGCCCAACGCCTCATATACTTACCGTCAGACTGTCTAAGGTACGGTAAAGGAACATAGTTTACACTTTTTAGGGAGTAATTTGCATTAAAAAAACAAATTACTATGCCTTGGAAAGAAATAACAACTATGGAACAAAAAATTGAATTTATTTGTGAATGGCGAACCGGAAAAATATATTAACTTTGTAATTACTTTAATGATTTGAAATCATGGAACTGTCTATTATACGAATCGGGAATTCAAAAGGGTTTCGACTGAGTAAGACCCTGATTGAAAAATACAATATCAAAGACAAAGTAGAAATTGTCCTTGAAAAAGGATATATCATATTGAAACCTATTTCTCAGCCCAGAAAAGATTGGGAACTTGCTTTTAAAGACATGAATGAGAATGGAGACGACCAACTCTTATTTGACGACGTTTTTGAAGATGAAAATTTAGAAGAATGGATTTAACGCAATATCAAATAGTCCTCGTGAATCTAGACCCGACAATTGGAAGCGAAATAAAGAAAACACGACCTTGTGTTATTATTTCACCCAATGAAATGAATAAATATCTTCGGACCATTGTTGTTGCGCTAATGACAACGAAATCAAAAAAATATCCTACCAGAATTGAGGTAAAACATGACAGAAAAATTGGGTGGATTGTCATTGACCAAATTAGAACAATTGACAAAAAGCACATTGTAAAAGTATTAGGACGATTATCAAAACCTGAAATGAAAGAAGTCAAATCGGTATTGAAAGAAACTTATATTGACTGATTGAAAAACTATGGCCAACAGCAAGGGTATAGCCCATGCCGCAAATCACGTTTATCAAGGAAATAAACAGTAAAATAA
>CAYYOW010000233.1:0-2318 GCA_964473395.1 uncultured Lentimicrobiaceae bacterium | reverse complement strand
GCCGCTTCTGATACGGAACGTTTTGCACAATATTTTCGTCTTTCGCTGGAAAGTGGTCTTTATCTGGCACCTTCTCAGTTTGAGTGTGGCTTTGTCTCGGATGCCCACACGGATGCCGACATCGACTATGCTATTAAGGCCAACCGGGAAGCTTTGATGAAAATGGAGAAAAACAATTAATGGGGTTAAGAAAGCGTTAAGTTCGAGGCTTTAGAAGCGCATAATTTCAGAAGTTTACCAAAGTAAACGACTGGATTTCTGTACGGGAGTAACAGCCTTTCCCGGTTTAATCGGGAAAGAAATTGACGCTTTTTTAACTCTGGAATAAAAGGAAAAAAAGATGACTTCACTATTTTTAGATACGTTAAAAGGTAAACCTACTTCCCGTCCGCCGGTTTGGTATATGCGACAGGCTGGCCGTGTATTGCCTTCTTACCTGAAAATCAAAGAGAAGTACAGTTTCTGGCAACTGATGAAAGACCCGGAACTTGCTGCGGAAGTTACGTTGCTTCCCGTCCGCGACCTTGGCGTAGATGCGGCCATTTTGTTTTCGGACATTCTGGTGATTCCTTATGCTATGGGCATGGGACTGGATTTTACCGATGCCGGGCCGGTTTTTGAAAAGCCGTTAAAAGTATGGGATAATCCGGTGGAAATAATGAAACCGGAACCGGAAAAACTGAATTACATTTACGAAGCCATTGAGCAGGTAAAAAAAGTCCGTCCGGGAAATATACCGCTGATTGGCTTTTGCGGTGCCCCACTCACAGTTCTGAGTTTTATGCTACAGGGGCTGGGCAGCCGTTCCAATTTTTCGGATGCTGTGAAATGGATGTTTGCTCATCCTGACAATTTGCTTCCGCTGATAGATGCCGTTACAGAGATGACATTGATTTATGTCAAAAATCAAATCAAACACGGCATAGATGCTTTTCAGCTTTTCGAAACCAATGCCGGGCTGATCCCCAACGAACTTTACCGGCAGGTCTTTCTTCCTTCGGTGGAAAAAATTGCTCAGGCTGTCCGCGAAGAAGGTGTTCCATTCATCTTTTTTCCGAAAGGGATTGGTGATGGCTTGCACATGCTTGGTCCTCAGCATGCCGACTTCATAAGTGTGGACTGGCTGACACCGATGGACAGGGCAAGAGAAATTTTGGATGACAGTATCGGGTTGCAGGGAAACCTGGATCCGCGTATTTTGTTTGCGGACAGAAAAGCTGTTGAGAACGAACTGGAAAAGTATCTGAATTTTGGCCGGAAGCATCAAAACTGGATTTTCAACCTTGGTCACGGCTTTCTTCCGGGAACCCCTTTTGAGAATGCCCGTTTTGTAACCGACTGGGTAAAAGAACAACAATGGTAAAGCAATGAAAAACAAAAAAGATGAACCTCAACATTTTTAAAAAATATAACAAACCCGGGCCACGCTACACGAGCTATCCTCCGGCGACCTTCTTCAAAGGCGGTTTTTCCACAGAGCAGTACATTGAACAGATTGCCCGATCCAATGATGACCAGCCGCAAAACATATCTCTTTATGTACATATCCCGTTTTGCCCCAGACTTTGTCATTTTTGTGGCTGTAACACCGGTATTTCACAAAGAGAAGAGGTCATCCGCCGATATGTGGATGCGATTATTACCGAAATAGAAAATGTTGCAAAATATCTCGATAAAAATCGGAAAGTAAGTCAGATACACTGGGGTGGGGGTACCCCTAACTCAATCAGGCTGGACTATGTGGAAGAGATCATGGCCACTCTTCAGAAGCATTTTCAGTTTATTGAGAAACCCGAAATTGCCATGGAGTGTCATCCGGCTTATCTGGAGTATGAGGACATCGACCGTTTGGCTGCTGCCGGATTCAACCGCCTGAGTCTCGGTGTGCAGGATTTTGATGAGGAAGTTTTAAAACTGGTCAACCGTGCTGCTTCAAAATATCCGGTGAAGGATTTGGTACATTACCTGAAAGAAAAAGGTTTCCGCGGTGTAAACCTGGATTTGATTTACGGACTTCCCGGACAAACCAAAGAAAGTTTTGCCCGCAACATTCAAAAAACCATTGACGTCTCGCCCGACAGGCTGGCCACCTTTTCGTATGCCCATGTGCCGTGGGTGAAAGCCGCTCAGAAAATTCTGGAAAAACGGGGGCTGCCCACGCCGGACGAAAAACTCCAAATGTTTGAAACCGGCCACAACCTGCTTACCGAAGCCGGCTATGTGGCTATTGGTATGGATCATTATGCCAAAGCAGATGATGACCTGACCCTTGCGTTGAATAACAAAACGCTGCGACGTAACTTCCAGGGCTATGCCAC
>CAYYOW010000232.1:0-2320 GCA_964473395.1 uncultured Lentimicrobiaceae bacterium | reverse complement strand
CGCAATTCATTTTCTACCTGTTTGCGGTAAATTGCAGCGCCGAGGTTATGTGCCAATGTTTCGAGGGCGCCAATTTCCGCCTCCGACCATATTCTCTCATTTTCACAATCATCCAGACCGATAAGCCCCCACCATTTTCCCTGTACATAAATAGGCATGGAAAGGATGGAAATGATTCCCTGTTCGCGAAGAACGTCACGCTCTGCCTTTACCGGCAGATTTTTAACCAGCCCATGAACGAATTTGTGGCTCTGCATCACTTTAACCCACCTGACAAAGATAGGGTCATCAAAGTATAGCCTGGCCAAAACAGGATTCTCAATTTCTGGCATTATTTCATCCTGAACCCATTCGTAAACCTGAGAGGTATATGGTTTCCCCTGCTCATCCTCAAAATTCTGAAAAATATAAACGCGTGATGAGGCAGTGGCATCTCCGATAAGGCCGAGTACTTTCATAACGGAAGCCCCGTTAAACCCTTCCTGAAAGAAAATAGCAGTTACATGAGCTAATGCACGCAAAATAGTTTCGCTTTTCCGCTGTTCGTTCTCCGCAATCCATCTTTTCTCCTCCTCTTCTCTCACTTTTTTATCCAGCAAAATATCATTTGCCTGTTCTCCGATAGTTTTAAGCAGGTGAGGCGAATCCACGGGCTTCAACAGGTAGGCTTTAACGCCCAATTCAATAGCACTCAGGAAATAACGCGGTTCGCCAAACGCTGACAAAATGATAATCCGGGTATTTTTATCTATGTCCCTGATTTTAGCAATCATATCAAGGCCATCCATCACCGGCATCCTCACATCTGTCAGCACAATATCAGGATGATAGGTTTTATAACATTCCAGTCCTTCCAGCCCATTGGAAGCTATGTAAACTTTTTCGATGGAATACTTGAGAATCTTTTGATAAATACTCCTTAAAGTACCATCATCTTCAACGTACAGCAACGAAACATTTAGCTTATCCATACTTCTTTGTCAAATTATTTTACCACACTATTGCTTTCCAGACGGAGCTGGCGGACACTGTCCATCGCATAGCCCTCTTTCAACTGCTTCTCAAAAACTTTATAATCCGGATGGAAAAAAGCCCACACGTAATTAAACGCCACGAACTCATTGCTCACGTTCCGGAAGCCTTTGCTGCTCTTCCACCAGTGTTTTGCATCAAAAGTCCGATCGGTATCAGCAATTATACCTATGTTATATGCATCACCAAAAGCCCGCTCAAACATCAAATGGGTACGACGGGCATGAACGCCAACGGAATAAACGTTAAACGTTTTCCCCCAACCGGGATGCCTTTCAAACAAAATCCTGGTGGCCAATGCCGTATTGTAAGTTCGGTTAATGGTAACCGACCGGGGAATAACGGCCTTATAAATACTGTCGTTAAACCCATCACCTTTTATGACTGCCTCAGCACCTTCGGCAGTATTCTTAAACACCACATAGTCGTGCCACTGCGTAATAGGTATCCCTGTAACAATCAGGTGTTTGTAATTATTTCTTTTATAAAAATCCACTGCGTTTTTTAGGGCATAATCCTCTATCCAGCCCTCTACCACCAGCGTTTTAGCCTTTACCGGATGGCTAAGTGATAACCAAGCGGAAACATTTCCCAGCCAAATCCTGTACAGAAGCATAAGTATCAGCAACAAAACCAACCATCCGGAGAACGTCAGACGGCGGCAATATTTTTTAGATACAAGGCGGAATCTCATGAAAATTTCTTATTTGAATATAATTTTACTTTTGTCAAAAATAGTAATTTTAGCAGCACATTCACTTGCAATTATTAACCGGAGCTCGGTATAAGCTTTCTGTGAGGAGAATCTTACACCGAGCTCAGGTTATTACAGAGTGATTCGTTAAAAAGACAGCTACGAAGAAGTCATCCCATTTATTTCAATAAACATATGACTTATCAATAATAAAATGATTATGCCCAAAGAACCTGGTTTTTTTAAATGAAATAAAAACAGCTTTCCAGCCAGAACTGCTTATCTAACTCCCAATGAGATCGAATTCTGGCAGAAAGAAAGACTTTGCATATGTAAAAAGTATTAAAATATTTTATGAACAATAAGTCCGCGTATTAAATTTTTATATATTTGCCCCCATTAAAAGGGTCCTTTTAATTTTTCCTAAAGAAAAAGTTTCATAACATTTTAAGCCCAAATTAATAGGATACTTCTCAAAAAATTAAATTTTAATTACATGTACGATATCATAACGCTGAACAGTAAGCTGGTAGGCGAATTACGACAAATTGCCAAAGAGCTTGAAATTCCCAAATACGAAAAATTAATAAAACG
>CAYYOW010000231.1:0-2321 GCA_964473395.1 uncultured Lentimicrobiaceae bacterium | reverse complement strand
ATTAAGTTACAAAATGGCAGTATTGGTTGGCTACCGAAACAATCTATGAAAAAGATTTAATACTGCATTTCGAAAAACAAATGATATAATCTCTGCTTTCCTGACTTTGCTTTTCTCCGCTTGCCACTCTTTTGGAATTTCTTAGTTTTGCTAACCAAAATTTAGGACGATCATGATGGAAAAATTAAATGAAGCAGTAAGCTTTCTCAAAAGCAAAGGCATCGAAAAACCGGAAATTGGTATTATTCTCGGAACCGGATTGGGAAGTCTGGCCAACGATGTGCAGGTTGAAATAAGCCTGGATTACAAAGATATACCTCATTTCCCTTTGTCAACCGTTGAGTCTCACTCCGGAAAACTGCTTTATGGCGAGTTGGGTGGCAAAAAGGTACTGGTGATGAAAGGACGGTTTCATTTTTACGAAGGCTATACGCTTCAGGAGGTTACTTTTCCGGTACGTGTTATGAAATTGCTGGGAATCAATTATTTGTTTGTATCCAATGCCGCCGGTGCCATAAATCTTAATCTACCCAAAGCTTCGTTGATGATTATCGACGACCACATCAATATGCTGCCCGGAAGTCCGCTCGTTGGTAAAAACCTGGATGAACTGGGACCGCGCTTCCCCGATATGAGCCGGCCATATGATCCTGAACTGATTTCCCTTATGGAAAAGATAGCAGCGGAAAAAGGTATCGAAGTCAACAAAGGCGTTTATGTGGCTTGGATTGGCCCCAGCCTGGAGACCCGCGCCGAATACCGGTTTATAAAGCTTATGGGCGCCGATGCTGTGGGTATGTCCACTGTTCCAGAGGTTCTTGTGGCTAACCACATGGGCATGAAAGTAGCTGCTGTTTCGGTCATTACCGATAAAGGCGATCCGGACAATCTGCATCCTGTCAATATCGACGACATCATTCAGAATGCTATGATAGCTGAAAAAGATTTGGTTCTTTTGTTTGAGTCGCTTATCCGTGAGCTGTAATAATCTGATCGGTAAAAAAGCTTGTCTGGTAACTTTTGGTTGTTATTTTTAAACAAATTCACTATTTTTGAAGAAAAATAAGCGCTATGCCTGATTTTCCCACACTTACTTTGCCCGTCTTGCTGGAGACCACCACTAAGCAACATGCCCAACGACCTGCCGTCGCTTTTATAGGAGAAAAGCCTATTTCTTACAAGGATTTCCTTACAAAATCCAAAGCTGTTTCGGCAATGCTTGAAAAGTTGGGAGTGCAGCCCGGCGATCGTGTTGCTTTGCTGAGTGCGAACATGCCCCATTGGGGGATAGCCTATTTTGCCATTGTTTCCATGGGCGCTGTGGTGGTTCCTCTGCTGCCTGATTTTTCGGGCGAGGAGATAAAAAATGTGCTTCGTCATTCACGTACTATGGTGCTTTTCGTTTCGAAGGGGCTGGTGTCAAAGATTGCTTCCTCCAATATCCACTCGTTGAAATACAAAATCACTATGGAAGATTTCAGTCTGATGGAAGGAGAACCAGAAGTTGTTTTTGATGAGGATGCTGTTCCGGAGAAAAAATATCCGGTAGCTGAAGATGACCTGGCAGCCATAATTTATACTTCGGGAACTACCGGAAAGTCGAAAGGTGTCATGCTGACACACAAAAATATTGTTTTCAACGCGATAAAAAGCCGTACAATTCAGGAGATTCATGATAAAGATCGTTTTTTGTCTGTGTTGCCTTTGTCGCATACGTACGAAAATACCATCGGCTTTATTTTGCCACTTATCTGCGGTTCTTGTATTTATTACCTGAAACGGGTCCCTTCACCGTCGGTGTTGCTCCCGGCTTTTCAGCAGGTGAAGCCTACGATGATGCTGACGGTTCCACTGATTATTGAGAAGATTTACCGGGCTAAAATTTTACCCGCTTTTATGGATAAAAAAATGATAAAGATGCTCTATAGTAAACCGTTTTTCAGAAAAAGGCTAAACCGGATGGCCGGCAGGAAACTTATGAAAACTTTTGGTGGTGAGTTGAAATTTTTTGGTATAGGCGGCGCTAAAATTAATGAGCAGGTGGAGAAATTTCTTCTCGAAGCAAAATTCCCTTATGCCGTGGGCTACGGGTTGACGGAAACAGCACCTCTGCTGGCGGGTTTCGGCCCTAAAGAAGCACGCTTGCAGGCAGCCGGAAAAGTATTGGAAGGCGTGGAAATAAAAATTTATAACCCCGATAAAACCACCGGAGAAGGTGAAGTGTGGGCGCGCGGAGCTAATGTGATGAAAGGATACTACAAAGAACCTGAACTGACGGCTCAGGTTTTGACGGAGGATGGCTGGTTTCGTACCGGCGACCT
>CAYYOW010000230.1:0-2346 GCA_964473395.1 uncultured Lentimicrobiaceae bacterium | reverse complement strand
TTTTCTTTTTAAATGCTACCATCATATTCATCAGATTATATGCATACTCATATTGTATCAAGAATTCTTCTCCTGAAAGATAAGCTCTTCTCTCACTTCCATTCTGGCTTTCTCTTTTCCAGAAAAGCCTGCATTCCTTTGCGGCCTTCGCTGTTGTCGCCAAAAAGTGACCCGAAAGCTTCGGCTTCCAGAGCAGCGCCTTCATCAAGAGACATCTCATAGCCGCGGCGAGCTACCTCTTTCACTTTTTTAATCGCCTGCGGGCCTTTGGAAGCAATGTTTTTAGCAATTTTCATTACCTCATCCATTAGCGTTTCCGGCTCTACCACTTTCTGTACCAGCCCGATACGTAATGCATCAGCAGCGCCCATCATCTCGGCAGTCATCAGCAGATAAAGTGCATTCCCCATACCGGTAAGCCGCGAAAGCCGCTGGGTACCGGCATATCCGGGAATCAGGCCGAGGTTCACTTCGGGCTGGCCGAATTTGGCTTTGGTGCTGGCAATGCGAAAATCACAAGCCATAGTCAGTTCCATACCACCACCGAGAGCAAAACCATTGATGGCTGCAATGACCGGAATGTCAAGTTTCTCAAAACTGCGAAAAGTGTTCTGTCCGAGACGTGAAAAAGCTTCTCCCTCTTCCTGGTTTTTGTTGACCATTTCGGCAATGTCGGCACCGGCCACAAAGGCCTTTCCTGCTCCGGTAATAACTACAACTTTTACCTCTTTGTTGGCTTTTACCGAAGTGATTATTTCGTCCATTTCGTTGAAAAACTGTGTGTTAAGCGCATTCATGGCTTTGGGACGGCTGATGGTGATGAGCAGGATGCCTTCTTCGAGTTTTGTCTGTAATATTTTATTGTCCATAACATTTTTTTAAAGTCCCAAAGTTAAGAATTTTGGATCATTTGGCATATAACTTTATGAATATTTAAGAAATATGGAATGAGGACAAATAAGCGAATACAGTACTTGAAGAGCCTAAAGTGGGAAGTGCCTAAAGTTAGGTGGCACAAGCGTCCGCTCACGTCATTCAATTCGATTTAAAACACATCTTTTATTTCGAATGTCTGGCCGTTGAAAGTGAAAGTGTCGCCAGCTTTTTTGCCCCGCATAGCCTGAAAAATGGGAACCTGTGGCGAAATAGCATAAAAGATTTCCCCATCCAACAACACTTTTCCCAGTCCGGCCGATACAAAAATTTTCTGTTTGTTGGTAACGACTACGGCGCCAAATTCAACTGTTGTAATTTCTTCGTCAAGAGGAATTTTTTGTAGTGTAACCAGCAGTGTATTTGCCTGGCTCAGCTGCTGAGCGAAAAGATTATTTTGGTTCATCAGTTTGGTGCGGAAAGGGTCATAGCGGTCTTTTGGGGCGCCATACTCGTTGGAGAGCCTGAGAGTTTCGTCTACTTCGTATTGCAGTTCTGCTGCCGTCACCTGCTGCCGGGTAATGCACACCTTTAGCAACCTCTTTTTCTGTTCCAGTTTACTCATGCGGGGGAAATTAAAAGGCGAATGTACGGAAAAATTGTTTTTACTCAGCGAATGAAAAAAATTATAGTACTGCAAAGAGGTAATTCCTTAAACCTTTTAAACAGGACAACTTACAGTCAAAAGCAATTTTAAAATTTGAAAAACAGACTGTATCCTTGTCTCGCCTCAGGCGATGGTAATGTCCTCCGGCACAAAAGCAGTGAGTTAGGAGAAGAGATGGCTTCTTCCCTCGTTTCAAGTGAGGTTATCGTCATGACGGGTTTCACGTCTGAGCTTAAGAGGCACACGTATCCTGGACGTGAAACCCGAATGCAGCGTAAAGAAGCAGATTAGACATCCCGGCGGCCAAAAAATCAATATCTTTGCCCGCTAAATTGACTATAGGTGAACGCGACCGCATTTCTGCATCTTTTTCAAAACCATCCCCAAATAAAAATTTTGGAGGAAGCACTGCGTCACGACGAAAAACACATGCACCTGAAAGGCCTTATGGGATCGGCTACGGCCATTACACTTGCGGCTCTTTTCGACAGAAGCGGAAAACAACAACATTTGGTCGTATTGTCCGAAAAAGAGGAAGCCGCTTATTTCTACAACGATTTGGAAGTCCTGCTTGGCGATAGCGGTTTGGACCACAACAAAAAACGGGTGCTTTTTTATCCCACCACCTACAAAAGGCCTTATGAGCCTGAAAAGTTAGACAAAGCTTACGAATTATCCCGCACCGAAGTGCTGAAACGCTTTATGAACGATGAGCGGAAAACTATCGTGGTAACCTACCCGGAAGCACTGGCCGAAAAAGTCATCACCAAAACTTTCCTCAACAAAAACATGATGAAACTGCGGCA
>CAYYOW010000229.1:0-2384 GCA_964473395.1 uncultured Lentimicrobiaceae bacterium | reverse complement strand
CCGCCGCTGGCAATGAGCTTCAACGTGGGAAAAGCTTTCAAAATTTCTTTGTAAAGTTCTACAGCACTACCCTCCAACAGGCCATCGCGTGAAATATCGGTACATACGACGTACTGGATTCCTTTTTCGAGATAAAATTCCAGAAAAGGAAACAGTTGCCATTCGGATTCCGTTTTCCAGCCGTTGATGAAAACTTTCTTATCTTTCACATCAGCGCCGAGAATGATCCTTTCTGATCCGAATTGTTCCAGCCAGCTGCCAACTTCCTCAGGATTCTTCACAGCGATGCTTCCGGCCGTAACCTGCCGTGCTCCGTTGTCGAAAACCCGGGAAAGTGCCGCAGTATCTTTGACACCACCACCATAATCAACTACCAAATGGGTTTGGTTACAAATTTTCTCCAATATCTTCATATTGATAGGCTTCCCGGCTTTGGCTCCGTCAAGATCTACAAGGTGCAGGTAGCCGAAGCCCTGACCTTCCAGCTGTTTTGCCAATTCCAACGGGTCTTTGTCGTAAATTTTCTTCCGGGAGTAATCTCCCTGTTCGAGCCGTACGCAACGGCCTTCAATAATGTCTATGGCAGGAATAATTCTCATAAGGATAGGAAGTTTTTAAGGATTTGCTCTCCGGTTTTACTACTTTTCTCCGGGTGAAACTGACATGCGAAGAAGTTGTCTTTTGCCAGGGCAGCCGAAAAAGAAAAGCCATAATGACTTTGTGCAATGGTATAAGGCGACAGCGGTACATAATAGCTGTGAACAAAATAAGCGTAAGACTCAGACTCTACCTCATTAAACAAAGTCGATTTAAAATCTGACAACGTGTTCCACCCCACATGCGGAACTTTCAGATTAGCAGGGAATTCCAGACTTTCTGCAGGAAAAACGCCGAGGCAACCGGTATCTCCTTCTTCCGAACGTGCACACAGGAGTTGCATGCCAAGACAGATACCCAAAACGGGCTGCCTGAGTGTGGGAATAAGGTTATCCAGCCCGTATTGCCGTAAGGCTTTCATTGCTGAAGAAGCTTCGCCAACGCCGGGGAAAATAACCTTGTCAGCCTGAAGAATCTCATCTGCATCGGAAGTGAGTTTCCCATTGTAGCCCAGTCTTTCGAGGGCAAACTGGACGGATTTCACATTTCCGGCACCGTAATCTATAATGGATATTTTCATGGTTTTGTGTTTTACACCACGGGGTGAAACCCGTGGTTCATCAATCAATTCTCCACCTTTCAGCTCTTTTTCGACCTGAAAGGTGGAAATTTATCCGGTTATTCCAGCACTCCTTTCGTGCTGGGAAGTGTCATGCGGTCTGCATCGCGTTGTACGGCCATTTTGAGAGCACGGGCAAAAGCCTTGAAGATGGCTTCAATTTTGTGATGTTCGTTAGTGCCGGTAGCACGGATATGTAAGTTACAGGCAGCCGCATCGGAGAGGGATTTAAAGAAATGAAAAAACATCTCCGTGGGCATTTCCCCAATCTTTTCCCTTTTGAATTCGGCATCCCACTCCAGCCAGCTTCTGCCGCCAAAATCCAGCACTACCTGCGCCAGGCTGTCGTCCATGGGAACAAAAAAGCCATACCGGCTGATGCCTTTTTTATCTCCAAGAGCCTCTTTCACAGCCTGCCCCAGAACCAGCGCCGTATCTTCAATGGTGTGATGTTCGTCCACCTCCAGGTCGCCTTTTACCCGTAGGGATAAATCGACCGCCCCATGGCGGCTTACTTGTTCGAGCATATGATCGAAAAACCGAATTCCTGTATTGATTTGAGCTTTCCCAGTACCATCAAGGTTGAGAGAAAGGTCTATCTGGGTTTCTTTGGTTTGGCGACTTACCTTTGTCGTTCGCTGTTTCAGACGCAGAAAACGGTAAATATCTCCCCATGAAGTTGTTTGTAAAACCTGGGTTTCCGTATCAAAACCAGCGTTATCAGGACTGTCGAGCAGAATACCTTTGCACCCCAGGTTTTTGGCCAGCTCCATGTCGGTAATCCTGTCGCCGATAACGAAAGAATTTTTTAAATCATATTCTCCCGCCATGTATTTTGTAAGCAGTCCGGTACGAGGTTTACGCGTTGGAGCCTTTTCTTCCGGGAAACTCCTGTCGATAAGAATATCAGAGAAAATGACACCTTCGTTTTCAAGGGCTTTCAACATTTTTTCCTGTACGGGAAAAAAGGTCTTCTCCGGAAAGGAATCGGTTCCCAATCCATCCTGGTTGCTCACCATGACCATCTCATAATCCATTGTTTCGGCAATCTGTGACAAGTAGCGGAAAACACCGGGATAAAACTCCAATTTCTCTAAGCTATCTACCTGAAAATCTTCCGGTGGTTCAATGATGAGTGTGCCATCACGATCGATAAAAAGTATTTTTT
>CAYYOW010000228.1:0-2395 GCA_964473395.1 uncultured Lentimicrobiaceae bacterium | reverse complement strand
TTAAAGGTGTAAATTTGCATCTTCTTAAAGAATCTATGAAACTTTTAATTTAATGTTTATGAAAAATACAATGAATAAACGGATATTGACAGTAATCGTTATCGTTGCCATTGGTATTGGCGGTTTTTATTTTTTAAAGAGTAAGAATGAAGTTAAAAAAACTTACGCGCTAAACCACACCATGCAAAATAATAAAATGACGATATATAAGTCTCCAAACTGTGGCTGCTGTGACGGATATGCAGATGAAATGAGAAGACAGGGATTTGATGTAACGGTTGTTCCGGAGTATGATATGAGGGCAATAAAAGAAAAATTCGGAGTTCCGGCTAACAAACAAAGCTGCCATACTGCTATCGTAGGTAACTACTTTATTGAAGGACATGTGCCCGTGGAGGCTGTCAAAAAACTACTGAGAGAAAAGCCGGCAATTGATGGAATAGGACTATCGGGAATGCCAACGGGAACGCCCGGAATGCCCGGACAAAAGCGTGCACCTTATAAAGTTTACCAATCTGTAAAAGGGAAGACTTCAAGTTTCATGACAATTTAGTCAAAAAGAATTTCTCAAGACTCCTCCATCCATAGTCGAGACTACTGAGCCGATGCTCGTGTATCGGTGGAGGAGTTTATATTTTTACCACCATTTTCCCAATGTTTTTCCCTTCGAAAATACCCAGGAATGCAAGGGGAATATTTTCAAAACCTTCCATAACCGTTTCTTTATAAACCAGCTTTCCGGCTGCCAACCATTCTGATAATTGCTTGATGGCTGTAAGAAATATATCCGCATAGTTGCTAACGATAAAGCCTTGCATTAAAGCACTGTTTTTTACTAAAAAAGGCTCGATTCGCATTCCTGTTGGCATGGATGTTTCGTTGTACAGGGAGATGGCTCCGCAAACAATGATTCTTGCAAAATTATTAATATTGAACAGAACTCCTTCAGAAATGGTTCCCCCGACATTGTCGAAATAGATATCAACACCTGCGGGACAGACAGCGGTAATAGCCTTCCTCATGTTTTTGGTGGTGTTGTAATTAATAGCATCATCAAAACCAAAGTCGGACTTTAGCAGCTTAACTTTTTCATCAGTACCGGTAATACCCACCACCCGGCATCCCAGTATTTTACCTATTTGCCCTGCTATGCTACCCACGGCTCCGGCAGCGCCAGATACAACGAGTGTCTCACCCTTTTTCGGTACTCCTATTTCTGTTAATCCGAAATAGGCGGTTAGACCGGTTAGTCCTAAAACTCCCAAATAAGCCGATAAAGGGGCTTTGGTTTCACTTATTTTCATCAAACCTTTGCCATCAGATTTCTGGAACTGCTTCCATTCCAGCAAGCCTGTTACAAAATCACCTTTGATGAGTTCTGCGTGATTGGAGGCGATGACCTCAGCAATTATTCCGGAGCTTATTGGCTTATTTAATTGAAAAGGGGGGATGTATGATTTTGCATCATTCATGCGGCCTCTCAGGTACGGATCTACCGAAACATAAGTGGTTTTTAAAAGTATTTCACCATCGGATATTTGCGGCATCTTTTCAGATACAAATTTGAAATCGCTTAAATTTGGTTTTCCTTTGGGGCGGCGGTTTAACAGAAAGCTTTTGTTCATTTTTCTTTTATTGACGTTAACAATTTGAACATGTGGTTGTTCATAGTACTCAACATTATCAGTCAGAAATTGACAAATACTATATTTTTCGTCAACTCTCATCCTATTAAGTACAGCTATTTTTCCTTCTCCGGAATAAACCCCATGGCTCTTTCTGTCATAGCCGTAATGGTAAGTGATGGATTCACCCCCGGGTTGGCCGAGATGGTTGAGCCATCGCACACATACATGTTTTCGTAACCGAAAACTTTGTGCTGCTTGTCGATAACACCGGTTTCGGGCGAATCGCCGATGACAGCGCCACCCAGAATATGTGCTGTAGTGGGCATGCCGAAAAGTGCTTCGGTGGTCATCACAAAAGGTTTTCCCTCGATAACCCTGGCGGTTCTTTTGGCCAGCTCTTTGGCTCGCGGGATAAAAGATGTCGGCGCTTTTCCGGTGGAGACGGTAGAATTCAGATTAAACCATCCACGCTTGAAGCGTAGGGTGCTGTCGAGGTGCTGCATAAACAGCAGGATGACCGATTCTTCCGCGAAATTCTTTGAGAAATAAATACGCAACCACGACACCGGATGGCGAACCAAATGCCCCAGTAGTTTTCCGATTCTTACTCCGGCATTGTTACCGAAAGTCAGCGGAACGCCCATAAGTTTGAAAAATCCCGAACCGGAGCCATAACGTACCGGTTCCACATGCGAATCTTCGTCAGGAGGGAAAATGGAACCGATGGCCACGCCTTTGGAGAAGTCCTGTTTTCTTTCGTGCGAATG
>CAYYOW010000227.1:0-2401 GCA_964473395.1 uncultured Lentimicrobiaceae bacterium | reverse complement strand
TGGCTATTACGGTTTAAACTGTGCCACCTATATCGGACTTATTGTGCCAGTGATTACGGTTCAAACCCTGCCTATGCCGGCAGGCAGGTGTGCCACTAAGCCGAGCAAGGTCAAGGCTATAACGGTTCAAACCGTGCCACTTTGAAAGATCAAGCAAAATGAGCTATATCGCATAAAAAAGCGATATGGCCAATACCCTTGATCCAATGGACTTAAAACAAATTATTACCCTACAATTAGATGGGCTGAGCAATCGGAAGATTGCCGAGACACTTGGTATTTCACGTAATACCATCAATGGTTATATGAAGCTTTTCAAGGCCTGCGAATATGACCCTAAAGAGCTGCTCCACTTTGATAATGCCGCCTTGCGTGAGCGTTTCCCTTCTCATTCTACGATTGATAACGACCGCTTTGATTACCTGATACGCTACTTCGAGAAAGTGAACCAGTGGCGCAATCACCCGGGCTTTACTTTCCTGTATCATTATAATGAGTATCAGCTACAAGCCAAGCAGCCTTATAGCTATACACAGTTTATGGAGCACTATAGGCGCAAATATGCTAAGCAAAAGGGCTCCATGAAGTTAGAGCATCAGGCGGGCAAAGAGCTTTTTATAGATTTTGCGGGCAAAAAACTACATATTACCGACAAAGAAACAGGAGAACTAATACCTGTGGAAGTGTTTGTCGCCATCCTGCCCAATAGTCAATATACATACGTTGAGGCTTGTATGAGCCAAAAAAGAGAAGATCTTATCACTTGCCTAAGCAACAGCTTATCCTTTTATGGAGGAGTACCCAAAGCCATTGTATCGGATAATTTAAAATCGGCCGTAACCAGGGCAAGCAAATACGAACCTGAGATAAACCGTTCCTTAAAAGACTTTGCCCATCATAACAACTGCGTGGTTAATCCCACTCGAAGCTACTCTCCCCAAGACAAAGCCCTGGTTGAAAATGCGGTGCAGTTAACCTATCAACGTATTTATCATCCCATAAGAGCTATTACTTTTTTTAGCTTAAAAGAACTTAACGAGCAGATACGTGCACATCTTGAGGTGTATAATAGTTTGCTATTTCAGCGTAAACAGGCCAGTAGAAAAGAACTGTTCCAGTCGGTAGAGCGAAGTTATTTAAAACCACTGCCAGCATCACCTTATCAGTTAAAAGATTACACCAGGGCTAAGGTGCAAAAGATAGGCTATGTATATTTTTCGCCAGATAAAAGCTACTACAGTGTTCCCTACCGTTTTATCGGTAAATCAACGATGATCCACTATACGCAAACTACGGTTGAGGTGTATCATTACCATGAGCGGATTGCCCTGCACCAGCGTAAGAAGGCTATGGGGCTGTACATTACCAATAAAACCCATTTAAGCAGCACCCATAAAGATTATACCGATTGGAGCCCAGCATACTTTAAGAAGATGGCCTTTAAACACGGCAGTGATGTAGTAGCTTGTGTAGAAGGCCTGTTTACCCAATGCGATTACCCAGAAATAGCCTACAAGCGAGCCATGGGTATTATTCAACTACATCGCATCTATGGCTCAGAGCGGCTTAATAATGCGTGTAAACGTGCGCAGGTTGCAGATGCGATTTCTTATAACCGCATTAAAAATATACTTGCCAATAACCTGGATAAAGAACCTCTGGATGAACAAAAAGAAAACAGTTCTACATCTCATATTCCAGCCCACGATAATATTCGTGGCCAACAAAGTTTTTTCTAATTAACAAATGAACAATTATGAACAACAATCAAACCATTGAAAAACTAAAACAAATGCGCTTAAGTGCTATGGCTGATTTACATTATCAGCACGTAAAAAACAATCAATTTAGTGAGGCTACAGCCGATGAATATTTAGCCTTATTAACCGACCACGAGTGGGAAGACAGGCAAAATAAAAAGATTAACCGTTTGCTTGCTCAAGCGGGTTTTCGTCAAAAAGCAACGATAGCAGAAGTAAGTTACAGCCAGGTCAGGAACTTGGATAAGAATATGTTTGAACGCTTAAGCACCTTGGATTTTATAAAGAAAAAGGAAAACATAATCCTTACAGGAGCATCAGGTGTGGGTAAAAGCTACTTAGCGCAAGCCATCGGGCATCAAGCTTGTCTATTGGGGCACAAGGTATATTATACCAACACAGCACGTCTTTTAGCCAAATTAAAGTTATCCAAACTAGATGGCACCTACCTAAAGCAGCTCACGAAAATAGGAAAAGTAAACCTGCTTATTTTGGATGACTTTGGGCTTCAGGCTTTTGATAATTATGCACGTGAAACTTTAATGGATATTGTAGATGATAGGCACAGCCAAATGTCAACGATTGTATCTTCTCAAATACCTGTATCTGCCTGGTACGATATTATTGGAGAAGGCACCATT
>CAYYOW010000226.1:0-2443 GCA_964473395.1 uncultured Lentimicrobiaceae bacterium | reverse complement strand
GGGACAGTGGTCAACGATTTCCGGAAACAGGGTTCCATCCCGCTGCTGCTTTCGCTACTAAATTATCACGGAACGCTGGATTCGAAAATTCAAGAGGATATCCTCGGGATGCGGCGGCTTTTTGAAAACGAAATGGTGTGGCTATGTGCCAAAAACCGGAAACCTGATCACCTCCGGCAGCTGGAAGAAATTGTCCGCAGGGAAAAAACCATAGACCGGAATCAATACCGGGAAGTTGCCGAACTGGATTACGAATTTCATCAAATCATTGCACTGGCTTCGGATAATTTTATCTATTCGCTGCTGCTGAATTCCTTCCGGGAAATATATCTGCATCTCTCCACACTGTTCTTTTCCGACCCGGAAGTCTGTACTATGGTTTTCGATACACATAAAGAGATTGTTGAAGCCGTCCGGGAACAGGATGAAGAAAGAGCCGTCCGCATCATGACAAAACTGCTGAACCATGGCGCCGAACATCTCGAAATGATGATTAAAATAAATCAGACAAAAAATAGGGCGCAAATACCTGTTACAAAATAAATTACACAAACACTTTAACCCCTTCTGCCGTGGAAACTATCATGCAAATTCAAAAAATCAAAGAGCCGAAAGAGCTCAGCAAACGTATTCAATGGCTGAGAGATTACTATTTTTCGGGAACTGCAAGAAAATGGAACAACGAATTTACGGCCTGGACTACCGGAACGCCGTGGGACATCCAGTACGACGAGCTGACTTATTACATCGTTCCGGAAACATATCCGTTTCTCGAAACTTTCAGGTCATCAATGAAACAGGTGGCTCGTAAAGTTAAAATGCATGATGACTTTTTTCGTTGGAGCCTGCCGGAGCGCAAAGCCTGGTTTGTAAAAGAGACCATGGTAAAATACGTGCCAAAGGAAATCCTCCCCGGCGATCTGATTGCCGGCGCACGGTTCAACCTTATGACATCCATGTGCTGGAGGGAACAGGAAGCCAAAGCCGTCAACAAACTCATTTATGGCAAAAATGGCTCCCGCGCTAGTATGAAATGGTTTCACGACCACGGTTACGGTAATTCGGGTGCCACCTCCGGACACATCATTCCGGGTTACGACAAAGCACTGCGCATAGGCTGGAAAGGTATTTATGCCGAAATCAAAAACTTTTATGAAAAGCTTTCTGACAGCGAAAAGGAGGGTTCCAAAGGCGCACAGCTCAGCGCCATGATGACCTCTGCCACCATACCCCGCAACCTTGCTAAAAGATACAGTGCTTTATGTATTCGTAAAGCAGAACAGGAAAGTGATACAATCCGCAAAGCCGAACTGCTGCAGATAGCCGAAAACCTGAAAAAAGTTCCCTGGGAACCAGCCGAAACATTTTGGGAAGCCGTGCAGGCACTTTGGTTTACCCACATGCTGGTAATGAGCGATGAAAATTATCCCGGTCCGGGCGTTTCTTTTGGCCGGATTGATCAGTACTTGTTTCCTTACTGGCAAAAATCCATCACCGGCGGCATGGACAGGGAATTTGGTAAAGAAATCCTGAAAACTTTCTGGATTCATGCAAACACGGCTTATGATGCTCTTATTCGCGTGGGAGCCAACCAGGGAATTACAGCAGGTTACGGCCAACTGATTACCCTGTCGGGAATGGGCGCCGATGGCAAAGATGCTACCAACGATCTGACCTATGCCATCCTTGAAGTGATTGATGAAATGTCGCCCATTCTGGAACCCAAACCCAATGTACGGTTGCACCGGAATTCTCCCGAAAAACTGCTGGATAAAGTGATGGACATGATTTCCGGCAGTCAGGGTGCTCCTTTCCTTATAAATTTTGACGAGCGTTCCATGGCCGGCCTCATGCGTGAAGCCAAAGCGGGCAAATATGAGCATCTCATTACCAAAGACAACATGCACGATTATGCCCCCGTGGGTTGTCTCGAAAACACCATGGCCGGCAACGACCGTTCGGGAACCGTGGACAATAACCTGAACCTGCTAAAAGCAGTGGAACTGGCGCTCACCGGCGGAAAAGATCTGAATATGTTTGTGGATCCCATCACTGGTAAAAAGGAAAAAATCAAACAGGACGGGCCGAAAACCGGCGATGCCACGAAATTCAAAACCTGGGAAGAATTCGAAAAAGCCTATATACGGCAAACGGAATACATTGTTAGGAAGATCGTTGACCTGTACGAAGTTTCCGAATCCATCCGGGCGAAATACAATCCCACACCTTACCTTTCGTGCCTGGTGAAAGGTTGCGCCGAAAAAGGAATGGACGTTACACAGGGCGGCGCAGAAATCAGTTTCACCACCATCGAAGCGGTTACTTATGCCACCACCGTCGATTCGCTACTGGCCATCAAACATCTGGTTTTTGACAAGAAGCTGGTGAGCATGGAAGAGCTTATCAAAGCTTTGAAGGCAAACTGGAAAGGCTTTGAAGTGTT
>CAYYOW010000225.1:0-2445 GCA_964473395.1 uncultured Lentimicrobiaceae bacterium | reverse complement strand
TTATCTAAGCTCAAATACCGCTGCTTCATACGGCCGCAATGAAAAGGTTTTTATTGCATTAGCATCCGGCACAGTACTGTAATTGTCGATTAAAAGTTTTGCCTTGCTCATGTCAAACGAAAGATTTCCCTGTGCTTTATGGGTTGTAAAGTTTAAAAGCACCAGTATCTTTTTTCCGTTTAATTCACGGGTATATGCGTAAACATAAGGATTTTCTTTATCAAGAAGAGTGTATTTACCATATATCAAAACAAGGTTCTTCTTTCTCAACCGGATAATTTTCTTAAAATAATTCAATACCGAATTGGGATTCTGTTCTTCTATTTCCACATTGATTGTCTTGTAATTCGGATTCACTTTTAACCAGGGATGCCCCGTGGTAAATCCGGCATTACGGGTAGTGTCCCATTGGAAAGGAGTACGTCCGTTATCTCTTGCCACCATTTTCTGATTATCCAAAAACTTCTTAAGGTTGCCCCCGGTATTTTTTAGATGTTGATACTCATGAAGCGTTTCAATATCCTCATAATCTTTAATGCTGTCAAATTTGATGTTAGTCATTCCCAACTCATCTCCAAAATAATAAAAGGGCGTTGCGCGCATGGTCATCAGGAAAGTAGTCAGCATTTTTGAAGACAAGGCTCGGAATTGCGGAGAGTCGTTTCCCCACCGGGTAACCATCCGGGGCTGGTCGTGATTTCCAAGGTAAATGGTACCCCATCCTTTGTTCTCATAAATAGAATCCCAGCGGGTATATACATTTTTAAAATCGACAAGCTTAACGCCATTGGGGTCTAATTCCTTATAAGTACCAGGTATATATCCCAGACTCATGCCATCAAAATTGTAGAGCATATTCAACTCCTTGCGGGCAGGATCAACAAAGTTTAAAGCCTGGCTCATGGTAACTCCGGCACCTTCGGCAACAGTCATGATATTAGGATATTTACTGAGAACCTCCCTGTTCATTTCTTTCAAATATTCATGCAAATGGGGTCCGTTGGCATAGAAATGGCCCCAGTTGCCATGATATTTTGCCGGCATTTTAGGGAAAGTAGTGTCCTTGGCAATAAAGGGGATGACATCCATTCTAAAGCCATCAATGCCTTTATCGAACCAAAAGCGCATCATCTTGTAAATTGCCTGACGCACTTTGGGATTTTCCCAATTCAAGTCAGGTTGCGAACGGGCAAAATAATGAAGGTAATATGCATTGGTGGTCGAATCATATCTCCATGCGTTGTTATTTACATCGAAGAAACTAAACCGTTTTGCTGGTTTTCCTCTTTCTGCAGGCCACCAATGGTAATAGTTACGATAAGGATTCGTCCTTGAGCTGCGTGATTGTTTAAACCATTCATGATCGCTACTTGTATGGTTAACCACAAGATCCAGCACAAGTTTTAATCCCCGGTGGTGCATCTCATTCAAAAGAGTATCAAAATCGGCCATGGTGCCAAATTGCTTCATTATTTTTCTGTAGTCGCTGATATCGTAACCATTGTCGTGGTTGGGAGAGGCAAAAATCGGGTTTAGCCAAATCACATTGACCCCAAGGCTTTTGACGTAGTCAAGCTTAGAGATAATTCCCTTTAAATCACCAATTCCATCGCCGTTACTGTCTTTAAAACTTCGTGGGTAGATTTGGTAAACGACGGCTTCCTTCCACCATTTTCGGTTAGGAATAGTTGTGCTTTTTGCCGTGCTTTTTTTGTTCTGTGGCTGGCACGAAACGATAGCTGCTATTGCTGCCATAAGGACGATTAAATTGATGTATTTCATTATTTTCATAGTACACTGTTTTTATTATCGCTAATTAATGTGTGATATAAAATGTCTTTTTACCAGGCCCAGCCCCTTTAATGGTCAAGCTTTTCCATTGTTTTGGCAGGCACGGTTTTCCCTGTACCAATCCGTGATTGGTGATTTGTAAACCGGCAAATCCAAAAATTACAGCCTGAAGCATTCCTCCTGCTCCGGTGGCAAAATAAGGATTATTACTGGTTGCGGATTCGGAAAGAGCGCCGAAAGGTGGCCGCTTATTCGGCATATAAGCCTGTTTAAACAATTCAAATGCTTTCTTTCTGTCTCCGAGACGGGCATGTAATATTGAAAGAACAGAATATCCCATGGCAGGGCCATCTTTCGATATTTTAGGCTCATAATATGCCAGGTCTTTGATAATTTGTTCCTTATTCTTAACAACATGTAAAGGATAAGCCAGTAAATTTACATCTGCCTGTTTTATTATCTGGCCGTGGTAAGTGGAATTTTCTTTTGTAACACCATTGGGGAAATAATAAAACCGGAGGCTTTTGGCTACCTTCAGCCAAACGGGATCCGGACTTATACCCAATTCTTTTGCTGCCTGTGTAGCCTCTTCCAAAACACTAAGAGCAGCTCCGTTTGTAAAGGCGTTGTCATTGATATTTTGCGCAAACTCAT
>CAYYOW010000224.1:0-2488 GCA_964473395.1 uncultured Lentimicrobiaceae bacterium | reverse complement strand
CTGCAATGTCTTACTGATAAGCCTTTCAGGATTCATAACGAAAGAATATTGGTTGTTTCATCCCCTTTATTCCACAGCCACTCTCCTCACCGAATCCAGCACCGTGCCATCCACCCATTTTATCACCGCCACAATCTCGTCACTCAAATTTGGTTTGTCCGGTATGCCGCAGATGGCTTCTGCTTCTTCTTTTAACTGCTGAATAGTTTTGATGGGCAGTCCGCTGTTTTTAGCCTTTTCCAGCAAATCTTTACGCAACGGGTTGATGGCTATGCCCCGTTCGGAAACCACCACATCAATCATTTCTCCCGGCGCACAAAGGGTAGTTACCTCATCACGGATAACCGGAATACGATCGCGAAACAACGGGATGGGCAAAATAGTAGTTTTCCCAAAAAGGGTATTCTGCCAACCACCAATACCATGCAGCAGATAACCATCGGAATGGGTTACAACATTAGCATTGAAATTTACATCGACTTCCGTAGCGCCCAGCACCACCACGTCCACCAGGGAAGCAAAGTTGCCCTTCCCATGATAATTGTATGAGGTGAAGGGTGAAGTCCACACATGGTTGGGGTTTTCACGCATGGAGCGGACGCCTTCCAAATCAAATGTCTGGCCATCGAGAATATATTCTACCAGCCCTTCTTCCAGCATCTCCACCGGGTATTTATTGCTTCCGGCACGGATAAACCGTGCTTTCCACTTGTTTTTCCTTAGAATATCACCAAAATAATTCCCAATGGAGAGGGCAGTTCCGCCTGCACCGGCCTGGTACGAAAACCCGTCATATATCAACCCTGTAGCCTCACAAAAACGAGCCGTCATTTCGGCAATCAGCAGGCGGTCAGGACTTTTAGTGATTTTTGTCGTCCCGGAGATAATCTTTTCAGCAATGCCCACCTTGTCCACCTTTACCACATAATCCACGTAGTTCCCTTGAATTTGCCACGGAATAGCAGGAAAAGGAATCAGATTATCTGTTACCACAATCACTTTGTCGGCATATTGTGAGTCGGCGAGGGCAAAGCCCAGCAGTCCGCAAGCTGCATCACCGTTTACACCATTGGCATTACCGAAAGGATCGGCCGTAGGAGCTGCAATGACGGCAATGTCAATCTGTACTTCACCATCCTGAATGGCCTGGTAGCGACCGCCATGGGAACGAAGGATGCCCAGTCCGGCCATTTTTCCCTCGGAGCAGAATTTCCCAAGCGCACCATTCATGCTTCCCTCAATCCGGTGGATAGTCCCATCTTCGAGATAGGGAATCAGATGTTCGTGACACGGAAAACTGGCCGAGGGAAACCATCGCAGGTTTTTTATACCCAGTTCATGAGCTATGTCAAATATCTGGTTGGCCATCAGGTCGCCGTTGCGAAAATGGTGATGCGTGGAAATGGTTATACCATCGCGTAAACCGGCATTTAGAAGGGCTTCCTTCAGACTTTTCACCACTTTGTTCCCATCTTCCGGATAGTCGGCACAGCTCACAATCCGCGGTGCAAACTTCCTGCCGGAGGGCTTGAATTTTCCAATACCCGCAAAAGGCACATGCTCTTCGCCATTAATTATGGTGGGTACCAGACGTCCGGCAGCGTTTTTTACTATTTTATCGTATTTTTTCATTTCTTTCGCTAATTAGATAATTAGATAATTCGTTATTAGAAAAAAGATATGCCATCTGATTATTTTCCGATGGATTTAATGTAGCTGTTGAGCATCTTGCCGATATGGTCTGTTTTTCCCATAAAAGCATCATATTCAGGTTCCGGAATAAGCTTCCTGTTAAAAGCTTTTTGAATCCAGGTTTTGCTTTCAAATAAAGAACCCCGGGAATAATAATTGAAGTGATTAGTTTCACGATAATGATAACGGCCAAAGCCTTCGCTTAAATTTGCTGCAACAGAATCAATGGCTCTAACCAACTGTTTTCCAATCGTATCTTTTTCAAAATAGCCCCATTTAATAACAATTTGCCATACCTCCTCTCCCATCTCCATAGCCAGATTATAGGCCTTAAGTTCTTCGAGTTTCATTTGTTTACTTTTTATTGTTTACTAAATACCATTGATTTCTAATAGCGAACAGCGAATTATCCAATTAACAAATGACAAATCGCCATTCAACTAATGATTAAGATGAAACATTTCAGCTATTTTAATGGTGTTCAACGCTCGTTTCACCACCGGCGGATCAATCATTTTGGAGCCGAGGGAAACCACGCCAAGCCCTTTGGCTTCGGCTTCGCGGAAAGCGATAAATATCTTCCTGGCTTTCTCAATCTCAGCTTTATCCGGTGCGAAATTCTCATGAATCACACTAATTTGCCGCGGATGGATACATCCCATGCCGTCGAAACCGAGGGCTTTAGAACGCTTTACATTTTCGGCCAGGGCTTCCATATCCGACATATCGGAAAAGACCGAGTCGATGGGCTGGATACCGGCTGCCCGGGCGGCGTTGACGACCATGGAACGGGCAA
>CAYYOW010000223.1:0-2492 GCA_964473395.1 uncultured Lentimicrobiaceae bacterium | reverse complement strand
CTTTGCAGCCCGAATTTAACACCCGCAAACACAAATGAAAGAGATTAAAAATATTGCTATCATTGCACATGTTGACCATGGCAAAACAACGCTGGTTGACAGACTATTATACCAGGTAAGGCTCTTCCGCGACAACCAAAACATGGGGGATCTTATCCTCGACAGCAACGACCTGGAAAGAGAAAGAGGCATCACCATTCTTTCAAAAAATGTCTCCGTACGTTACAACGGCGTCAAAATTAATATTATCGACACCCCCGGTCACTCCGACTTCGGCGGCGAAGTGGAACGCGTTTTAAATATGGCCGACGGTGTTTTGCTCGTGGTGGATGCCTTTGAAGGCCCCATGCCACAGACCCGCTTTGTAATGCAAAAAGCCATCGATCTGAAACTAATTCCCATCGTGGTTATCAACAAAGTGGACAAACCCAACTGCCGCCCCGGAGAGGTACAAGAAGCTGTTTTCGACCTTATGTTTAACCTCGGTGCCAACGAAGAACAATTGGATTTTGTCACCGTTTATGGCTCTTCAAAACAGGGATGGATGGGCCCCGACTGGCAACATCCCACCACCGACGTCTCTTACCTGTTAGATCAAATTCTGGAACATATTCCTTCGGCAAAATACATCGAAGGTACACCTCAGATGCAGATTACTTCACTGGACTACTCTTCTTATGTTGGCCGTATTGCCGTTGGCCGTCTGCTGCGTGGAAAGCTGAAAACTGACATGAATGTTTCGCTTGTAAAACGTGACGGTAGCATAAAAAAGTCCCGGATCAAAGAACTTTACCGGTTTGAAGGACTTGGAAAAGAAAAATACAAAGAAGAGGTTTACGCCGGCGACATCATCGCCCTCATGGGTATCGATGATTTCGAGATTGGCGATACGGTGGCCGATTTTGAGAATCCCGAAGGACTGCCCCCCATCAATATTGACGAGCCAACCATGAGCATGTTGTTCACCATCAACAACTCCCCGTTTTTTGGTAAAGAAGGAAAATATGTCACATCACGGCATCTGCGCGACCGCCTTTTTCACGAAACGGAGAAAAACCTCGCTCTGCGTGTGGAGGAGACCGACTCAGCCGATGCCTATCTGGTTTTCGGCAGGGGAATTCTTCATCTCTCCATTCTTGTGGAAACCATGCGCCGCGAAGGTTACGAGTTCCAACTGGGTCAGCCCAAAGTAATTATCAAAACTATTGACGGTGCTAAACACGAACCGATAGAAAGCCTTACGGTATTGGTTCCCGAAAATTTTTCAGGTCGTGTCATCGACATGGTTACCCAGCGGAAGGGTGAGTTTGAAAATATGGAACCGAAAAACGACCGCATGATGCTGGAATTCAGTATTCCCTCAAGGGGAATCATTGGCTTACGCAATGCTATCCTCACCTCTACCGAAGGCGAAGCCATTATAGCCCATCGCTTTAAAGCTTACGAACCATGGAAAGGAGAATTTCAAACCCGTAATAATGCCGCACTTATCTCCATGGAAACCGGAACCGCTGTTGCTTATGCCATCTGGAAACTGGTGGATAGGGGACGTTTTTACATTTCTCCCAACGACGAAGTGTATGCCGGACAGGTTATCGGCGAAAGCTCCCGCGACAAAGATATCGTGATAAACATTAACAAAGGCAAGAAACTCACCAACATGCGTGCCTCCGGCTCCGACAACAAGGTGTTGATACCGCCGTCCATAAAATTTTCTCTCGAAGAGTACATGGAAATTATCCGCAAAGATGAATATCTCGAAGTAACGCCACGTTCACTGCGTCTGCGCAAAATTATTCTGGACGAAACCAGACGGAAACGAGCAAATAAAGTATAACCACAACCGAATATGTCTGCACCTTCCAATAATAAAAGCCGGTCGCTGTTTTCATCTTTTTCAAAGCACAGCCTTTTTGCACTATCACTACTCATTTTGGTGCTTTTTTCAAGCTCATGTAGCCTCTTCAAACAGGCCAAAGAGTACGAACGGTTTGTACATAGCAGGTTTGCCGTTCGCGATGTGAAAGTCCTTTCCATTGCCGACATTGATGTTTCGCAAAAGGGAAAGATTTCCGACCTGGATTTCAGCCAGATGATTTCGCTCGGACTCCGGTTTGTAAAAGGCGACCTGCCTTCGGTGATAAAGTTAACCGTTCAGGGACAAAACACTGCTGACAAAAAAGCTGCCATTTCGGGTATGGACTGGATACTTCAGGCCAAATCGGATACGCTGGCAACAGGAGTCCTCAACCAGCCGGTAGCGATACCGCCCGGAGAAACCATCCTTTTTCCGGTAAAGGTAAACTTCAACCTGTCCAAACTACTGAAAAGCGGGTCACTGGATCAAATGCTAAAAATTGTTCTGGGCGATGGCGGCAAAGCGGAATATGAAAAGCTGGGGCTGGTTTTAAAGATCAAACCATGGTACCGGTTAGGCTCAAAGATTAAAAAGTCGCCGGTTTATCTCAGCATCCACCCTGAATTTGGACAAC
>CAYYOW010000222.1:0-2494 GCA_964473395.1 uncultured Lentimicrobiaceae bacterium | reverse complement strand
GGTCAAAACCAAAAGTATATTTCTTTACAAAATCCTTGTTGTAAATATCTTCATAAATAAGAACATGAATCCAGGCCAGGATGAGGGCGATATCAGTTGAAGGTTTTATGGGCAGCCAGAATTGAGACTTACTGGCAGCAGTGCTAAACCGTGGGTCAACAGTGATTATGGTAGCTTTTTGGTCAATGGCTTGTGACATCTCCTGCACTTGCTGGTTATGCATGTTTTCGCCAATGTGCGAGCCAATCAACACCATACAACGGGTGTCTCTGATATCAGTACATTCCGGGGAACCAATATAAGCACCAAAAGTAGCAAGATAAGCAACAGACCGTGGCCCGCGGCATTGGGCATAAGCAGGTTCGGCATTGGTTTCCGAACCATAAGCCCTCATCAAGTGTTCTAAATGTCCGCCCGGTGTACCATGATTGAAATAGCCAAAAGCTTCCGGCCCGTATTTTTCTTTCACCTCTTTCATTTTATCCGCAATCTTTTTCAGAGCCTCCTCCCACGATGCTTTACGAAAATATTGCGTTCCATCTTTTCTCGTTACCCGAATCAAAGGTGTTTTCAGTCTGTCCTCATCGTAATACATACCCACACCGCCTGTTCCCCGCGGGCACAACCGTCCATTACTGTTCGGGTCTTCTTTGTTGCCGATAATTTTCCTGATTCTCCCTTTCTTGTCAACATAAGTCCAGGCAGCACATTTCCAAAAACAAACTTCGCAATAGGTAGCAGTAGCGGTCATCTCCTCATCGCTTGCAGGCCCTTCCTCTTCCCTGCTTCCGAAAAAATCTAAGCCGCTGACCTTAAGTGAATGCAGCCCCAAAGCAGCAGCCCCGGCACCCACCGTTGAAATTTTAATAAATTGACGTCTTGTTTTCATACGTATATTTTTATTATTGAAGCTCTTTAGCCAATACCAGAATATAATGAAAGTTTATGTTTCTTTTTCCCAATATGGGATAGCAAACATTTCTCGCTCTTAAGCCACTGAATATCAGTCATCTTCTTTTCAAACATATGATATTTTATACAAATATTTATATAATTATATATTCGCAGACAAAAATATGACAATTTATATATCAAATGTTGAATACTAACTATTTGAATACGTTAAAAATAGAGAAGTTATTAATTGATTTACTGTTATTTACTAAATCAAATATTTTTATGACAAAAATCATATTATTTCTAACTTTTTGATTTTTATTTGTTTATAAATTTTATTTATAACTTAACTAAATTACAATTTTTAATCTCTGTCAGACAAAAAAGAATTGGTAAAACGGTCACAAAAAAAAGCCCGGAACAGCAATGTCCACGGGCTTTTTGTCTAAAAAAGATATATTTGTTATTCTTCGGCCAACTCAATAATTCTGTGGAAATACATGGCAAATGAACGGTACAAAAAGTGTGTCCATTTGCCAAAAGGTACAATAATCATTGCCCACTGTACCAATACGATTAATTGAACAAGATACATCCAAACGTTGTTGTCAAGTATATACAAATCGATAAACAGGCGGACTATAAAGGCAGTCAATCCCATCAAAAACAGCCAGATCACAAAATACAAATCGCTTGGATGGGAATGTTTGCTTATTTCTTTATCTTTTATAATACGGTGCCTGACAAAGTCGAAAGTAACAACGAAAATGAATGCACTTTCTACATAGCCGATAATGATAATAAACAGGTGTTGGGTAGTAAACCAATCCAGAAATACGGTGGTGAACAACAAACTGAGGTAAGATAATACCAGAATAAGATGTTCGAACCAGCGGAATTGGTTGTTGTCACAACCTAGAGTCCGTTTTTGGGTAAACATGTGCACAATTAATTCGCCAAGGGCCTTAAAATAAGCCGAAACAGGCGCTTTATATCCTGATTTAATTACCGTAAGCCACCACATGTGAAATATATTCGGTAACAAAATCAAAAAAAAGACAATGGTTATGGCTGCTTTTTCGAAAAAGTGACCGTAATACATTATTGTTTGTAAATTGAAATGCTCGTAAGCCCCGAAGCCGATTACGATAGCAGCCATCAAAACAAAAGCGGTAATAGAGGCAGCTAAAGATTTATAAAGCAAACCGGATAATCCTGTCCAGTCATATTTAGCTGTAAGCCAGCGTCGCAGCGACATCATCAATTCGCCGGGGTCGGCCTCCCGCGGACAGGTCATGCTGCATTCGCCACAATAGTAACAGAGCCAGGGATCGAGCGATGTTTTAATTTCATCATCCAAGCCCAAAACACTGTAACGTACCATTTTTCGTGGAAATGAGTTTTCTTCATCCGAGAGTGCACAAACAGCCGTACAATTTCCACAGTTGTAACAGGCATTAGCATCGAATACCCCGTATTTTTTCAGCTCATCGGTAAACTCAGGATTTATTCTTGCCATTGCTCTTTATTTTATAATAATAATACTCGTCCATATCATCTATTTCACCGGTTTCAACAAAACCGTATTTCAACAAGC
>CAYYOW010000221.1:0-2496 GCA_964473395.1 uncultured Lentimicrobiaceae bacterium | reverse complement strand
GGACATTATGCCCTTTTCTGATTTATAAATAACCAAAACTTAACAGCATACTAACGTTCTGTTAATAAGCAAGGCTTAATCTTGCCTCATCAACTATTAACTATAATTATGATGCCTCATCGAAGAATTCCGGAACTAGTTATCTTATCAGATTTACACCTTGGTGCCTACGGTTGTCGCAGCAAGGAGTTAATAAAATATCTCAAAAGTATCCGACCTCAGACACTCATTCTCAATGGAGACATTATTGATATCTGGCAGTTTAACAAGCGGCTATGGTCGTGGTCTCATTCTGCCGTTATCAAAGAAATTATTTCGATGCTTTCTTCGGGAACCATGGTATATTATGTTACCGGGAACCATGATGAAATGATGAGACGTTATACTGGCTTTAAAATAGGGTCTTTCGCCATTGTTGACAAGTTGGTATGGACGCTGAGTAACGGAAAGAAAGCCTGGATTTTTCATGGTGATGTATTTGACGTAATGATGGAACATTCCAAGTGGCTCACCCGGCTGGGAGCCGTTGGCTATGATATACTCATCCTCATCAACAGTCTGGTAAACAGAATAAGTAAATGGTTTGGAAAGGGTCCCGTTTCTCTTTCAGCCAAAGTAAAAAACCGGGTGAAATCCGCAATAAAATATATCAACAAGTTTGAAGATCTTGTGGCAGAAATTGGTATCAAAAATGGTTTTGACTACGTTATTTGCGGCCATATCCATAAGCCTGAAAAAAGTAAAATAACCTTGGAATCCGGTGAAATCATTTATTTAAACTCCGGCGATTGGGTTGAAAACATGACGGCTTTGGAATTTGATGGAAATGATTGGAACATTTATCGTTATCAGGATGATCCCTTAATAGATGATCTATCCATAGAAATGACGATATTTCCTTCCTATCAGGAAATATTCGCCTCTCTCAAAAAAGACATTACAGCTTTTAACAGTTATTTATGAAAGTGTTATATGGTATTCAGGCCACTGGAAACGGTCACGTTATGCGGGCAGTCGAAATTATCCCGTTGCTCCGGAAAACAGCAGAAGTAGATATTTTAATGAGTGGAATACGAAACTCGTTGTCCCTGCCATTTATGGTTAAATACCGGTATCATGGGTTGAGTTTTGCTCTTGGGAAAAATGGTGGTATTGATTATCTCCAAACTTATCATCAAACAAAATCCATACGGTTTCTGACAGATGTTTTAAACCTTCCTCTTGAAAAATACGATGTAATTATTCAGGATTTTGAACCCACTGTTGCCTGGGCAGGCAGGCTAAGAAACAAGAACGTGATTGCCTTAAGTCATCAAAGCGCAGTTTTACATGAGTCGGCACCCAAGCCCTCTGTTAAAGATCCCGTCGGGAAGCAGATTCTAAAAAATTATGCTCCTTCAAAATATGCTTACGGGTTTCACTTTAAAGCTTACGATCAAGGTATCTTTACTCCGGTTATCCGGAAAACAGTAAGAGAAATCAGACCTTCTACAAAAAATCATTATACTGTTTATCTGCCTTCATATCACGACACTTATCTTGTTTCCTTTTTGTCGAACTTCAAAAATGTACACTGGCAGATATTTTCTCCCTATGCTTCCAGGGCTTATTCTCACCGTGAGATAAAGGTTTTTCCGGTTTCTCAGGAAAACTTTTTACAGAGCATGTCATCTTCCACAGGCGTTCTTTGCGGAGCCGGTTTTGAGACACCTGCAGAGGCTCTCTTTTTGAAAAAAAGGCTCATGGTAATCCCTATGAAAAACCAATATGAACAACAGTGCAATGCAGCATCCTTAAAACAAATGGGGGTGCCTGTTATAAAAGCGCTTACTGCAAAAAACCGACAGGAAATCCAGCACTGGCTGGATGGAGATCAAAAGGTTACCGTAAACTATCCTAACCAGACAGAATTAATCCTTACACAGGTTATTGAAGAGCAGGCCTGACCCTGACCAAACACGGCTTTTGCTGCCGGGAATAAAGCGGGACAGAGCGCCCGGCCACCCTGATAATATGCTTTTGTATTGGGCACTTTCCTGTCGGCGGGTTGTCCTGCTCAACAACCAGTAAATAAAAAGTAGTACTTTTCCGCTCTCATTTATCAAGACATTTTTATGGAAAAAGTAAGTTGGAAACCAGGTACCATGCTTTATCCGTTGCCTGCAGTGATGGTCAGTTGCGGGGCACTGGAAGAAGAATACAACATTATAACCGTTGCCTGGACAGGCATTGTCAACACCGACCCGCCCATGTGTTATATCTCGTTGAGAAAAAGCCGGCATTCTCATGAACTCATCAAAAAAAACGGGGATTTTGTTATCAACCTCACTACCCGCAAGCTGGCCTTTGCCACCGATTGGTGCGGGGTAAAATCAGGTAGGGATTTTGATAAATTTAAAGAGATGAAGCTGCATCCAGCCAAAGCGGACAAAGTAAAATCGCCTTTGATTGCCGAATCGCCTGTAAACCTTGAATGTGTGGTGAAAGAGATAAAAG
>CAYYOW010000220.1:0-2499 GCA_964473395.1 uncultured Lentimicrobiaceae bacterium | reverse complement strand
CTGCCCAAATTGCAACATCTGCGCTGATGGATTATGGTATGCTGTAGGCACAGCCGAACCGTTTCCCAGTATGGTAACTTGAAAATCTGTCATAATAGAATTTCTCTTTTCAAAATAACAAAAAAAAATCCTCTCCCCGAGGGGAAAGGATCATTTTTAATCAACAAAAAAAGAAACTATTTGTTTTTCTTTTCTTCTTTTTCCAAATCTGACTTCAGGTTGGCCAGAACATCCAGGTCGCCCAGAGTTGTCTTTTCCATCTTCTCGTTCAGACTTTTCACAGCACGTTTTGTGCCTTTATTATCCTCTGACCTGGCACCGGCACCTTTGCGCCTTTCAGGTTCCTGATAAGTTTCAATATGTGAAAGAATAATTTTCTTGTTATCCTTGGAAAACTCAATCACTTTGAAGTCCAGCTTATTCTCGATTTTAGCCATAGTTCCGTCAGCTTTTTTCATGTGACGTGAAGGAACAAATCCCTCAACACCATAAGGTAAGGCAACAACAGCTCCACGCTCAAGGACAGTGATAACCGTACCTTCGTGAACCGAACCGACAGTGAAAACAGTCTCAAAGACATCCCATGGATTTTCTTCCAGCTGTTTGTGACCTAAGCTAAGACGACGATTTTCTTCGTCCACATCCAAAACCAACACATCAATTTTTTCACCAATCTTTGTGAATTCGGCCGGATGTTTGATTTTCTTCGACCAGGAAAGGTCGCTAATATGAATCAGACCATCCACACCCTCTTCAATCTCCACGAAGATACCAAAGTTGGTGAAATTACGAACGGTAGCCGAGTGTTTGGAGCCAACAGGATACCTGTCACGAATGTCTTTCCAGGGATCCGGGATAAGTTGCCGCATACCGAGTGACATTTTACGGTCTTCACGGTCGAGGGTAAGAATAACAGCTTCCACTTCGTCGCCTACCTTCAGGAAATCCTGAGCAGTGCGCAGGTGCTGTGACCATGACATTTCAGAGACATGGATCAAACCTTCCACACCGGGAGATATTTCAATAAAAGCACCGTAATCAGCAATAACTACCACTCTACCTTTTACTTTGTCACCCAATTTCAGGTTCTCGTCAAGAGAATCCCACGGGTGAGGGGTAAGTTGTTTCAGGCCAAGGGCAATACGTTTTTTATTTTCATCAAAGTCAAGGATAACCACTTTCAGTTTCTGATCCAAATCAACAATCTCCGAGGGGTGATTAATGCGACCCCAGGAGAGGTCGGTGATGTGAACCAAACCATCCACGCCACCAAGGTCAATAAAGACGCCATAAGAGGTGATGTTTTTGACAGTTCCTTCCAGCACTTGTCCTTTTTCAAGTTTGGCAATAATTTCAATTTTCTGTGCTTCCAGTTCCGCTTCAATCAATGCTTTGTGCGACACAACCACGTTTTTGTATTCCTGGTTAATCTTCACCACTTTAAATTCCATGGTTTTGTTCACAAACACATCGTAGTCGCGGATAGGTTTCACATCAATTTGTGAACCCGGCAGGAAAGCTTCAATACCAAATACGTCAACTATAAGACCGCCTTTGGTACGACTTTTAACATAACCGTTGATGACTTCCTCTTTTTCATAAGCCTCATTTATACGCTCCCACGATTTCAGGATACGGGCTTTTTTGTGAGAAAGGATCATCTGTCCGGAAGCATCTTCCTGGTTTTCCACATAAATTTCAACAACGTCCCCGACTTTCAAATCAGGATTGTAGCGAAATTCGTTGAAAGGCAAAACGCCATCCGATTTATAACCAATGTTCACCACTACCTCGCGAGAGTTCATGGAAACCACTGCCCCTTCAATCACTTCATGCTCGGTAATAGAGCTGAGTGTCTCTTCATAAACATTTTCCAGCTTAGCCCGCTCTTCTTTTGAATAAGGATCCTGCTTCGTGTTGAGCGCATCCCAGTCGAACTCTTCAGGCTCGTCTTTTGCAGCGACAGGTTTTTCTTTTGCATCTTCTTCTGATGGTACAATTTCCTCAGCGGCTTCTTCTTTTACAACTTCTTCAGGGGCAACAGCTTCTACAGTAGCTTTTTCCTCATTCACAACTTCTTCTGCAACAGTCTCTTTCTTTACAGTTTCTTCAGCAACTACTTCTTCTACTGCAACTTCTTCATCGGCAGCCTCTTCCTTTGTCACTTCCTCAACCGGCTCCTCAACTTTTGCAACTTCTTCAACAGCAGGTTCTTCAGCAACTTCGGCTTTGGGCTCAGCCACGGCCTTTTCTTCAGTTTCGGCTTTCGTCTCTATGGCAGTCACCTCTTCTTTTTCAGTTTTCACTTTGGCTGCTTTAGTTTCCTCCACGTTTGCCTCTGTTTCAGGTACTTCGTCGATGTTTTTTACGTTTTCTGACATTAAAAATTTCTTGTGTTTCATTTCAACCGTCCGACACATGTGAACATGAAACGGATTTAACAATAAATTACCTGTTTTAAAAAATTGATGAGTAAAGATTTACCCCAACTTCGGACCT
>CAYYOW010000219.1:0-2502 GCA_964473395.1 uncultured Lentimicrobiaceae bacterium | reverse complement strand
GTTATGTGATATCTATGCCATAAAGTTCATGATAGGTCTCAGCCAAGCCGTCCTGGAATCCCCAACCTTCACATGCCCCATTTATTATTTCTTCACAATTTTTCTGGAAGAAAGGCAATAAACTGTTTTTTTCTGCCAACTTAAGAGCTTCTTCAAACATTTTCTCCATGCTATTATAGAAAGGCTCATCTATGTCGCCATACTGGCCTGTAAAATTTACTCCTTGGTCAACATAGTGAAGCATGATGTTTATTATGAAAGGAGGATTGCCTGAAATCTTTTTGAAATCACTTATTGCTTTCTTGGCAACAGATAACCTTGCTTTGCCATAGCCCCTTTTAGGGAAAAATTCATTAGTGATTGTTTCTTTGTATTTTTCTAGGACATATTCTTCGCCTTCGGCGCTGAAAGCAAGAGTGAAGTATTCTTTTACCTGAGGGATTTTCTTGAACAGATTGATAATTTCTTCTATCAATTCTTTTTCTGTTTTTTCGGATAGTACCTTTTTAAGGTGTGATATTGTGATGTTTTTCATGAATTTGCACAGGCTGTTTTGAGAAAATATTTACTTCTACTGTATCTTTGGAAGTTTTTTTGATGCTTTGGTTATGTAATTTTATAATCAAAATGGAACTGGTACATCATCGTCTTCTTCATCATAATCTGCGTCATCGTCATACAAATCCATGCCACTCATTAAGTTAAAAAATACTTCCAGAGAATCGCATAGGTTTTTTACAGTTTTACTGTGTGTGAGTTTTTCTTCTGGTGTTTTTGCTTTCCCCATGTCTTTTATGGAAGTCAGTATCTCGTTTGAAATACCAGTCATCATTTTCTCAGGATCCATTGTTTCTCCCCTTAATTTTCTTTCAAATATTGTATTGTTGTTTTATTTCTTATAATAGTCCAAAGATTAGACTATTGCCCAAAAGTATAAACAATGCAACAACGTAGACCATCTAATATTTTGCATACCCATATTATTACTGAAGGACTACCATGAATGCCCCGAAACATTTTGATTTCTCGGAATTATCACCGGATGGCCTGTTAACTTTCAACTACCAGCATACAAATCAAAAAAATCTAAACCTACCTCGAGCTATATTTTCACACATAACGTCCGGTATCAGCCGCCCCAAGCAATATTACCGACCAAGGTTATTCGTAGCTGTGAACGTGGACAACCTGCCAGGATTATTTGGAAAACCGCGCTGCTTGGGGTCAGCTGAATACTATTGTTCTCTTATTTTTTTCCTCGAATCTTTAAATACCCATCTCGTAACAGTGCAATGGTTCTATCTTCTTTTATTTTCCGAGGTGTCCAACCATTTACTGTTTTTATTGGGCTACCAGCATCTTTAATAGCGGCAAGATCTGCCCAACTTGGCTTGAATATGTTCCGTCCAAGAGAGTAAAATTTCCTTCTGCATCAATAACGGACTTGTATTATTTTCTTGCGCCACGTTTATCACAGGGAACAAAGGGAAATCAGGCGATAACCGTTTGCAAAGGAATAATTTCATCCTCAATGTTTGTAATATTTTGTTTTGCAATTTTAAGGTCATAACTGATTTGTAGGTTCATCCAGAATTGTGCAGTGGTATTAAAGTATCTAGCCAACCTCAGAGCAGTATCTATACTGACACCTCGTTTTTGTCTTACCACATCATTAATTCTGGGTGCTGGAATTCGCAGAGCTACGGCCAAAGCATTAACACTCATGCTCAATGGCTTTAGGTACTCTTCTTTGATGATTTCGCCGGGATGGATTGGTCGCATATTATTCATAATCTGCTCCTTCTAGTGGTAATCGGTTATTTCTACATCGCAAGGCTCGCCAGACCATACAAAGCATACACGCCATTGCTTGTTGATTCTTATGCTGTGCTGCCCTTGTCTGTCTCCCTCCAACTTTTCAAGCCTGTTGCCTGGTGGAGATCGTAAATCAAGTAATTCGGCCACACAGTCCAGCATTTGGAGTTTACGCTCTGCTTGCACCAGAAAAGCTCTAAATTGCTTGGGCTTTTTCCCTTCGTAAAGAGCTTGAGTGTGCTTGCATTTAAAATTCTTTATCATAACCTAAACAGTATAACGGAATACGTTAAACGTCAAGCGTTATTTTTTTGATAGAGAACGTTACCGATAACCCGGCCGGCCAGAAGCCTACCCGTAAGATGCCCGCGTTTATTCCGGTCGGGTTAATTGGCTGGTTGGCCGATTCCCAGTGGTTTGTAGTTACCAATGTATTTTGTAACTTCTAAGGGTTCATTCCTTGGGATTAACAGCGTAAATTCTCCTCGCTGTCGTCGAACATTAAATTTCACTTGACCACCACTCCGACTTAGAGCCTCCCATGCGGCACCGATCTCTGAAACAGGGAGAATAATATCATGAACTTTTGTAACTATTCAGCGAAAAAAAATGAATAATGTT
Source organism: uncultured Lentimicrobiaceae bacterium (assembly GCA_964473395.1). GTDB lineage: Bacteria > Bacteroidota > Bacteroidia > Bacteroidales > F082 > Sulfidibacterium. The sequence goes on along the minus strand of CAYYOW010000219.1, from coordinate 66 downwards.
GCATTTTTTTTTTGACAGGGTTTTGCGCTCTTTTTTGCAAACACTCAGCTGGCTGAAACCTATGTA
>CAYYOW010000218.1:0-2529 GCA_964473395.1 uncultured Lentimicrobiaceae bacterium | reverse complement strand
TCCACGGTTCTTATCCGCAGGCCAAAGGCAAAAATATTGCCAATCCGCTGGGAACTATCCTCTCGGCAGCCATGATGTTCGAGTATGCTTTTAAGCTGAATGATGAGGCAGCGTTGATTCGGGAAGCTGTGGAACAATCGCTGGCAGAAGGCTTTGTTACTGAAGATATTACCAAAGACAATCCACGCTCCACATCTGAAGTTGGTGATTGGATTACAGATTATATTTTGAAGAAATAGTTTTATTGGTTTTGTGCACCAGCAAGGTGCGCAAAACCAACTTTTCGGTATCAACCGAATTTATAGGCTATTCCAAATCCACCGCGTGGGTATCGCCATTCTATATTATCATCACAGGCTATCCGGCATGTACCACATTCTACGCAGGCCTCGTAATTAACTTCAATCTGGCCACTGTTCTCATTTAGTTCGTAAACAGCGCAGGGGCATACATACAGGCATTGTTTCAATACGCATGTCTCACAAATCGATGGGTCTTTTATCACGAGGTGTGATCCGCCGATTTCATCTGTTTTATAGCCATCTAAATATAATTTATCTTCCAGTCTCATGCCATATTCCTCCATAGTTTAAACAGATCCTTCACAAGGGTACTAATTCCAATTTCCTGTTTCACACTTTTCCAGATTAATTTTCCTTTATCCTTTTTTGGAATACCATCAACATTCAACATTTCAAAAGCCGCCTGATTCAGCAGTTTGGGATATTGCAGCAACAGGTGCTTGTTGGATTGAAGTAGTCCGGGAACTCTTTTATATTTTTTAAGGTCTTTCAGAACAAAACTGTCCTGAAGCTTCTTCACGTAAAGTGATAAAGCTTTTTCTGAGAAATCGCCCTTTTTAGCAACTTCAAGGTAAGTTTCGGCAGCGAGTTTCCCGGAAGTAATGGCAAGATTCGATCCTTCTCTGTGAATGGCATCCACCATCATGGCAGCATCACCGGCTATCATTACGCCGTTGCCCGCAAGTTTTGGCATCGCCTTATACCCTCCTTCAGGAATCAAATGAGCCAGAAACTCTTTGGTTTGTCCTCCTTCGATGAGTGGAGCTACGGAAGGATGTTTTTTTAAGTGCTCTATGAGATCGTTAGGGTTTACCTTATTCTCAATCACATCTTTCAGCACCATACCAACTCCCAGCGATACCGATTTTTTATTGGTATAAAGGAAAGCCATGGCTTCACCATTAAAGTAACTTCCTGTCATTTCAATGGTAGCACCCTCACCACTATTCAGGTTAAACCTGTCATTGATAACTTTTTCATCCAAGCCAATGACTTCTTTTACGGCGATGGCTACAGTGTCCGGTCTAATTTTTTTTCTAAGACCCAACGACTTTGCAAAAAGAGAATTTACACCATCTGTGGCAATAACACAGTTGGCGTATATATCACCCTGAGGGCGATCGGTTTTAACGCCAATCACTTTTCCGTTTTCCATCAGAGCCTCTTTCACCACGGTACTATTTATAACCAAAGCCCCTGCTTTTTCAGCTTCATCGGCAAGCCACCGATCAAATTTAGCCCTGAAAACAGTGTGGCAGTTGTAAGGTTTCTTATTAAAAGATTCGTTTTTATGGTTAAACCCCACAGAAGAGCCTTCATCGAGAATCCAGATTCTTTGATCTATAACATGCCTTTCTACAGGAGCATTACCGGGAAATTCATCTATGATATCTTTCATACAGTCGCTGTAAAAGACACCTCCCATCACATTTTTTGAGCCGGGAAGACGTCCTCTTTCAATAACAATAACCCGAACTCCGGCTTTGGCAAGCACAATGGCTGCTGCAAGGCCTGCAGGGCCTGCCCCCACGACGATCACATCATATTTTAACTTACTGCTCATTTTTAACTGGTGTTTATTTTTGTTTTTTTAACTCCGCAATCAGCCTGGGAATAAATTTAATGGCATCTTCCACAATACAATAAGTAGAGACATCGAAGACCGGTGCATCCTGGTCGGTGTTAACGGAAATAATTACATCGGAAGTTTGCATACCGACCAAATGCTGGATAGCTCCCGAAATACCACATGCAATGTATAATTTAGAATGAACTGTTTGTCCGGTCTGCCCCACCTGCCGTGACTGAGGTACATACCCCAATTCGACAGCTTTACGGGAACCTGCCCATGTACCACCTAGTACTTCCGCCAGCTCCTTTATCATATTAAAATTATCTTTGTTTCCCATTCCCTTTCCACCGGCAACAATGACATCATAGAAGCCGAGGTTTATATTACCTTCGGAGGAAACAACTTTTTTCAATATCTTTTTTACTATCTGATTTTCTGTTAAATCCGTTTTTTCTCTTATTATTTCTCCCTCTTTAGGAAGTTCCACGGGAATAGCCTCAAAAACGCCGGGTCTTACCGTTGACATCTGCGGCCGATCCTTCGGACAAACGATGGTAGCCATCAAACTACCACCAAAGGTAGGACGTGTCATCATCAGGTTTCCGTTTTCCGGATCAATTTCCTGTTTGGTAGTATCCGCGGTTAGTCCGGTTC
>CAYYOW010000217.1:0-2575 GCA_964473395.1 uncultured Lentimicrobiaceae bacterium | reverse complement strand
CAGGTTATTAGCTTGTTTTTTTGAAGAGTGTGTAGATGTAAGGCCTTTCTGCACCCGAAGGCGTGGAATATAGGTATTCAAAGCTGTCTGTTAACGTAAAATTATCTCCTAGCTTTTCGGACAGCATTTCCCGGCTGTATCTATGTATTGGAAGACCTGAACACTTTGTAGCACCACTTAAATTGAACTCTGCAAAAAGAGCAAAACCGCCTTTTCTAACTTTACTTTTAAGTAGTTCGAAATAAGTATCCTGGGCTTTAGGTTCTGTGAAGAAATGAAGCACAGCCCTGTCTATCCATAAATCAACAGGAGGAATATTTTTCAGGTGAATGGGGTTGGTTAAATCATCCACAATCCACGTTACTCTATCTTCTTCCTTTCCAAGACTTACTTTTAGCTTGGCCAGGCTATCGTTACTTATGTCTGTTGCAATTATATTCGTGTAACCCATTAACAAAAGAAACTCAATCAGGGTTGTCGTTCCTGCACCAACATTTAATATTACCGAATCAGGAGATAAATTACATTTATCGATCAGACAAATTGACTCTTGCGGAAAATCTTCGTACCAGCCTAATTTCTCATCGGCACGACTTAAATACACTTTATTCCAATGTTCTTTCAGATTGACCTCTACTTCTTGGTCGGGTATGGAACAACAGCTTTTTCTTTTGTCATTTGTGCCACAACCTTCTCCTGTCATAAAAGATCCTTTTTAACCCGTTCAAATTCATCTTTCGTAATCTCTCCTTTCGCATATCGCTTTTTCAGAATTTCGAGAGGCGTTTCTTCCGGATCTGTCGGATGATTACTCTTGTAGCGGTGATACCAGGAAGGACTATAGCCACATCTGCCAAAGACCAAAAAAATGAATAATAATACAACCACTAACATTATGATCGGAAAAATCCACATTCCGCCCATCCAAAAATTTCCTGTCCACATAGTTTTTAATTTAAGATTCGTTTATTTTATTTTTATCAATATCAATATCTTCAAGTATTGCCATCATTCCCTCAAATATTATTTGCATGTTTTCACCTTCGCTTCTTTAGCTCTTCCTGCAAAAATCATTCCCATATACAAAGGTGTCATGTTGCTGACAAGTTTCATTTTGTCCTCTATGAGTTTTTAACTGGCACAACAGCTCAGTTTTGAAACATCTTTTCCAAAGGTTATGGCTGCCAGCTTAATACCTTCTCCTAAAGTGAGATAGGGATAGAGGCTTTCGGCAAGTTCGGTTACCGTTATACCGTATTTTATGGCCATGCTCAGTGCCTGGATTAGTTCACCGCCCTCGGGGGCTACAATCCGGGCACCAATGAGCTTATCCGTTTCACTGTTGCGGATTAGCTTGATAAAACCACGGGTGTCGCGGGCGGCAATAGCTCGCGGGATATCTTTCAGTTCCAATTTGGAGACTTCAAAAGGAATATTTTGTGCCTCTGCCTGTACTTCATCCAGACCAGCTCCGGCTACTTGCGGATCGGTGAAAACAACCCAGGGTAGTGCGGAATAATCAACCTTTTTCCCTGCCCCCGTAAAAGCATTTTCAGTGGCAATTTTTCCTTCAAAAGCTGCGGTGTAAACATACGCCGGAGTGTCGGTCACGTCACCGGCTGCATAGATATTTGGAATGTTGGTCTCCATTTTCTCATTCACCGCAATATGACCGTTTGGTGCGAGCTGCAAGCCGATATTTTCTAATTTTAGCTTTTGTGTGTTGGCTTTGATACCGGTAACCACAACAATTTTCCCAGGTTCAACAATTTCAGTGAGTGAACCATCGGGACTTTTAGCATGAATGATGGTATCACTCCCTCGCTTTTCAAATTTTACAGCCCTGAAGTTTGGCAGGATTTCAATGTCTTCGCTCCGCATATACTTTTCTAATTCTTCGCTTATATCAGGTGTTTGACTCCTCAATATACGGTCAGTAAACTCGATGATGCGTATCTTAACACCAAGGCGATTGTATGCTATGGCGATTTCGCAACCGATGTAACCTGCTCCCATAATTGTCAGGCTTTCAGGCTTCTCTTCCATATCAAATAAAGAAACATTGGTTAGGTAGCCAATATCCTTTAAGCCTTCGATATTCGGGATGTTGGTACTCGCCCCGGTGGCAACCAGAAACTTTAAAGAGGTAAAGGTCTCTTTGCTATCCACCCGGATGGTTTTGCTATCCACAAATTCTGCCCAGCCACTGACCATAGTCAGGCCTTCGAAATCACCAACCACATCCATGTATTTTTTTTGTTGCAAAGTGGCGACTAACTGTTTCTTGTCTTTGATTACCTGTGCGAAATCAATGGTAGTCCCTTTGGGTTTAATGCCTGCAAAGTTGGAATGTGAAGCGTGGTAAACCGTTTCGGCGGCACGGATGAGTGTTTTGGAAGGTACACAACCCACATTCACACAAGTACCGCCAAAATCCAACCCTGCATTGACCATAAGAGTATTGAGACCCAGACTTTCGGCTTTTATGGCTGCCGAAAATGCTGCCGAGCCACCGCCGACAATGATTAAATCATAATGCTTTGCAGGCATCTCGTCTTTGGATATTATTTCATTG
>CAYYOW010000216.1:0-2624 GCA_964473395.1 uncultured Lentimicrobiaceae bacterium | reverse complement strand
CTTTTTTTTGCCGGTAATTCTTTTGGATTTACAACCAACAATGTGGTGAAGACAACCTCAAATGAGACCATGTATGCACCCTCTGGAGATAAGGCTGAAGCCAAGTATCCTGAAGGAGCAAAAATTTTCAAAGAAAAATGTGCAGTCTGCCACCAGTTAACCGGAATGGGTGTCTCCGGAGCTTTTCCTCCACTGAAAGGTTCTGACTACTTGAAAGCAAATATAAAAAGTGCTCTTATGCATGTGCTGAACGGTTCTAATGAGGCTGTTACAGTAAATGGTGTCAGCTACAGCATTCCAATGCCTCCGCAGGTTGATAACCATAAGGATGCCGTTGCAGTAGTCAACTACATTTTAAATGCCTGGGGTAACAATTACGGTACGGTTACTTTGGAAGAAGCCAAAGCTATTAAAATTGTGAGATAGCTTTTTGAAAAGTTATTTCAGTGAAAAACCTGTGAATTGATAATCTGTCAGTTTACAGGTTTTTTTATTGGGACTGACCGATGAGCCCACTGAGGTATAAGCTTTATAAGCCGTAAGTTGATTGCTTAATCCTTGTTAATCAATATGTTTACTATAGAATCAGCTGGCAATTATTCCTAATTACAAGGAAAAAGAAGCATCGCATTCACGGACCATCTACCAGCTTTACCTATGCGATATTTACGTATTTCCACTATTGTTTGTTTTATCTAAATGTCTGATATTTGCACTGAATGGTAAAGGAATACATATGAATAAAAATTTATTCTTATTATTTTTGGGAGTATTACTCTTTTTATCTCCCGATATTTTGCAAGCACAAGGACACGAAGTAACTTCAAAAAGCGCAAAGTCACATATTTTTCTCGGTACCGACCTGGTCAGCCGTTATATCTGGCGTGGGATACAACTTGGAGGAAGCAGTCCGAGCATTCAGCCGTTTTTTACTTATAAAACCGGTGGCTTTGAAGTCGGTGTGTGGGGCGCTTTCTCTCTTTCTGGCCATAATCATTCGCAAGAGGTGGATTTGCATGTGAGCCAGTCGTTTGCCAAAGACCTGTTCACGGTTACGGTAACAGATTATTTCTTTCCGGAAGAATTCGGTGACTACAACTATTTTAAATATGGTAAAAATGTTACTGGGCATATTTTTGAAGGAACACTTGCCTATAACGGAACCAAAAAATTCCCGTTAACAATTTTGGTGGCTACCAACTTTTACGGTGCCGATGCTGCACGCATTGAGGACAACCCCTACACCCCTGATTTTAACAGGAAAACAGGTATTCAATATTCCACCTATTTCGAGTTCGGTTACCCGTTTCAGATAAAGACTATGGACATAAGTACATTTATCGGCTTTAATGCTACCACACCTAAGAAAGCCAATTCCAACACGGGATATGTCGGAGAAACAGGTTTTTATGGAACCGGATTTGGCGTTGTGAATTTGGGGTTTAAGGCTACCAAAACTGTTCAAATCACCAAGAGTTATGCTTTGCCATTGATGGTTTCGCTGATAACAAACCCTCAGTCGGGGAAAATATATTTTGTCTTTGGAATTTCATTTTAACTTAATACTCACTTAAATTTTTAATCATGATAGATACAGGTACAACGACTTTTATGATTTTATCGACAAGTCTTGTTATGTTGATGACACCGGGGCTTGCCTTCTTCTATGGAGGACTGGCCAGTAAACGGAACATCTTGGGAATTATGATCCAGACTTTCGTTTCGCTGGGTCTGACAACAATTTTATGGATTGCCTTCGGGTATTCTCTGTGTTTTAGTGGTGGCCATGGGGCAATTATCGGCAACTTAGATGCTGCTTTTTTGAAAAATATTCCTTTCAACCAGATGTTTACAGGTGGAGGAAGCCAGTATCCGACGTTTATTTTTGTTGCTTACCAGATGATGTTTGCCATCATTACCCCAACACTGATTACGGGTGCTTTCATCAACAGAATTACCTTTAAAGGATATTTGATTTTCCTCGTAGTGTGGCAGATCTTTGTTTACTATCCTTTCGTCCACATGGTATGGGGCGGCGGACTGCTGGCTACCTGGGGCGTTCTTGACTTTGCCGGTGGAATTGTGGTTCACGCTATTGCCGGTTTTGCGGCCTTGGCCTCCGTGATTTATGTTGGGAAGCGTATTGATACCAAATCACCTCCTAACAGTATTCCTTTGATGGCCATTGGAACCGGCTTGCTTTGGTTCGGATGGTATGGTTTTAATGCCGGCAGCGAGTTAAGGGTCGATTCCGTAACTACTCTGGCTTTTTTGAATACCGATGTGGCTGCTTCTTTTGCTGCTATCACATGGTTGATTATTGAATGGACCCGGGAGAAAAAGCCGAAATTTATCGGCCTGATGACCGGAGCTGTGGCTGGTTTGGCGACCATTACGCCTGCTGCCGGTTATGTTCCGTTGTGGGCTGCCATCGTGATTGGCATTTCAGCAGGAGCTGTTTGTTACCTTGCCGTACAGTTGAAAAATAAACTGGGCTGGGATGATGCTCTTGATGTTTGGGGCGTTCACGGTATGGGTGGCGTTCTTGGTGTCGTTATGCTTGGCGTGTTTGCCTCTACGGCAGTTAATGCTCACGGTGCAGATGGCCTTTTCTTTGGTGGCGG
>CAYYOW010000215.1:0-2636 GCA_964473395.1 uncultured Lentimicrobiaceae bacterium | reverse complement strand
TTCTACCTTTTGTTAAATCATAGGGAGACATTTCCAGTTTTACTCTGTCGCCCGGTAATATTTTTATGTAATGCATTCGCATTTTACCGGAAATATGTGCGATAATCGTGTGTCCACTTTCCAACTCTACGCGAAACATAGCGTTACCCAATGACTCAATTACCGTACCATCTTGTTCTATTGACTGTTGTTTTGCCATAAAATGACTATTTTTTATTTAAAACTTTTTCAATCTCCTCAAAACTTGATAAGATATCTGCCTTGCCGTGCCTAATGGCCACATCGTGTTCAAAGTGGGCGGAAGGTTTCCTGTCGGCTGTCCGGATTGTCCATCCGTCTTCACCCTGAAAAACTTCCTTTACACCCAGATTAATCATAGGCTCAATAGCAATACACATGCCAGCTTTCAATTGCGGGCCTGTACCTCTTCTGCCGTAATTGGGCACTTCGGGCTCTTCGTGCAAATTTCTACCAACGCCATGCCCCACAAGATCTCTTACCACCGAATAGCCAAAACCTTCCACATACATCTGGATAGCATAGCCAATATCTCTGACCCTTTTCCCGGCAACTGCCTGTTCTATTCCTAGATAAAGCGACTGTTTTGTGCGTTCGAGAAGTAATAAGACTTCTTCTTCCACATCGCCTACCGGAAAAGTAAAAGCAGAGTCGCCGTAAAAGCCGCCCCAGATAGTTCCGCAATCAACGGAAACAATGTCGCCATCTTTCAACTCGGTTTCATCAGGAATACCATGTACTACTGCATCATTCACAGAGACACAAAGCGTTGCGGGAAATCCGCCGTACCCCTTGAAACCGGGTACCGCACCGTTATCCCTGATAAACTCTTCCGCAATCCTGTCCAGCGTTATTGTTTTAACCCCGGGCCGGATAATTTTGGCTACTTCGGCAAGTGTTTTTCCAACAAGTAAAGAACTATGTCTTTGAATTTCTATTTCTTCGTCTGTTTTAATCTGAATCATCCGAAGAGAAATTACATTCCGCCAAATGCAGATGGTCTTCCTTTAATTCTTCCGGATTTGGTTAAACCATCGTAATGACGCATCAACAAATAACTTTCAATCTGCTGCAAAGTATCCAAAACAACACCCACAAGAATCAAAAGAGAGGTGCCGCCATAGAAAGCAGCGAAACCACTATTCACACCAATCAGTCGCGCAAACAGTGGTAAAATAGCAATCAGTCCCAGGAAAATTGATCCCGGAAGCGTAATCCTTGACAAGATATTATCAAGATATTCAGCTGTTTTACGTCCTGGTTTGACACCAGGAATAAAACCACCGTTTTTCTTGAGGTCTTCGGCCATTTGGTTAGGATTAATGGTAATTGCTGTATAAAAATAGGTAAACAGAATAATCATTACAAAGAAAGTAAGGTTATACCACATACCATTAAAGTCGGTAAAGGCGGCAGCAAAACCACTCAGTGCAGAACTAGAGGCAAACCCCACCAGCGTAAGAGGAAGAAACATGATAGCCTGTGCAAAAATGATAGGCATAACACCGGCGGCATTCACTTTCAAAGGCAAATACTGACGAACACCTCCATATTGTTTATTACCCACAATACGTTTGGCATACTGAACCGGCACTTTGCGTGTCCCTTGTACCAGCAAGATGGTAAACAGGATAACAAGCACAAGCATTAGCAACTCCAGTAGGAAGTACACCATTCCTCCGTTTGTTTCAACAATACGTGAAACAAATTCCTGAAACAAAGCGCCCGGAAGCCGGGCAATGATACCAATCATAATGATAAGGGAAATACCATTTCCAACTCCTTTATCGGTAATTTTTTCACCGAGCCACATAACAAACAAAGTCCCTGAAATAAGAATGATTGTAGAGGATACCCAAAAGTAAACCGGAGGTCTGGTAACCGCGAGACTAAATGGTGTAATAGCATTAGCCGGCACTTGTGAAACCAGGTTTGCAATATAGGCCGGAGCCTGAAAAGCAACAATAGCCACCGTTAAGTAACGGGTTATCTGGTTGATTTTTCTTGTTCCGCTTTCTCCTTCACGCTGCAAGCGTTGAAAATAAGGAATTGCCATTCCAAGCAACTGGATGACAATAGAAGCAGAAATATAAGGCATGATACCCAATGCAAAAATGGAGGCATGTGAAAATGCACCACCAGAAAACATATTCAGCAGGCCCATGAGTCCCTTACTACCCTGATTTTGCAGGTTTGTAAGCATATTCGGATCCACCCCGGGTAGCACCACATACGAACCGAGGCGATAGATCAGGATAATTCCCAACGTATAGAGAATACGCTTGCGGAGTTCCTCAATCTTGTAAATATTTCTTATGGTCTCGATAAATTTTTTCATCCGCTGTTAAATTATATTGGCTTGACCTCCCTGGGCTTCAATGGCGGCTTTTGCAGTTTTAGTAAAAGCATGTGCCGAAACATCGAGTTTGGCTTTCAGTTCGCCGCGACCCAGAATTTTTATTAAATCGTTTTTGGATACCAGACCATTTTCGATCAAAACAGCCTGATCAACAACTGCAACTTTTTTATCGTCAACAAGTTGTTGTAAGGTATCAAGATTAATACCCTGATATTCCTTACGATTTATATTTTTAAAACCAAATTTCGGAACACGTCTG
>CAYYOW010000214.1:0-2662 GCA_964473395.1 uncultured Lentimicrobiaceae bacterium | reverse complement strand
CGGGAAATTATGAAGATCCAGCGCTAAAATCCTCCACCGTTTCTATCTCAACGGGTGGATAAATTTGTCCCACCAATGGTGGCATGGAGTTGTAAACCCAGTCGATGTCCACGCTGCCCAGTTTGACGGCCTGGTACTTTTTGTAGCCCGTAAACTTTCCGCGCACCAGCACATCCTGCATGGCAAGTGTCAGCCCAAAAATGGCCACTTCTGTGTCTTCTTTTAACTTCAGTAGCTCATCAGCGTAAGCGCCGGGATGAAAAACTACCCGTCGGCTGTCGGCGGCCTGGCATTGCAATAGCGGAATAATGACCGGAAAACCATCTTCTGCCACGTACGACAAAAATTTCAGAGAATCCAGCTTGTTCAGTAAGTCAACTGTCCATTTGTTCATGACTGCTTCTCCGCTTTTGCTTTTAGCACTGCCTTTTGAAAATTTTGTGAGCAGGGCAGAGAGTACAATACCGGCTATGGGCAGGGCAGATTTTTCTGTGGTTTCCATCAAATTCATGTAATGAATGGTGTGCAGCCCGAAATAGGAATTGTAGCGCCACATGGGCAGTTTGTTGAAATAAATATATTCCGGCCCTTCTTTTTTAGATTCTCTCCAGGCGGCTTTTCCGCGCCACAGGTTTTTGTCCAGCGTCATAATCAGGAAACCGGTTTTGGGATTTTTCAGCACATTCTCTTTACTTTTTCCTTCTGTGAACTGCCCCCACACGATTTCCTCCGGGCTGTTGGCCTGCAAGGTGGTAATCAGTGTGATGTGCGGAAGCCCGGCTTCGTTGACAGTAGCCAGCAACCCGACTTTGCTTTCCGGTCTAAAAGCTTCGATATCTTCGGGACTAAATTGTTTTTTTGTTTTCATGGGGCGTTTTTGTTTCTTTTCAAAGCAGTTGATAATTTTTGTTCTATCCTGATTTACTCTTCATCCGGCAAACCGGTAATGCGGCAATAGTCCACCGGTTTGGGTTCATTTCCTTTTTTTTCTACGGTTTCTTCTTTGGCTTTTGCCGAACCTGTCCACAAAACAATTTCGCTGTCCACGCCGGAATTTTTAGCAATTTCCGTCAGACGATTTAGCTTTTCGGCTTCCAAAAGGCCATACTTTTCAAAAGACCAACTGGTTCCCAGCCGGAGATACTTGTCGTTGCACAGATTGTTGAAAGCACAAAGTTCCCAGCGGATGGGATGCAGGTTGTTTTCGGCGATGAATTTGCCGATACCGGCAATATTTTCTTCCGTGTCGGTAGTATTGGGAATTATCGGAGTGCGTATCCACAACGCCTTTGGTGTTCCGTTGATTTTCATCCATTCCCAAATGGTCAGTAGGTTGTTCAGGATCTTTTCATTTGAGCTACCGGTAAATGTTTTGTGTTTTTTGCTGTCGATTTCCTTGATGTCATAAAGTATCAAATCGGTATATGGCAAAATTTTCTCATAAGCGGCATCCGGCGCCAGCCCGCAGGTATCCAGTGCCGTATGTATGCCGTTTTTCTTCATCTTTTTTAGAAATTCGGCTACAAAACCGGCCTGCATGGCAGGCTCTCCACCAGAAACGGTGATCCCGCCACCCGATTTTTCAAAATAGGCTTTGTCTTTCAGCACTTCCCGTACCACTTCTTCCATGGTAACTTCCCGGCCCATAATTTCCAATGCTCCCGACGGACATTCTTCCACACAAATTCCGCAGGCTTCGCAAAGGCTTCTGTCAATAACAATCTGATTATCAATATACGACAATGTGTTGTTCGGGCAAGCCTCCACACATAACTGACCACCGATGCATTTGGATTGCAACCATTGCAGTTGTGGTTTCGACGAAATACTCTCCGGATTATGGCACCACGAACAATGCAGCGTACACCCTTTCAGGAAAACTGTTGTGCGGATGCCCGGTCCGTCTTCGGTGGACATGCGCTGGATTTCCAGTAACCGTGCTTTAATGGTACTTTCTTCAGCCATAATAGAATTTAGAATTTTTCGTGACTAATCCGCGCGATGATTTCATCCTGCAGTTCCCTGCCGATGGCAGTGAAGTAGGCGTTATAACCTGTAACCCGCACCAGCAAATGGCGGTAGTTCTGCGGATGTTTCTGGGCGTCGCGCAGCATGTCAGGGTCAAGGATATTGATCTGTAATGCCGTTCCGCCGTTTTCCACATAACCTTTCAGGAAGGCTTTGAATTTTTCTTTGTGTTCCGCATCTCTTATAAAAGAAGGGTTAAACGTGATGGTGTGGCTGGTGCCGTTGGAAACAAGATTTACAAAATCTTCATAGTCGCCGTTTTTGCTGTGCCCGCCGAGGACTTTCCCCACGGAATTGGTGTTGGAAGTAGGTCCGTTTATGTCGGTGCCGTTGACGGGGCAGATGGCATTGGACAAAAACTGTCCTTTTTTGCGACCATCGGCGCTGGCAGCCATCACGTAGCCGTCGCCAACCCAGTAATTCCAGCTCAGCATACCGGGACGAAACTGCCGGTGTGTGGACTTTGTTTTGTGTTTCCATACCTCACCGGTCCACACATCCATCACAAACCGGCCCATGGTATCGGCTTCGTCGTCATCGCGGCCATACTTGGGTGTTTTGTATTTGGCCCGTGCCTGTAACACTTCAAAGCCTTTCCAGTTTGCCTTCAAAGCTTTGATAAGCTCTTCCATGC
>CAYYOW010000213.1:0-2690 GCA_964473395.1 uncultured Lentimicrobiaceae bacterium | reverse complement strand
ACATCGGGCATGTTAAGCCGTCCCCAACGCACATTTTTATTCATAAGAATACGGTAAGAAGAATCAGGAGCCACCCCACCCATTCCTTTAACATAGTCCATGGCCGGAACCGGTACAAGCTGGTAAACCAGTCCCCGCATACGAAAATACTTGGCTACATTAAATACCTTGCTCACGCTGGAAGGATTGGCAAAACAGATAGGTCGTTTCCAGTTGTTGTTAGCAATCAAATCCAATAGCATCAGATCATTACGGTAGATATAAGGACTCTGGGTAACTTTCCAGCGGATATCTTTTACAATTTTTCCGGCATCTTTCTTCGCAACTGTTCCCGAATTCACGGCAGCAGCCGAATCAACTTTCAAAAACAGCTCTCTGCCCGGCAGATAATCAATTTTATCTCCATCACGCAATGATATCTTGGTCTTCGGATTGTTACTTCCAATGAAATCTATCGCATCTTTCAACGAGACAGCACCTTTAATTACAGGATAAACAGGAATGAAATTCATGGCTCCGAGGTCATACTTTTCTGAAGGGATGGAAAGCGGCAGTGGTGCTGAATTATATTCCTGCTTGAACATCTGGTCCACATACCACGAGGCACCGGCAAGCATATAGTTCACCACTCGTACATCCGTACGGATACCTTCCACCTCCTGAGCATACCAAAGCGGAAAAGTATCATTATCGCCGTTGGTAATCAAAATGGCATTGGGCGGACAACTATTAAGATACATCACCGCAAAATCACGCGCCGAAAATTTTCCGGCACGATCGTGCGAAGGCCACTCCTCTTTGGCCATGTTAGCAGGAACAAGTACCAGACTAAGCACGACAACAATTGCGGCAGCAATCTCTTTTTTACTAAAATATTTTTTTACACCCTCGTAAAGTGACAACACCCCGAAGCCAATCCAGATGGCAAAAGCATAAAATGAACCCACGTAAGCATAATCCCGCTCACGGGGCTGCATCGGCGTCTGGTTCAGATAGATAATAATGGCAAGGCCGGTCATAATAAAGAGCATCCAAACAACCCAGGTATCTTTTTTGTTTTTGGAAAGCTGGAAGAAGAACCCCAGTAATCCAAGAATGAGCGGTAGAAAATAAAGCCTTGCTCTCGCCGGATTCTTCATACTGGCAGGCAAATTAGCCTGATCGCCAAGTCGTGCTTTATCAATAAAATTGATACCGCTAATCCAGTTTCCGCGGTCAATTTCACCCTGCCCTTCGATGTTGTTTTGCCGTCCCACGAAGTTCCACATGAAATAACGAATATACATGTGGCTAATCTGGTAGGTGAAGAAAAATTTAAGGTTGGTAATAAAACTGGGTCTGATAAGCACTTTGGTTTTCCCGTTGCCCACATTCACCCGGATAGGCGTTCCTCCGGTTCCACCATAAGCCTGACTTTTGTAAATTCTGATATGGCTGGGCTTCTGGTTACTCCACATACGAGGGAAAATGGTTTCAAAACGAGGGTCGTAAACAGGAATTGTCTGTTTTCTGTCATCTAAAACAACATATTTCCCCTTTTTATCATCTCTTTTGTAAACAGGTGTTCCGTTTTTACTGCCAACCATTGGGGCATTGTAGTACTGACCGTAAAGTAACGGCCAGGTACCATATTGCTGGCGGTTAAGATAGGCCAGCAGATTCACGGCGTTTTTCGGATCGTTTTCATTGATGGGCGTATCTGCGTTGGAACGGATGACCAGCATTAGAAAAGAAGAATAGCCGATAAGCACAAAAGTCAATGCAAGCAATATCGTATTATAAACTACCTTCCCATTCTTTTGCGTGTAATAGATTCCGTAAGCCAACAAGCCGATTAATGCAAGAAAATAGATTACCGTTCCAACGTTAAAGGGCAATCCAAGATTGTTTACACAGAAAAGCTCAACCTTACCAGCAAGATTAACAACCTGAGGAATAATAATATACATCACGATAGCAAGAATACCTACACCCACAATGCCTGCTCCGATAAAGCCTTTCCGGGAGAATTTGTATTTCTTAAAGTAATAAACATAGGCGATAGCCGGGATGGTCAGCAGGTTCAGCAGGTGCACCCCGATGGCAAGTCCCGAAAGATAGGCAATCAGTATAATCCAGCGAAAGCCACTACGTTCGTTAGCAACCTGTTCCCAGCGAAGGATGGCCCAGAAAGTGATAGCAGTAAAGAAAGACGAAGTGGCATAGACTTCTGCTTCCACGGCAGAAAACCAAAATGAATCGCTAAAAGTGTATGCCAGAGCACCCACGGCACCGGCACCCAGGATAGCCCAGGTTTGGCCTTTGGTGAGTTCATCGCCAGGCTTTTTTACATAAATCCTTTTGGCAAACAAAGTAATAGTCCAGAAAAGAAACAGAATGGTAAAAGCGCTGGCCAGTGCAGACATGATGTTAATCATCATGGCCACGTGTGCCACATTGCCAAAGGAAAACAGGGAGAAAATCCTGCCCATCATCTGAAAAAGCGGCGCGCCAGGGGGATGTCCTACCTGCAGCTTATAGGAAGTGGCAATATATTCGCCCGGATCCCACCAACTGGCTGTAGGCTCTATAGTAGATAGATAGACGAAGGCGGCAATAGCAAAAACGCCCCAGCCAACGCGGTTATTTAGTTTCTTAAAAGTATTCATAAATCCATTTTTTGAGTCGAATCAAGCTGCGAATTTAGGAAA
>CAYYOW010000212.1:0-2710 GCA_964473395.1 uncultured Lentimicrobiaceae bacterium | reverse complement strand
AATTTTTCATGGCCGATTTCCGTTCAATCTTGGCAATGACCCAGGCATCCGAGCCGTTGCCGGTAAGTATTTTCCGGGCTTCGAGAACATCTTCAGCAGTTTCCACAAAAGAGACAGCCACGATGTCAATGCCGATTTCAGCGGCAAATTTAAGGTCGGCTTTGTCTTTTTCGGTTAGCGCCGACATCTTTATCCCCGATTTGGGGATGTTGACTCCTTTACCTTCCCGCAGCTGGCCACTGGTGATGGCACAAAGCACCAGCGTATCGTCCGTCTTCTTTTCCACTTTCGATTTGACGGTTCCATCGGCAAAATAGACTTCATCACCCTCTTCCAGCTGGTCGATAATGTGGGGATAGGTGATGGAAAAAGCTTCACCAGCCGCTTTTTTAGACATGACCAGCTTGTCGCCTTTGTTTACCTCGCGGATGTCTTTCATCCCTTTGATACGGATTTTCGGACCACAAATATCCTGCATGATAGCAACTTCTTTTCCCAGTTCAGCAGCACATTGTCTGATAAGCTTAAAGCTTTCATAATGACTTTTGTGTGTACCGTAAGAGAAGTTCAGTCGAAAAACATTTACTCCGGCTTTTATCAGTTGGTAAACACTCTCCCTGTTATCGGTCACAGGGCCCAGCGTTGCAACAATCTTTACTTTTCGTCCCATAGTTTTTATTTTCTGCAAAATAAATCATTAATTTCACGCCAAAACTATAATTCTCATTTTGAAATTATTATGTTAATAAATGGTAATAACACCAAAGAAACCAACAAGATAGGACCTGTCCGCAGGGTTGTCTCTCTCGTGCCATCGCTCACGGAAACGATTGCATCGCTTGGCGCGAAAAAAACTTTGGCAGGTGTTACCCGTTTTTGTAAATATCCGGAAGACATTCGGAAGGAAACCACAACAGTGGGAGGCACCAAAAATTTTGATAATGAGACGGTTATCGGCCTGAACCCGGATGTGGTGGTTGCTGTCAGAGAAGAAAATGACAAAGCGGAGATTTTAAAACTGGCTGAGAAACTACCGGTTGTTTTATTTGATGTTGTACATGAAGCAGATGCTTTTGACATGATGCGCACGCTGGGAAAGCTGTTGGACAAGGAAAAAGAAGCCGTACAGCTGGTAGAAGAAATTAAAAACAGTTTTGCCCTGATTCCGAGAGTTTTACCTAAAAGAAGATGTCTTTATCTGATATGGAGAAAGCCCTGGATGGCCGCCGGCACACAGACTTTCATCAACGAAATGTTAAACAAATGCGGTTTTGAGAATGTGGCAGAAGGCCGTTATCCGGAAGTTACGGAAGCGGATTTTCACCGGGCGGAGTTTCTTTTACTTTCTTCGGAACCTTTCCCGTTTAAGGAGAAACACCGGCAGGAATTACAGAAGGAATATCCGGATAAGAAAGTACTGCTTGTGGATGGTGAAATTTTCAGTTGGTACGGTAGCCGTATGTTGAAAGCCGGAGCGTACCTCGGGAAGCTGTTGGAAGGATTGTAGTAACCTGAGTTCGTTCAGGAGGTCTTACTCCTGAAAAGATCAGGACAGGATATTGGGTTCATTTCAATCCCAAAACAAAAAAAGCTGCCCGAAAGCAGCTTTTTTTATTTCATCAACGGGAAAACAGATTATTCTATTTCCCAGGTATTTCCGCTGTTGAGCAGGTCGTCAACATTTTTGTACGGGGAAACTTCTTTTTCATGTTCAACCGAATTCCAAACAGCATCTTCCAGCGTTTCGGCTTTCACCGAACGGATAACACCAAGAGCAGCCGGCAATTCCGGAGGCGCCATACTGGCCAGCATCATGTGGATACCGGCATCTTCAGTAGTAGGATCGTGAACAAGAATATCGTCCTCTGTAACCCCGTTTTCGCCAATAACAACTGTTTTCAGACGGGTTCCTTCAAGAACAATTCCCTTGTCTTTCTCTTTTCCGAAGATCATAGGTTTACCGGCTTCCAGAATCAACTGATTGTTGTCCTTCGTCTCCCTGCCGGTAATCAGAGCATGAATTTTATTATTAAAAATAATACAGTTTTGCAGGATTTCGACAATAGAAGTGCCATGATGCAAAGCAGCTTCGAGAAAGACCTTTTGCATCAGCTTGGGGTTGGTATCTACCACACGGGCGAAGAATTTTCCACGAGCGCCTATAACCAGTTCGCCAGGATTGAAAGGTGTTTCAAAGCTTCCCTGTGGGGAGGTCTTGGTTTTTTGTCCTTTGGGAGTAGTCGGTGAATACTGCCCTTTGGTCAATCCGTAAATTTCATTGTTAAACATCAAATAATTGATGTCGGGGTTTCGTCTGGCAATATGAATAAAATGGTTCCCGCCGATAGCCATGGAGTCGCCGTCACCGCTAATCATCCAGACACTCAGTTTGGGATTGGTGAGTTTAATACCCATAGCGAGGGCAGCAGCACGTCCGTGGATACCATGGATTCCATAAGTATTCATATAATAAGGAAACCGTGAGGAGCATCCGATACCGGAAACAACGACAAAATCCTCCTTTTTATAACCCATTTTCTGTCCCACCAAAGGGAAAACATTTTCCACTGACTTTAAAATGGCATGGTCGCCGCAACCGGGACACCATTTTACCATTTGATCGCTTTTAAAATCCCCCTTTGAAAGTTGTAATTCCTGAGGTTCTATTTTTTGTTCCATGATATTATTCGTTTAAAAGGGTGTCAAATTT
>CAYYOW010000211.1:0-2714 GCA_964473395.1 uncultured Lentimicrobiaceae bacterium | reverse complement strand
CCCCGGTATCGAACCCGAAGAGTAAGCCTCCGGTGGCTGCTATAGCTGCGATAACTACCACGAGGTTTTTGTTATACTTTTCTTCTTTTAGCATATTTCTTTCTTTTTTATATTAATGAAAAACCTAATTTTAAATAGTTATAATATTTACTGTTGTATATGGTATTCATACATCAACTTTTGCAGAACACCATTTGTCCAGCCAAAACCATCCTGCCCGGGATACTCTCCTCCCTGACCCTTTATGCCTGTTACCACATTATATTTTTCAACGAGTTTTCCTGTTTTTTTGTACCATTCCACATTGCCTTTTACCCATCTCACAGCAATTTCTTTGGCAAGTTTATTATAATGATAATTATTGAGTCCTTTGATACTAACCCATTGTAAAGGAGCCCAACCATTGGGATAATCCCATTGTTGACCTGTTTTGGTTAAAGTGGTGGTTAACCCGTATTTAAACAGAAAATCGTTTTTAAGTTTTTGCGCCACCTGTTTTGCCTGATCCTGAGTTGCGAGAGGAACAAATAACGGAAAAACACCGGCAAGAGAAAGACGTTGTGTAAGTTTCCGGGTCTTAAAATTGTAATCCATAAAAAAGCCGGCCTTTTTGTCCCAAAAAAGGGTACGTATCAGCTTAGCTCTGATATTTGCCTTTTGTCTGAATTTCTTAGACAGGATGGTATCATTACTCAACAAAGCTCCTTTTGAAATAACATCCTCCAGGTTCCAAAGCAAGACATTCAAGTCAACAGGAAGAATATTTGTTGTTTCAATGGTTTTAAGGGAATGGCCATCTTTAAGCCACCGGCTGCTAAAATCCCAGCCCGATTCACAAGCCGACCGGATATTACGGTAATAGCTTTTATATCCTTGTTTGGCGGAAAGCGCATTTATGGAGTCGGTACGAAAAGCTTCAGGTCTGGGTGCGGCATCGTAATCCCAATAGCGATTTAGTATTTGCCCGTTTTCTAATAACACCGTATTCTTAACTGCTCTGTTTGTCTTACTTAGCTGTTCCGACCCTTTCATCCAATAGGCATACTCTTTTTTCAACTCGGGCAGATAACGAACAATTACCGAATCACCTTTAATTTTAGCCAGCAATTCAACCATGAATGAAAAGAAAGGCGGTTGAGACCTTGAAAGAAAATATGTGCGATTTCCGTTGGGAATAAAACCGTATTTGTCAATTAGATAAGCAAAATTCCCAACCATGTCATTAATCATGTCGAAACGCTTGTCTGTTTGTAATCCCAAAAAAGTAAAATAGCTGTCCCAATAATATACTTCGGTAAATCTACCTCCGGGAACAATATATGGATAAGGCAAAGGAATCAGGCTGCCTTTAGCTGAAGTGTCGCTGCGCGTTAATACAGTCCATAAGCGATTAATGTGTGTGCTAACCGAGACATTTGTATCTGATTTGTATGTTGTTGACACTGCCGAAGGCAGCTGGTAATAGGTTAGCACAAATGATTTAAGGTTAAAATCACTTTTAGTTTTCTGTAATTCATATTGCTTTGCAATGGAATCAATTGAAACTTTTGGAATAGAATTGATAAAAGTCTTCGGTTGAGGAAAAACCTGTTGCATTTCGACCCGGGTAACCAATTCGTTATACAGGCTTTTTGTTGAAATATGAACAGAATACTTACACGATCCGGCTAATAATAGTACACTCATCAACAAAATCATACCGGGATAATTATACTTTTTCATCGCTAATCTGTTATTTAAAAAATTACGAGAACCTGTATTTCTCACAAATAGAGTTCCCAAAATTAACTAATTTGTTTATTATACCGCTTCTATTGTAAAGTGCAAAAATGAGAGCGGCTTATCTTCTGCTATATTTGAATTTACTTTTCAAAATTTAAGTAGCCTCAGTATAAAAACTTCGGAGGGCACAACAGACCCTCCGAAGTTAAAGGAACCCAATTTTTATCTAAGCTCAAACACCGCAGCTTCATATGGGCGCAACATAAAGGTTTTCACCGCATTAGCATCTGGCACAGTGCTGTAGTTGTCAATTAAGAGTTTGGCCTTGCTCATGTCGAACGAGAGGTTTCCCTGTGCTTTGTGGGTGGTGAAGTTTAAAAGCACCAGGATTTTTTTTCCGTTTAATTCGCGGGTATAAGCGTAAACATCCGGATTCTCTTTATCAAGAAGGGTGTATTTCCCATATATTAAAACAAGATTCTCCTTTCTCAGCCGGATGATTTTCTTAAAATAATTTAATACGGAATTGGGATTTCGTTCTTCCGCTGCAACATTTATGGTCTTATAATTTGGATTCACTTTTAACCAGGGATGCCCGGTGGTAAATCCGGCATTACGGGTAGTATCCCATTGGAATGGCGTACGTCCGTTATCTCTTGCCACCATTTTTTGATTATCCAAAAATTTCTTAAGGTTACCTCCGGTATTTTTTAGATGTTGGTACTCGTGCAGCGTTTCAATATCCTCATAATCTTTAATGCTGTCAAATTTGATATTTGTCATCCCCAACTCATCTCCAAAATAATAGAAAGGAGTTGCACGCATGGTCATCAGGAAAGTAGTCAGCATTTTTGAAGATAGTGCCCGAAATTGTGGAGTGTCGTTTCCCCAACGGGTAACCATACGTGGCTGGTCGTGGTTTCCAAGATAAATGGTTCCCCATCCTTTGTTCTCATAAATAGAATCCCAGCGGGTATATACATTTTTAAAAT
>CAYYOW010000210.1:0-2779 GCA_964473395.1 uncultured Lentimicrobiaceae bacterium | reverse complement strand
GCAGGTCGCCAAAGGTACGAATGTTGAACTCTTCGGACAGCAATTCCGCCTTTCGAGGGCCTACACCCTTCAGGTAAGTTATATGTGTATCAAATACCGGTTGCATGAACGAACAAAGGTAAAAAAGTTTGACATCTTTCCGGCCAGGGGCGGTCGTTAAAACAAAGAGATGGCTTCTTCGTGCTTCCCACCGGATAACACAATGCTCATCGCCATGACGGAAGAAGAGCCAGACTCGTCCGTATTTTTAATACGGACGAGGAAAGGAATAAACATAAAATAAATTTGAAAAAGTAAAAAGATTTCATTATATTTCCCATCCTTAAATTGATAATAAAAAAGTATAAATGATGGATACATATTGGGGAAATATCAACCTACAACCGGATGTATTGCAAATCGTCCAAAGAATTACAAAAGAAAATCCCTTTTTACTACGGGTTTTTAAAAGGGCAGAGACTTTTGAAGATGCTAAAACCCGCTTTCATCTGTGGCTGACAGACTATTTCAAAGATCATCCTGCCGCTTTCGATTATTACAAAAACAACCTGCCGAAAACATTTGGAAAACTATCATGGCCCGATTATGCTGCCATCAGGCTCATGGATTATCTGGAGCATGAAGGCAGGCAGTTTGCCGACCCCAATCTTTTGGGAAAAGTTATCCGCAATGAGCCTGTCAAGATTCTCTGGCTGGCCATTCGTTTCGGAAAAGGCGACAGCAACAAGGCTTTTTTCCTGGATATGCTTTATCTTTTTCGCCAACTAAATGGGAAATTGGAGAGGAATATTCCGGACAAAGAGAAACTCCTCCGGTGGATGGCGCGTCATCCTTCGGGGTTAGATAAAAAAATAATAGAGGAACGGAAGTTCAACAAAGACCGTATCATCCGGAAAATTATTCAAAATATTGACCTTGGTCTGCAAAAGAGCCGTCGTTTTCAATTCAAACCGGCAAGTACTTTCAACGAAAAATACCAGCAGGTAAATGAATGGTGGAACGACTACCGTTTTCATCTGACTTTTGCCATCCGGCATCCCGGTTTACTCAACGAGATGCTGGGCAATTCACTGTCGGAGAAAACCCTTAAACGACTTTACGAAGCCCGCAAAAAAGGAATTCCTCTGTTTGTAAACCCGCATTATCTCTCACTTCTTTCGGAGCATAACAATCCACAATCGCCGGTGGCCGACAAAGCTGTTCGCGACTATCTTTTCCCCAGCCAAAAGCTTATCGACTCCTTTGGACACATTGTAGCCTGGGAAAAGGAAGACATCATACAACCGGGAGAACCCAATGCTGCCGGCTGGCTTCTGCCTGCTTATTATAACATTCACCGCCGCTATCCTGATGTGGCCATCTTCATCCCCGACACCACCGGCCGTGCCTGTGCCGGACTTTGTGTTTCGTGTCAGCGTATGTACGATTTTCAAAACGGACATTTCAATTTTAATCTGAAAAAGCTTCAGCCTGCCTTGAAATGGCCGGATAAAATGCGCCTGCTTATGGATTATTTTGAGAATGATACTCATCTGCGTGACATCCTCATTACGGGTGGCGATGCTTTTATGAACTCGGATGAATCGTTACAACAAATTTTAGATGCCGTTTATGACATGGCTCTGCGGAAAAAAGAAGCCAATAAAAAGAGAGGGAATGGTGAAAAATATGCCGAGATTGTTCGTGTCAGGTTAGGAACGCGGATGCCGGTTTATTTGCCGCAACGAATCACCGATAGTTTGGTGTCTATTCTTGCCGATTTTAAAAACAAGGCAAAAGCCATTGGTATTCAGCAATTTATCATTCAAACCCATATCGAATCGGCTATGGAAATTACCCCGGAGACAAGGGAGGGTATCCAAAAGCTTATCGGTGCCGGATGGCTGATAGTCAATCAGCAGGTTTTTATAACAGCAGCTTCGCTGCGTGGTCATACTGCCAAACTGCGGAAAGTGTTGAACGATATCGGAGTGCTGCCATATTATACTTTTTCGGTAAAGGGTTTTATGGAGAACTACTCCAATTTTGCCACCAATGCCCGTATGGTACAGGAAAAAACCGAAGAGAAATATCTTGGAAATATTCCAGCAAAGTATCGTGATGAGCTACAGAAAGTGCATCACTATGCCACCGGGGTTCCGCAACTAATTCAACTTTTAAGAGAAAAAGAGGGCTTACCCTTTTTGGCTACTGACCGCAATATTATGAATCTGCCCGGACTTGGTAAGAGCCTGGGGTTCAGAACTATCGGTATAACGAGCGATGGCAGGAGAATCCTTCGGTTCAAGTACGATAAAAGCCGGAACCACAGCCCTATGATAAAAACGACAGGGGATGTGTTTATTATCGAATCAAAATCTGTTGCAAGATACCTGAGGCAAGTGGAGAGTATGGGGCAAAACATCAGGGAATACCAAACTATCTGGGGGTATTCATTGAATGAAACAGAAGGGCGCTCGCCCGTTTACCAATATCCGGAATACAATTTTAAAGTAACAAAGAAACATACCAATTTTCAATTGAAATCTGATTTCAAAGAAGAAGAAATACCAAAGGAAATAATGAATAATTGAAAAAAGGACTTCTGGCACCTTGTCGCCGGATGGAAAATTTCGTTAAACTTATTTCCCGGATAATAATCACCTTTCGCTGGCCAACATCCTGATGAAGAGAAATGAAACACAAAGACCTTTGCTCCACGCAAATGATCACTTCTCGTGAAAGACTACCATCCCAATGGCTCTTCTCTGATTTTTTCTACTTTTGAAAGTTCAAAAGC
>CAYYOW010000209.1:0-2790 GCA_964473395.1 uncultured Lentimicrobiaceae bacterium | reverse complement strand
GATATGGCTATCTTTTCTGGCAACGCACTTTGGTTTCAAACGGCAGGTCTTTCCCATCTATCATTGCCTTGGGTTATGGTGGACAGTATATTGTGACCATGCCGGCTCTCCACACTGTCATCGCCATAACATCCTGGTTTCCGAAAGATAAAGGCTGGCAGTTTCCGCTTCGGTTTATTGAAAGTGAACTGTTGCCTGCTTTGAAACGTTGATCTTATTTAAGGGAATTTTCGTTTGTTTTTGTTATTGAAACCGCCCAAAATAACAGGCTTCCTCTGCGCCTCCAAATATTTTAACTTTGCACGATTAAAATAGAACGATGGCACAAATCCTTCCCATAGAAAAGTTCCTACCGCTGACCGATACGCTACCGCTAATGGATGTGCGTTCGCCGGCAGAATTTGCACAGGGACATATTCCCGGAGCGGTGAATATTCCGTTGTTCGATAATGAAGAGAGAGCTATTGTTGGTATTGGTTACAAAAAAGGAGGTAGGGAGCATGCCGTTCAACTCGGTTTGGAAATAGTGGGGCCCAAGCTGGCCGACTTCGTAAAACGGGTCAAAAGACTGGCACCAAAAAAGAAAATTCTGGTTCACTGCTGGCGGGGTGGTATGCGCTCAGGCAGCATGGCCTGGCTTTTCGAGACTGCCGGTATGAAAGCTTACACTTTGGAAGGAGGCTACAAAGCTTATCGCCGATACATTCGCGAGCAGTTTTCCCGTCCGGTGAAAATGCTTGTGCTGGGAGGTTTTACCGGTAGTGGCAAAACGGATATTTTGAAAATACTGGAAAAGCAGGGAGAACAATTTCTTGACACAGAAGGTATTGCCCATCACAAAGGCTCGGTTTTCGGTCCGCTGGGGCAGGAATCACAACCTACTAACGAGCAGTTTGAGAACAACCTCGCCGATGTCTGGAGGAAATTTGATTTTGAGAAAAGACTTTGGGTGGAAGACGAAAGCCGGCAACTGGGAAAATGTGTTTTGCCTGATTCATTGTTTTTCCAATTACGAAAAGCCCCTTTGATAAAAATCATTGTCCCAAAACCCGAACGCGAAAAACGGCTGGTAAAAGAATATGGCGGATTTAAAAAAGAAGAACTGGAAGAACAGTTGGTGAAAATCAGGGAACGCCTCGGCGGCCAGTATTTGAAGGAAGCGCTGAAAGCATTGGAAAACGGGGATATGCAATCCGTAGCCGGGCTTACTTTACGCTATTACGACAAAGCTTATGCCCACGGTACTTCGCAGCGGCCACAGGAAAATATTTTTACGTTGGAAGTGGATAAAGATGAGCCGGAAGAAAATGCCGGAAAAATATCAGACCTTGTTAAAATGCTTATAATGAAATAACTTTTCAGAATATTTTTGGAATACGACTTGCATTTTAAAATAAGCATCATACTAAAATTGAATTTTTTATACTTTTGAAGAAACAGGAATTATGTTGAAAAAAGAAGAAATACTAAAGACACTTCAAAATCAGAGAACGCATTTTTCCCGTTTTGGGGTTAGTAGTATTGGTTTGTTTGGTTCCTATGTAAAAAACTCCCAACACCAGGAGAGTGATATTGACATTTTGGTCGACTTTTTACCCAAGCAGGAGACTTATGATAACCTCATGGCTGTTTATGACTTGCTTGAAAAAGCTTTTGAAGGCTATAAAGTTGAGGTCGTTACAAAAAATGGTTTAAGTAAGCATATCGGTTCACACATTTTAGAAGAAACGGGATATGTCTAAACACTATACGGAACTACTCAAGCACATTCTACGATTTACCAGAAACTGCAAACCTCTCATCAATTTAATATTTCCAGATAGTCTTTAAAACTTATGAAGAATCCCATTTATCTCGATTATAACGCCACAACCCCCATTGCCAAAGAGGTGGCAGATGCTATGCGACCGTATCTCGAAGCTTATTTCGGAAATCCTTCCAGCGTACACACTTATGGCGTAAAAACCAAAATAGCTGTGGAAAAAGCCCGCCGTCAGGTAGCCGAGCTTATCAACTGCGACCCGGCAGAGATTGTCTTCACCAGCGGCGGAACAGAATCAAACAACTTTGCCATTAAAGGTATTGCGCTGGCCAACAGGCAAAAAGGAAACCACATTATCACCTCGGCAGTGGAGCATCCGGCCGTATTTGAGGTGTGCCGTTATCTCGAAACACAAGGTTTTGAAGTCACCACTATTCCTGTGGATGAATTTGGTATTGTCAAAATAGAAGCGCTGAAAGCGGCCATCTGTCCCGAAACCATTCTGATTACCGTGATGCATGCCAACAATGAGGTGGGCAGCATTCAGCCAGTGGAAGAAATCGGGAAAATTGCCCGCGAAAAAGGCATCTTTTTCCACAGCGATGCGGCACAGTCATTGGGGAAAATTCCGGTGGACGTGGCAAAAATGAACGTGGATCTGCTGAGTATTGCAGGACATAAGCTCTATGCACCCAAAGGTATTGGCGCTTTGTTCATTCGCAGGGGGGTGCATCTTGAAAAGTTGATCCACGGTGCCGACCACGAACAGAACCTGCGTGCCGGTACCGAAAATGTACTAGAAATTGTGGGTCTGGGAAAGGCCTGTGAAATTGCCAATGAACATTTGCAGGAAAATAGGGAACATTATCGGAAAACCCGTGATTATCTTCATAAGCTGCTCAAAGAGGCGCTGCCCGGAATTAAGTTGAACGGCCATCCCGGCAAACGGCTGCCCAACACACTGAGCATCTCCTTTCCGCGGGTGGAAGCCAACACGCTGCTCGACCGGCTGGAAGGCGTGGCCGCTT
>CAYYOW010000208.1:0-2796 GCA_964473395.1 uncultured Lentimicrobiaceae bacterium | reverse complement strand
TTTTCGGCCATAGCACGCATTACAGCTATGGAGCTTAGGGCAGTTTCCATCACCTTATACGGAATTTCCATGGCCTGTTTCGAGGCCTCTTCTATGGCTTCTTTTCGCACTTTTTTCTCCTCTTCTGTTTTTTTGGGGAGGCCGAAAGCATCCATTATTTTGTTAAAAGCCTGGGTATCTTCGTCCACCAGGCGCAACAACTTATCTTTGAAATATTGTCCTTTTTCGGCCCAGTCGGAAAAATCTTCCCAGCGGTCGTCCCAGCCGCGTTTGTGTGCCGAGAGGTTGGCAACCATGGTTCCCAGTGAAACGCCCAAAGTGCCAACATAGGCCGAAATGGAACCCCCTCCCGGTGCCGGTGACTCGGAAGCTGTTTCGTTGGCAAAATCTGTCAGGCTCATATCCACCAGCTTTTTGCCCGGTTCTTCCAACAGAAATTCAATAATGCGTTCTTTCGGGTCAAAAGGTTTCAAATCGTCCAGCCCCATGGACTTGATGGCAATCTTTAGCAACTCATCACGGTCAACACCTACCGAGCGTTTTTGCTTCCGCAGAAAATAGCGTCCAGCTTCCAGCATGGCTTCCAGCGGTATCAGTCCCACCAGTTCCGAACCGGTAACACGGATGCCACGTGCATCAGCTTTTTTACAAACCTCGTCAAAGGCCACATGCGCCGGCGTGATGCTGATGTTGGTAAGGTTCATTGAGATTTGTGCAACACCATACTCTTCGATGTACCAGCCAATGGCTTTCACAGCTTTAAGCGAACCGGGAACCATCACAGGCTTACCGTTTTCATCTTTCATAATTTTTCCCGTTACGGGATTACCCACCCTTTTTGCTCGCCCGCGTTCGCGCACATCAAAAGCAATAGCATTGGCACGGCGCGTGGAAGTGGTGTTCAGGTTTACGTTGAAAGCCACCAGAAAATCACGGGCGCCAACAGCTGTGGCGCCGGTTCCAGCTACCTTTTCATTGAATTCTGCCGGGCCGAAATCTGGTTCCCAGTGTGTATCGGACAGTTTTTCGGTTAGTCCTTCGTACTCGCCCGAACGACAGTTGGCTAAATTTTTTCGCTCTTCGGTAAAAGCGGCATTTTCATAACAATAGATGGGAATTTCAAGCTCTTCGCCAAGACGTTTGGCCAGCTTACGGGCATATTCCACGGTTTCTTCCATGGTGATATTGGCCACCGGCACCAACGGACATACATCGGTAGCTCCAAAACGGGGATGTTCGCCTTTGTGGTGCCGCATATCGATGATTTCGGCAGCTTTTTTTACAGCCAGGAAGGCTGCTTCAATGACTTCATCAGGCGTGCCAACAAGCGTTACTACTGTACGGTTAGTAGCAGCACCGGGATCCACATCCAGCAACTTGATACCTTCGACTTTTTCTATCTCATCAGTAATCTGTTTTATGACCGACATGTCACGGCCTTCACTAAAGTTGGGAACACATTCAATTAATTGCTTCATATTTTTTAGGGGTGTTTTTTAAAATTTTCCTGCAAAATTAGCATATTTCCTGCTTGATAACTTCTCCGTTTAAGATAACGGTTTCCACTTTGTTACTGCCAAAAGCATAGGGCATAAACTCGATACCGGGAATTACTTTGGTGATAAAAATGTTGGCAATTTTTCCACGGGCAATGCTTCCCAGCTTATCGCTGATGCCCATGGCATAAGCAGTGTTGAGCGTGGTAGCATAAAGTGCTTCTTCGGGCAACAACCGGTAAGCTATGCTGGCCATGGAAAGGATAAACTGCATGTTTCCGGAAGGTGCCGAACCAGGATTGAAATCGCTGGCCATGGCTACCGGAAGTCCGGCATCAATCATCTTGCGTGCCGGCGCATACACCATTCCGAGGAAGAAAGCGGCTCCGGGCAAAATGGTCGGCATGGTTTCGGAGTTGAGCAGAGCTTCTATTTCAGCATCGCCGGTGTATTCCAAATGATCTACCGACAGGGCATTGTATTTTACTCCGACCTGGATACCACCGGAATAGTCCAGCTCGTTAGCATGTATTTTTCCTCTTATCCCGTGTTTTTGACCTGCTTCGAGAATACGCTCGGTATCTTCAACGGTGAAAAATCCTTTGTCGCAAAATACATCCACAAAATCTGCCAGCCCTTCTTCGGCTACCTGTGGGAGTATTTCGTTGATCACTTTATCAACATATTCTGTCTGCCGGCCTTTGTATTCTGCAGGAACAGCGTGGGCGCCGAGGAAGTTGGCACGGATGGTCAGCGGCGAATCTTTTTTCAGCCGTTTAATCACCCGCAGCATCTTCAGCTCGCTTTCTGTGCTCAGGCCATAGCCGCTTTTTATTTCCACGGCACCGGTCCCATAAGCAATGATTTCCTCTAACCGCTGCATGGCCTGCCGGTACAATTCATCTTCCGGAATATCTTTCATTTTCCGCGCCGTATTCAGGATACCACCGCCACGTCTGGCAATTTCTTCATAAGAAAGGCCTTTTATCTTGTCCACGTATTCAATTTCGCGTGAAGCGGGATAAACCAAATGTGTGTGTGAATCCACAAAAGATGGAAAAACCAGTTTTCCGGTGGCATCAATAACTTTAACTTCCTCTGTTTCAAAAAGCACACTACTTTTGTCTATACTTTTCATGCTGCCAAAGTCTGCAATCTTCCCTTCGCGAATCAGCAGCCAGCCATTTTCGATACTGTTCAGTCGGGCCATTGCCTTGCCGCTTACAAATTTGCGTGGCTTATCTTCGGTGAGTACCAGCTTTTTTATGTTTTCAATAAGAATAGTCATTGTCAGTGATTT
>CAYYOW010000207.1:0-2817 GCA_964473395.1 uncultured Lentimicrobiaceae bacterium | reverse complement strand
AAACTGCCTCCGTATGAAGAAGCCATTCAGCGGCTCGAAGAAGTGCGGCTTTCCAGAATGTGGCAGGCTGGCAAGTTAAAGGCTTACCACTCGGCCATCACAGACATTATGCGTGTTTATGTGGCAAGGCGTTTTCGGTTTGATGCTCGTGAAATGACCTCGGGAGAGATTATTCAAAATCTGGGAAAAGAACCGGCAGTGAACAAAGAAGTACTGTCCAAAGTACAAAGTGCTTTCGAGTTGGCCGACTTAGTGAAATTTGCCAAACTGAAGCCTTCACCGCTGGAAAACGATACCAGCCTGAACTATTGTGTTGACTTTGTGAACGAAACTAAAGTTGTGCCGCAGGAAACATCGGCTGAAACCGGAGAGGAAAATACACCGGCCGAAACCAAAACACAAACGGAAGAAAAAGTGAAACCGGAAAATAAGGAGGAGAAATAGCGATGTTTGGTATTGAGACATGGAGAAATCCGGATTATTTTTATCTGCTGCTGCTGATACCGCTACTGATAGCCTGGTATGTGTATCGCTTTCGCAAAAGTACGCCGGAGTTGCTTTTTTCGGGGCTGAAACCTTTTGAAGGAACTTCGCCTTCATTGAAAACGCGTCTTATTCACAGCTTGTTCGTACTTCGTATGCTGGCATTGACGTTGCTAATTATCGCGCTGGCCGGCCCACAGAAGATATCCTCAAAGAGCAATATCAACATTGAAGGTATTGACATTGTAATAGCATTGGATGTATCGGGGAGTATGCGTGCCCGCGATTTCCAGCCCGACCGTATTGGCGCAGCCAAAAAAATTGCTGCACAGTTTATCGATGGCCGCCCAAACGACCGCATTGGGTTGGTGATTTTCAGTGGCGTTGCCTTTACGCAAGCTCCGCTTACCCTTGACCATTCCGTCCTTAAAAAGCTTCTGAGACAAGTACAAAGCGGTATGATACAGGATGGTACAGCTATTGGTGATGGCCTGGCCACGGCAGTAAGCCGGCTGAAAGATTCGAAAGCACGCTCGAAAGTAATTGTGCTACTCACTGACGGTGTGAACAATTCCGGCGCCATCGATCCGGAAACGGCTGCCGAACTTGCTAAAATGTACGGAATACGTGTTTACACCATTGGCATAGGTTCGTATGGCTATGCTCCTTATCCGGTACAGACCCCTTATGGTATCAGAATGCAGCAAATGAAAGTACAGATTGATGAGGTGCTATTGAAAGAGATTGCTAAGGAAACCGGTGGCAAGTATTTTCGCGCCAATAATAATAATAAGCTGAGCGCTATATTCAAGGAGATTGATAAGCTGGAGAAATCTAAAATTAACGTACAGCAGTTCCGCAAAAAATATGAACTGTATTTCCCGTTTGCACTTGCGGCTCTGTTGATTTTTGTGCTGGAGATAAGTTTAAGGTATTTATTTTTTAGAAGGTTACCGTAAAACAAAAAGAGAGAAATGATTCAATTTGAACATATAGGGTTTTTTTGGGCTTACCTGCTGTTGCTGTTTTTTATTCTGATTTACTGGCTTTTTAAAGGCTGGAAGAGGCGGACAACGAAACGATTCGGTGACAAGTTGCTGATGGAACACCTGATAAGACATCAGTCTGCTACACGGCCGGCCTTGCGATTTTTACTACTGCTCTTTGCCCTGTTTTTTCTAATTACCGGCATTATTGATCCCAAGGTGGGTACAAAAGTGGAAACCGTGAAACGAAAAGGCATTGATTTGTATATCGCTTTGGATGTGTCCAACTCCATGCTTGCTGAAGACATAAAACCCGACCGGCTGAGCCGTGCCAAAATGGCTATCTCTAATCTGATAGATAAGCTGGATGGCGACCGTATCGGACTGATAGTTTTTGCGGGACGTGCTTATAAGCTACTCCCGCTTACAACCGATTATTCTGCTGCAAAGCTTTTTCTGTCGTCTGTGGATACCAAAATTGTTCCCGTGCAGGGAACAGCCATTGGCTCGGCCATCAATTTAGCTACAACATCTTTTGAAAAGAATAAACACAATAAGGCGATTATCATTATCACAGATGGCGGAAACCACCAGGGTAATCCTTTTTTGGCTGCCAAAAGTGCTGCTGAAAAAGGCATTAAAGTATTTACCATTGGCATGGGACTGCCCGAAGGAGCACCGATTCCTGTTTACGATGCCCAGGGTAACCGGACTTTTTTAAAAGACAAACAAGGGAAGGTGGTGATTACCAAGTTGAATGAACAGATGTTGCAGGAAATTGCCAATGCTGGTCATGGAACTTATGCCCGTGCCAACAATGCCAGTGTGGGGCTGACGAAAATTTTGAAAAATATCAACCACATTCAAAAACAGGAACTGGCCACAAAGCAGTTTACGGACTATGCGCATCATTTTCAACTGTTTCTCGCCATTGCTATCCTCTTTCTTGTTGTGGAATTGTTGCTAATTGAGCGTAAATCGAAGTGGGCTGAAAAAATTGATTTTTTTGGAAAATGAGAAAGAGACAAAAAATAAAACTGCTTTTTATCCTGATGCTGGGACTTCTTTCGGCGGGAGCTTCGGCACAGAGTGTCAAGACACTCGTACGTAAGGGAAATAAACTGTATGAGCAGAAGAAATTTTCCGAGGCTGAGGTGCAATATCGTAAAGCACAGGCAAAAAATCCAAAATACGAAAAGAGTACTTTTAACCTTGGTGATGCCGTTTATCAGGAGAAAAATTATAAAGGGGCCGAGAACTTTTTTAAAAATCTGATTCAAAAGACCAAAACTCCCGAATATAAAGCCAATGCATGGTATAATCTCGGGAATACTTTCATGCAGCAAAA
>CAYYOW010000206.1:0-2822 GCA_964473395.1 uncultured Lentimicrobiaceae bacterium | reverse complement strand
GTAGCTTTGATAGCAATACTGAATGCCACACGCGTTTTAAAGGGGAAGTAATTTCTACCGTAATTGTTAACTGTTCTTTTTCACAAATTAATAAACTCATGAAAACAATTATCATCACCATTGTTATCGGATTTATCATGCTACTGTACGGTTTTACTACTTACAAGCCCCCGGAAGCACAAACTGTAAAATCGGAAGATTCGGCAACAGCCATTACCGGAGCAGCGCTCTTCCAAAAAAACTGCGCTGTTTGCCATGGCATTGATCTCAGCGGCAATCCGCCGGCTTTTCCTTCATTGAAAGAGGTGAAAACACGAATGACCAGGACACAGATCGCTGACTTGTTAAAAACAGGCCGTAACAATATGCCTTCGTTTTCATATTTGTCTGATGCGGAAAGAAATGCGCTGGTGGGATTTCTGTATGGCGAAAATACGGAAAGCCATGTACAGACACAACTTACTCCCGAGGAACTGGGAAGAAACCTCTTTGTGGCCAACTGTTCGCGCTGCCACAAAGCCAAACTTGGTGACCCACAGCCTCCAGGTCAGCGCAGGATGGGCATGCGTCCGCCGGTTTTGGCCGGTGTTACCCGGTATTTGGATATTCCTCGTTTTGAGGCGGTTTTGAATATGGGACCCTGCTATATGCCCTCTTTTGCGTTTTTGAGTCACCAGGAAAAAAGCAGTATCTACTTCTGGCTGAAAACGCTGGAAAAAGACACTCCGCAGTACAATGGTATGATGCGAATGCGCAGAAACAGGGGTTGCGGTGGTTTCCGGTAATAACAATGTTTATTTATCAGATATTCTTATTTTTGGGAGATGAGAAAAGAAGTGAGAAATAAATTAGCTGATATTTTAGACCGGGTAAAGGACCCCGAAAACGGAACTTCGGTTACCCAAATGAATTTAATTGCCGGAATAAAATATAATGAACCGGCAAAGGAATTTGAAGTTTATATGCACTCAGTTAAAACAGCCAAAGCATGTTGCGTTGTTTTTCAGCTAAACGCTTATGCACAAATCGAAGAAATGCTAAAAAAAGAAATTGAAGAGGAGTTTCCAAACAATTTTGTTGTTTTTAAAAACCCTTAAGATTTTAATTTAATTTTCAATCAGCCCGGGATTTCAGCCCGGTTTTACAGGCAAACGAGAGCCAAATAATATTTTAGGTAACAGCCAAGATGTTCTGAGTCAGGTTTTTTATTGCCTGTTTTCTTTTGATTTTCCAAGTTATAATTAAACCACCACGTCCTTTGGGCGTGGTGGTTTAATACCAAACGGTTTCTTCCAAATGGCTGGAACATATGTTTGGTTACAGTTCTACCGAAATCGACCGGTTTAAATCCTATTATGCTGCTGCTGACAAAACACCGGTACTGATGGGTGAAAAAGCGGCAAAAAGTTCTTATACGGATGTCTCCCGACAAAAAGCATCCTCGTTTAAGATGTATCCCAACCCATCAAACGGAAAGGTACGTATCCAAGCTCAGCACCCTATTTTATCGGTAAGCCTGTTCAATGCCAGCGGCTGGCTGATCAGAAATATTCCTGTGCCCGGACTTTCCCGGTCGCTAAGCTTTGATTTACCTGCGGCGAAAGGAATTTACTACGTGAGGATTCATACCAGCAAGGGAGAAAAAGCCCAAAAGGTGCTGAAATATTGATGTAGAAGGTAAACAGGATTCATAATGAAGAGAGTGCTGCACCTGTCTTGTCGGCTCAGACTAGAGGCTGGAGATGTGTGCCGGTGTGTGTAGGAGTTAGCAGCCTTTAAATATTCTTGTATTATCCCGATAGTACATCAAAAATTTTCCTCGTCTATAAAAAACTCTGAAAATCTTGATGCGAAGTAATTATTAGAAGTCCCCTTTAAAAAAATTGTTTAATTTTCACAGCTCAAGATAATTCAAAAATTGAAAAATGAAACATGTATTTTTCCTCATTTATGTTGCGCTGCTTTTTTTTATTCCCGCAAAAGAAATATCCGCTCAATCAACAGGTTATAATCCACATAAGGCTTTCGCCCCTTTTTTTGACAGTCAGATGGGAACGGCATATCGCAGCGCGGACGGTCAGCCTGGCCCCGATTATTGGATCAATAGTGCCAATTATCGTATCTCTGCCACACTTGACACGGCACAAAAGTCTATCTCAGCCAATGAAACCATTACCTATGTGAATAACAGCCCCGACAAGCTATCTTTTCTTTGGCTACAGCTCGGCCAAAATCGATTTGCTAAGAATTCGAGAGGCGCGGCAGTTTCTTCGCAAACTTTTAATCCTAAGAGATTTATCGGCGGTTTCAACATCCAATCGGTAGCAATCGTTTTTGATGGAAAATATACGAAAGCTGATTATATCATTACCGACACCCGAATGCAAATCAGGCTGCCCCGGGCTTTGGAAGCCAAAGGAGGCACCATAAAAATCAGGATAAACTATAGCTTTAAAATAGCTCCCATTGGAAATGGCAGATCAGGATGGATGCATACCCAAAATGGTACCATATATGATGTTGCCCAATGGTATCCAAGAATGGCCGTTTATGATGATTTGGTTGGCTGGAACCTGCTTCCTTTTCTCGGAGCCGGAGAATTTTATCTGGATTATGGTAATTATGATATCTCTGTTAACGTTCCATGGGATCAAATAGTGGCCTCTTCCGGGACACTCGAAAACCCGGAGAAAGTGCTCTCCTCAACCACCATCAACCGGCTTAAAAAAGCAGCAAGTAGCAACAAAACAGTTGTCATACGGTCGGGAAAAGATATTCACAATACTGATTCACGTCCGGTTCACTCAGGAAGGCTGATTTGG
>CAYYOW010000205.1:0-2825 GCA_964473395.1 uncultured Lentimicrobiaceae bacterium | reverse complement strand
ACTATTCCACCTACCAGAATTTTATCAATCTTCCGCTTAAACTTATCCATCAAATTTTCTATCAGGAAAGTTGTACGGGTAAAGTAGAGCGAAACCAAACCGGTAAAAATACCGAGGAGTGCATAGTAGGGAAGATTGTCAACCTGATAAGACTGGCTCAGTTGAATGGAGAACAACACCTGGTTGCCCATCAGGAAATAGGCCATGGATGCTCCTGTAACTGAGGCAATCAGTATGGGGATAAGACTGGCCATGGTAAGGTCAATCATCAATATCTCCAAAGAAAAAACCGTTGAGGCAATGGGTGCTTTAAAAATTCCGGCGAGGGCTCCGCTGGCGCCTGCTCCTACCAGAATAATAATTGTTTTCCGGTTCATGTGGAAACGGCGTCCCAAAAAAGAGCCGATACCTCCACCAGTGAGTACAATAGGAGCCTCAAAGCCCATGGAGCCACCGAAAGTAATAGTAAAAATACTGGCTATCATCGATGAATACAGGTTATGAGAGGGCAACCTGCCAAAGCGTTTGGAAATAGAATGAAGTACAATACTTACACCATGCGACAGCTTGTCTTTTACCACATAATTGGTAAACAAAACCGTAAGCGACAGCCCGATAAGCGGAAGAGCAAGATAAGCGTAGTACCCTTTTCCAAAGTCAAAACCCTGCGTAACCCACTGATGAGTGTAATAAGCAATATTTTTTAGAAGAACGGCGGAAACCCCTCCCCATATACCAATGACCACGCTAAGCAGCAGAACCTCTATCCTTAGCTGCCTGTTGTGGATACTTGTAATCGGTTTTTTTAGTATTTTATGATAAATATCCAATATGTCTTTTTTTAGGACGCCGCAAAAATAAACATATTCCCGTGCTTTTGTAATCTTTAGAAAGAAATTATTGCTCTAAATTACTGAATTTTGCATTGGTGCTAAAGATAAATAAATCAATGGAATACGAAAACAACCATTTATTTATTGCAATTAACATAATCAGGAAGCTGTTGTGGAGCGGTTAATCTTCGGAAAATTCCTTGAGCAGTTGACGGTAATGTGAAAAAACATTGGCACGGGAGACAAACCCCACATACTTCCCGTTATCCAGTACCACAAGATTATATTTTCCAGAATGTTGAAATTTGCCAGCCACGGTTTCCATGTTGTCGCTTAGTTCCACAATGGTGGATGGGTGAAACATTAAACTTCTTGTAGAAACACTATCATACATTTTAGGTTCAAACATGATATGCCTGATTTGGTCCATGACTATGATACCGAAAAAGTTATCGTTGTCGTCCACCACCGGAAAAATATTTCTTGTGGAGTCGGCTACTACTTTAACCAAATCACCCAGGTTGTCCTCGGGGTGCACTCTTTTAAAATTGGTTTCAATGAGATTCTCAATACTCATCATAATTAGTAGTGCCTTGTCTTTATGATGGGTAAGCATGTCGCCGTGTTTCGACAGCTGGATGGTATAAATAGAGCGATCCACAAAGACCCGTGTTAAGCCGTAAGAGGTGGTGGCTACAATCATAATGGGGAAAATAAGGGAATAGCCACCGGTGATTTCAGCTATTAGGAAGATGGCTGTAAGCGGGGCATGGACCACCCCGGCAAGCAACCCGGCCATCCCCACCAGCGCAAAGTCACTGACCGGCAGACTGGCCATACCGAAGAAGTTGAAGGCTTTGGCAAAAAACAGCCCGGTCATGGCACCAATGAACAAAGTAGGAGCGAAAACACCGCCAATGCCGCCGGCTCTGAAAGTAACCGATGTGGCCACCACTTTCGCAAGAATTATCCCCAGCAATAATATCAGGGCAACGCCTTCGTTGCCTTTCAGCCCATAAAAAATACTGTGGTTAAAAATAAAACTCAAATTTCCTTTCAATGCGGTATTTATGGCTTCATATCCTTCACCATAAAGCGAAGGCATGAGGAAAATGAGCAGCCCCAGCACAGAAGCTCCCACCATAAGCTTGGAGAGCCACCCTGGGATTTTATCAAACAGTTTGCCGGTGAGAACGTAACCTTTGATATAGTAAATTGAGATGAGGGCACAAAAGATGCCGAGGGCAAAATAATAAACCGTATCTGACAGGTTAAACCGATAGACAACCTGAAAAGGATAGAGAACATCCTGTCCCAGAAAAGCATACGATGTAAGCGCTGCCACAATGGAAGCCAGCAGCAACGGAACCAACGAACTCATGGTCATATCGAAAAGAATGACCTCAAGGGCAAATACAATGGCAGCGATGGGTGCTTTAAAAATAGCTGACATGGCTGCCGCCGAAGCAAATCCCAGCACAGCGACAACCTGCTTATAGTTCAGACCAAGATTTTTAGCAATAAAAGAGCCAAAAGCAGCGCCTGTGACTACCGTCGGCCCCTCCAGCCCCACCGAACCGCCAAAGCCGACGGTAATAGTACTGGTAATAATGGAGGAAAAAGTGTTGTGTGATTTGATAATACCATGATTTCGCGAAATGGAATACAACACGTTAGGAATTCCGTCGCGTACCGGTTTACGTAAAACATACTTTATAAAAAGTACCACCAGCAACAGTCCCATGGCCGGATAAACTACGTAGAGATAATTGGAATAATCAATTTCAAAACCACCGGTGAGTAGTCTTTTTATGAAAAACACCAGGTTTTTCATAATGACAGCAATCATTCCGGCCAAAAAGCCCACAACAATGCTGAGAACAATCATCAACTGCTTGTCAGGGATCTTTCTGCTGAGAAGGAGTAACCGGTCGGCGAGTTTTCTTTTTCTTTTCATGGTCAGGGAGCAAATGTAAAAAGATTCCGCCTTTT
>CAYYOW010000204.1:0-2848 GCA_964473395.1 uncultured Lentimicrobiaceae bacterium | reverse complement strand
CCGCTGAGTCGCAGCGAGTTAGCCGATCTTGTTTGTACATCACGTGAAACTATCAGCCGGCTGCTTAACAATCTTTCACAAGAAACGATTATTGCCATCAGAGGAAAACACGTCAGGATTCTTGACATGCAACGCCTCGAAACAATAAGTAAAAACGGATAACCGGATTAAAACCAATAGCCGATATTAATAAATGCCTGGAACTTTTTATTTTGGTTGGAACTCATCAGGGTGAGCTCAAGCGGGCCAATAAAGCTATCGTAACTGTAGGTGAGGCCATAGCCAATCATAAAATTATTCCCTTTTAAAAGCTCGTTTATGTTCTCTGTGTTGCTTCCCATATCACACCGGAGTATCAGATAATGCTTTTTAGCCAGTTGATACTGCAATTTCAACTTTAAAACAGCGGCATATAATCCGCCATACTGGCTGAATTTAATACCGGTGAAATCTTGGAAATTTTCAATATAGTTGGAAGTATTCAGTCCCCCAAAGGTAAAATAGTCTTGCAACGGAGGTAGTTCGACACCTTTTATGGTGGCACCAAGGAAAATACCGGGGCGCAAAGCAAACTTTCGTCCCAACGGAATGGCTTGTTCGTACTTTAAATAAGCAATCAGTGTAGGGCCAAACACTTTGTGTACCCAACCTTTCGACAATGGAAAGACATATTTGGCTACCAGAGCAGACTGAAACCCTCTGCGGGGGTAAAGCCGGTTATCATATGTATCAGAGCGGAAAGAGACAAAGAAATTGCCATAACTATTGAAATCATCAATGAGTTCGGCAATATTGGTAGTATCATATTGCATTCTGAATTTAAGATACTCATATTCCACCCCTGCTCTGAAATTATAAATATTTTTGACGGTGGCATCCAGGAAAACAGAACCGGAAAAATTGGTAAACGTTACCCTATCTGTTTTCACCTCCCCTCTATAAGTATTAAATCCGAAACTGTACATATTTATTTTCACACCCAGTCCTGGTGACCGGCCGTTCTCCACTAAAAACAAAGCACGTCCCCTCGGATTTGGTCCCAACACAGCATCGACATAAAGCTTTGTTCCGGAAAGCAGGTTGCGGAATGTGGCTCCCACAAAAAAACCTCCTGAATAGTCATTATCATAATGTACGGAAGCCCGAATAGTTCCCAAACTTTTTTCTTTTATTTTTAATATTAGCCTGGCGCTATCGTTTTGCCCCTGCAACTCATAAAAAACATGGTCAAAATAATTGGTGCCATAAGCATATGTAATTTTATCTTCTAACTTCTTAAGACTAATTTTTTCATGAACAATGTCTTTAAAAATGTGTCCCACAAACTGTGGTCTCAACTTATTCAGGCCTTCGATTTCAATATCATTGATATAAATCGAGTCGAGAGGTTTGACATCGCACACGTTGGCAGGAATATATTTTATGG
Organism: uncultured Lentimicrobiaceae bacterium; assembly: GCA_964473395.1. Lineage (GTDB taxonomy): Bacteria > Bacteroidota > Bacteroidia > Bacteroidales > F082 > Sulfidibacterium. Next base: position 1,422 of record CAYYOW010000204.1, on the reverse strand, counting down.
CATTAAGCGAATCGGCCAGTGCTTTCAGTTGGGAATAATGGGCTCTGGCAGCACGCTCTCCTATCGCAATGATGGAGTCGTATTTGGTAAAATCCATCACGCCATAATCCATTTTAATGTTGATGAGTAGGTTAGTATTTTTGTAAGCCTGCTTGTTGGCCGCTACCCTGTTAAACGAAATGACCTGATTCAAAATTTTAGTAAACGAGTCCAGTTTTTTAATATTTTTTGTCAGCCCCTGTTGAACGTTACCACCAATAATCAATTGAGCGCCCATCTTTTTAACGTCCATAACAGGGAAGTTATTCACTACGCCGCCGTCCACGAGATAATGTCCCTGATAATAAGTAGGTGAAAAATACCCGGGAATTGACATACTGGCGCGCACCGCTAGGGGAAGATAACCCGAAGTAAGTTGAATGGACTTCCCTGTAAGTAAATCCGTACCAACGCACAAAAAAGGAATAGGCAGTTTATGAAAATCCCGGACATTATAAGCTGTACTTAACACATGATTCAGCATCATATTTACCTGCTGGCCATCGTAAAGAGCTTCTTTTAGGCCAACAGATTTCTTCTTCAGTGGTAGACTTACAATATAGTTTTCAGCATAAACCTTATCTTCGAAATTAATGTATTTCCTGTCAATTTTATCAGAAAGCAGGGCTTCCCAATCCTGCGACCGAATAATCTTAGCAATGGTATCCGGCGAATAGCCAACGGAATACAATGCAGCGATAATGCTACCTATGCTGGTTCCGCCAATATAATCGATATGCAGGTTTACCTCTTGCAATACTTTCAACAATCCGATATAAGCAAAACCTTTTGCCCCACCACCACTTAGTACCAGTCCAACTTTTGGACGAACAGGCCGTTGTTTTGGCGGATCAATATGCTGGGCAACCAACATTCCGCTCCAAAAAATTGCTAGACTAAGAAAGAGTAAATACTTCTTCATAAACCAGTTATTATCAGAGATTTTTTTAATATATTTATACAAATATATAAATATTGTTACTCTGTTTCAAATTATTCATTGCCGATTGTAGGGAATAGTGTCCGGATTGATTATTTCTTACTTTTGACTTTTCCACAATGTATTGCATAATAAGACAGAACAACTATGGAATCAATAAAAGATATATTCGGAATCGGAAGAGGGCCTTCGAGCATCATCTGGGTTTAACCTGCGATCCGGTAAATGGTCTGGTACAAATTCCCTGCATTGAGCGGAATGTCTATGCAGCCGCAAGAGCTTTTGATGCTGCCCGATTTTCTATTCTATCCGATGGCCGTCATTTTATCAGCTTCGATGTAGTTACCAAAGTGATGAAACAAACCGGAAAAGATTTGCCAAGCCTTTGCAGAGAAACTTCGCTTGGCGGATTGGCTGCCTTTGGAGACAAAGACTTTGCAGAA
>CAYYOW010000203.1:0-2901 GCA_964473395.1 uncultured Lentimicrobiaceae bacterium | reverse complement strand
TATTTGCTGGAGGAAGCATTTTGAATGGTTAGCGAACTTTGCAAATCATAAATGGAAGGATAAAATGCCGTATGGTTTAAGCCGGCCATAAGGAACAAGGCGAATACTGTAAGGATTGTTCCTGCACCGCTAAACCAAATGCCCCTGCGACCGCATTTTTTGGCAACAAAATAGGCACGGTAAATTCCCCACAAAACCATCACAACGCCAAGAAGCAGCAAAACCAAAACAGCTGGGATAGCGAGGAGATTGTGTAAATATTTAAAGGACTCCATCCTTACCACTTTTGTGACAGGATTATAATTAAATCCCTTCATTACCAATATATTGATGAGGAAAAACAGGAAAAACAGGAGGAATGGAATAGCATTTTTCAGTACTTGTTTTCGGGCACGCTCGTTGAGGATTTCATCATCAACGTTATTCATAAAATAGAGGGAAGCCAAAATGCGTGACAGAAAAAAAACGGCCAGACCAAGCGAAAGGTTCACGTAAGTGGCATAGCGACCGAAATTCAAAGCCAGCTCCAATCCGCGGTAAGGCGAATGCCAAAAAGACTGATGCATGCCATTTACCGAGAACAAAGATCCGGTGAAAAAAGTGGCTACGGCAGTTCCTAAAAGTATTGTTCCAATGAAACCGTTAATAAAAAGAAATATATCGTAGGTTCTGGTACCCAGTAGGTTATTGGCTTTACCGCGAAACTCGTAAGAGACAGCCTGTAGGATGAAGGCAAATAAAATAATCATCCATACCCAATAGGCACCACCAAAGCTGGTGGCATAAAACAATGGGAAAGAGGCGAAGGCTGCTCCGCCAAAAACCACAAGGCTGGTGAAAGTGAGATCCCACTTACGGCCTAATGAATTGACCAGCATCTTTACTTCAATGTCCGTTTTCCCCAATGTGTACAGCAGGGTTTGTCCGCCCTGAACAAAGAGCATAAAAACAAGTATTCCGCCAAGCAGGGCAATAATAGCCCACCAGTACTGCTGTAATGCAAGATAAGTTAAATTTTCAAACATTATTTCTGCCCTCCATCTTTAAGTTCTTTAATCTGACTTAGCATAATCTTAACCTCTGCTATGAGCAATACCGTAAAAGTAATTGCAAAAAGGAAGAAAGTAATTAATACCGAGGTGTAGTCGATGTTGGAAACAGCGGTTAAAGTAGGCATGTAGTCCTGTACCACCCATGGCTGACGTCCAAATTCAGCAACCATCCAACCGGTTTCCTGCGCCAGGTATGCCAGCGGAATGGCCCATAGAGCTACATATAATAACCAGCGCTTACGGATGAGCTTACCTTTTAACTCATAAATCAAAGTAAGAATAAAAATCAGGACAAATAGTAAGCCCAGGCCTACCATGGTATGAAAAGAGTAAAAGGTAAGCGGAACGTTGGGAATCAAATTGTGTGGGTCGTTGTAATACCCGTAACCAAAGTATCTGTAATTAGCTTCAAAAGTTTTTAAAGCGGCTTTGGCAGTGCTGTCGTTCGCGGCTTTTTTTGCTAACTGGAATTCCTTTAGAGCAGCGATGGCCAGCTTTCCCATTTTTATCCTGTCATAATAAGAGACAATGCCGTGAGCAGCGTTTCCGTTAATCAGATCCTGGATGCCGGGGACAAAAGCATGGGGATTCAAAGCTACCATATAGGACAACATATCAGGGATTTCAATTTTAGTGGCAAACTCTCTCACTTTCGGATTCTCCGGACTTGGTGTTTTCTCAAAAAACCCGACAACCACCAGCGGAGCATTGGTTTTGCCATAATACAAACCCTCCATTGATGCAAATTTCATCGGCTGAACCCGGTATATCTCACGAGCCGACTCGTCACCGGTTATTACCATAAAAACGGACATGATCAGGCCAAAAGTGGAAGCGACAACCATGCTTCGTTTGGCCAGCGCAAGATTTCTCTTTTTCAGCAGGAACCAGGCACTTACTCCCAATACAAAAATGGCTGACAAAACATATGCCGACGTAATGGTATGTAGAAATTTGTTGACGGCAGTGGATGAAAACAGTATTGCCCAGAAATCAACCATTTCGTTTCGGGCTGTGTTGGGGTTGAAATGTGTACCCACCGGATTTTGCATCCAGGCATTGGCAACGAGGATCCATAAAGCGGAGAGGTTAGAACCAATGGCAACCAACCATGTAGAAGTTAGGTGAAAGCTCTTGCTGACTTTGTCCCATCCAAAAAACATAACGGCAAAAAAAGTGGACTCCAGAAAAAAGGCCATAATTCCTTCGATAGCGAGTGGCGCACCGAAAATGTCACCAACAAACCATGAATAATTCGACCAGTTGGTGCCGAATTCAAACTCAAGGATGATACCGGTGGCCACCCCGATAGCAAAATTTATGGCAAATAATGTCATCCAGAATTTGGTGATACGTTTCCAGATTTCCTTTCCCGTTTTTACATAAATCGTCTCCATGATGGCAAGGATAAAACTGGTTCCCAGCGTGAGCGGGACAAATAGCCAGTGATATAATGCCGTGAGTGCAAACTGTGCCCGGGACCAATCGACCAGAGCCAGGTTAAAATGTTCCATAAGTAATAATTAATGATAACTCTATCTTGTTAATTGTTCAATTACGTAGTTGCTGCGTTGTTGATCTGTTTTAAAATGTGTACTCAGAAAGTCAGGAAAGAAAAGGAACTTGAAAACAGCAAAAATGATAAAGAGTTTTATGAGAATAATAATCCAGAGTCGTTTTCCAACAGTCATATTTTTAAAACCATCGTAGTAGAAATAAAATATCTTTTTAATAAATTTAGTCATGGAGCAACTGAAGATAGATTACCTACAAATGTATTACATGTTTTGATTCTGTGTATAAAATTACGATATTTTTTTGAAATATATTTATTGTGGTGGGAATGGTA
>CAYYOW010000202.1:0-2911 GCA_964473395.1 uncultured Lentimicrobiaceae bacterium | reverse complement strand
TCTTGTTAAAAGGATGAATTTCACAGTAAACGTTTAACTCCCTAAGTCTCCGGGCGATAAGCTGGGTGTATTGGGAGCCAAAATCGAGAATGATAATGGTTTCTTGCATGGGACAAAGATAGTGAGTTTAAAAAGATTGTGATAGAATAAAATGATATTTTTAACCGAATAGAGGAAGGCCCCTAAAAACTGATGTCATCAGGGTTTGAGTATTCTTTAACATTTTCTATTTCCCTTTAACAAATATTAACAAGCTAATTCATAGCCAGTTTATATATTTGCACGACAAATTGAAAAAATAATAGCATGTTAGAAACGGACATTCGCGAACTAAACGAAAAGATTCAAAAAGAGAGTCAGTTTATCGATATGATAAAACTGGAAATGAATAAAGTAATTGTGGGACAGGCACACATGACCGAGCGGTTGCTCATTGGTCTTCTCGGGAACGGGCATATTTTGCTGGAAGGGGTTCCCGGCCTGGCCAAAACATTGGCCATTACCTCTCTGGCAAATATTATCGATGCCAAATTCAGTAGGATTCAGTTTACACCCGACTTGCTGCCTGCCGACCTGTTGGGAACACTTATATACAGCATGAAGCGGGAAGAGTTTGTGGTAAAGAAAGGTCCCATTTTTGCCAATTTTATCCTTGCAGATGAGATTAATCGTTCGCCTGCCAAGGTGCAGAGTGCTTTGCTTGAAGCCATGCAGGAGCGGCAGGTAACCATTGGCGATACCACGTTTAAGCTGGATGAACCTTTCCTTGTTATGGCTACACAAAATCCTATCGAGCAGGAGGGAACCTATCCGCTTCCGGAAGCACAGGTGGATCGCTTTATGCTGAAGGTGGTGATTAACTATCCCAAAAAAGAAGAAGAGAAACAGATCCTGCGTCAGAATATTACTAATACCTATGCAAAGACAAACACGATTCTGAAACCTGACGATGTGCTCAATGCCAGAGAACTTGTCAGGCAGATTTACCTCGATGAGAAAATCGAAAACTACATCACCGATATCGTCTTTGCCTCCCGTTATCCGAAAGATTTCCATCTAGATAAATTCTCCGGTATGATTTCTTACGGCGCTTCGCCGCGTGCAAGTATAAACCTGGCACTGGCTGCCAAGGCACTGGCATTTATCAAAAAGCGGGGTTATGTCATTCCCGAAGACATCCGCTCTATTGCGCATGATGTGATGCGTCACCGCATCGGCCTCACTTACGAAGCTGAAGCTGAGAACATCACCAGCGAAGACATTATTAATGAAATTCTGAACTCGGTTGAAGTGCCGTAAAATGTTAGTATTTAGCTGGTTCAAAATATATTTGCGTTAGAAACTTTTGCGGATAGTATAAAAACAGAGGCAAATTGGAAGCACAGGAATTATTTAAAAAGGTTCGAAAGATTGAGATAAAAACGCGGGGGCTGTCCAAACAGATATTCTCGGGCGAATACCACAGTGTTTTTAAAGGCCGGGGCATGGCTTTCAGCGAAGTGCGTGAATATCAGTTTGGCGACGACATCCGCAGCATCGATTGGAACGTTACTGCACGTTTCAACCATCCGTTTGTGAAAATATTTGAGGAAGAACGTGAACTGACGGTTATGTTGCTGATCGATGTATCGGGCTCCAACCTTTTCGGAACCCACGGACAGCTGAAACAGGAGGTGGTTACAGAAATAGCAGCAACACTTTCCTTTTCGGCCATTCAGAACAACGATAAGGTCGGTGTGATTTTCTTTTCTGATAAAATTGAGAAATTCATTCCTCCTAAAAAAGGTTCTTCACATATCCTGCGGATTATCAGGGAACTGATTGATTTTAAAGCCGAAAACAGCGGCACCAACATTGCCGAAGCGCTCCGCTACCTGACCAATGTAATTAAAAAACGGGCTACTGCCTTCCTGATTTCTGATTTTATGGATGATGGTTTTGAAAAAGCTGTGCAGATTGCCAACCATAAACATGACCTTATTGCTATTCGTGTTACCGACCGGCGCGAAACCAGCATGCCCAACGTGGGAATGGTGCGCATGTTGGATGCTGAAACGGGAAACCAAATGTGGGTGGACACGGGAAGTGCTTCCATACGGCGACAACTGAGCCTTTGGGCAAACAATAAAGGCCGTGAACTGGATATGCTGTTCTCAAAACTTGGTGTTGATATGGTGAAAGTTTATACCGGCGAAGACTATGTGAAACCGCTCATGAATATGTTTAGGAAAAGAGAGGCAAGAAGCTGATGACGACATGAAAAAGATAAATATTAGACATACAGGTTTGTTGATTTTGATGCTCACAGCGTTTGTGGTAGTTCGTGGCCAGAACATGGTGCCGCTGAAAGCGACTGCTTCACTGGATACCACAGCCATTATGATTGGCGACCAGATTGGGCTGAACCTTGCCCTGAAAGTGCCTGCCGGAACGCGGGTTATCTGGCCTGAGCTGAATGATACACTGGTTCCCCATGTGGAAATCATAAAACGTGGTAAAACGAACAGTATGCTGAAAGACAATGTGCTAACATTGAGGCGTAGGCTGATGATTACCTCTTTTGATTCTGGATATTTCAACATTACACCGATGAAGTTTCAGGTGCGACTACCCGGGAGTAGCAAAGTGGATACGGTGGCCACGCAAGATTTGTTTTTGCAGGTTTACACTCCTCTGGTAGATACTGCCAAGGCATTCAAAACCATTAAAGGGCCTGTTGCCGAACCTTATACACTTGGGGAAATTCTACCCTGGATTTTGTTGGGATTGTTGGTGATTGCCGGTATTGTTTTCCTTATTTGGTATCTGCGCAGGCGAAAAAAGAACCAACCGCTGTTTGCCCGTAAATCTAAACCAAAACTGCCTCCGTATGAAGAAGCCATTCAGCGGCTCGAAGAAGTGCGGCTTTCCA
>CAYYOW010000201.1:0-2917 GCA_964473395.1 uncultured Lentimicrobiaceae bacterium | reverse complement strand
GTGCTTTACCACCTGACGGATTCTGTTTATGCCATGCTCGGGAAAAAACCGATTATTCGTAAACAGGTCACCACAAAAGGAACCATAAAAAACTCCCTTTGGAATGCCATGATTGCACAGCATGACGACCCGAACCTTGCCATAAAACTTTCGGAGATCTATGCCTGGACCATCGACTTTTTTGAGCTTCGAAAGGGTAACCAGTACAAAGCTGTTTACCGGAAGGTTTACGTTGACGGCAACTATGTGGGGCTTGGAAATGTGGAAGCAGCCGATTTTATTCAAAAAGATATTCATCATTTCGCTTTTTATTTTGAGCAAAACGGCAAAGGCGATTATTTTGATGAAAACGGCAAAAGCCTGGAGCGTACTTTTCTTAAAGCACCATTGAAATACCGGCGTATCAGCTCTCGATTTTCAAACCATCGCTGGCACCCGATTTTGAAGATTTATCGCCCGCATCACGGTGTGGATTATGCGGCTGCGGAAGGCACACCTGTCCATGCTTTGGGTGACGGCGTTATCAGTAAAAGAGGCTATCAGCGAAATGGTGCCGGCAACTATCTGAAAATACGTCACAACAGCATTTACACTACGCAGTACGCGCATTTAAGCCGGTTTGCACGAGGCATGAGAGCAGGCAAACACGTGCGGCAGGGGCAACTTATCGGCTATGTGGGGCATACCGGACTGGCTACCGGGCCGCATTTGGATTTTCGATTTTTCAAATATGGAAAACCGGTGAATCCACTGGCTGTAAAATCGCCATCGGCAAAGCCTGTAGCATCGAAATATCGCCCGGTTTTCGATTCTATTGTTAACCATTATCGTCCGCTGCTCGACTCGTTGTAAAAACCGATATGGCTGTTGCATAAACATCCTCTTTCTTGCTCAGGTTATTAACAAAACTGCCCCTTTCCCTATTGTTAATAAGTTTTTCTCCTGTTTGCTGAAAATTTCTTAATTCTGAGTTTCAGTGGCTTATGTTTTTTGGGAAAAATAAAAAGCCTTCAAAACGTAACTTTTTTTGAACATCGTGGTAAAATGTGGGAAATAATGTTAAAATGTGGTAAATATATAGTATATTTACGCCATAAAACTGCGTTTAATGCTCAATATTTTAGGAACATACGAAGCCAAAATCGATGCTAAAGGAAGATTCATGTTTCCAGTGGCTTACAAAACCCAAATGGGCGATGAGGTAAAAAAAGGCTTTGTGATAAAACGGAGCATTTTCAAAAAATGTCTTGAGCTTTTTCCTGCTGACCAGTGGACTATTGAAACTGCCTTGGTAGGGAAGCTGAATATGTTTAAGAAAAAGAACGCAGATTTTGTTACCAAGTTTATGGCTGGCGTCAAACCGGTCGGGTTGGACAGTACCGGAAGGTTGCTCCTCCCGAAAGACTTGCTGAACTATGGCGGAATTGCTAAGGAGATCGTGCTCACATCAGTCGTAAACCGAATTGAAATCTGGGATAAAGAGGCCTATGAAAAGGCTGTGGATTATGACCCGGATGATTTTGCCAATCTGGCTGAAGAGGTTATGGGTGAGTTCGAAACTGAATAAGATATGTATCACAATCCGGTATTATTACATAAAAGTACAGAGGGCTTAGGTATTCATCCTGGTGGGATATATGTGGATGCAACCTTTGGCGGCGGCGGCCATGCCCGGGCTATCCTTCAGCAGCTTGGCGCCAATGGGCGCCTTGTGGCTTTCGACCAGGATCCGGAAGCTGAAGCCAACAAGCCGGACGATGAACGGCTGGTTTTTGTCAACCAGAATTTCCGTTACCTGAAAAATTTTCTGCGTCTCTACGATTTGTTACCCGTTGATGGTATCCTGGCCGATCTTGGCGTAAGCTCCCACCAATTTGATGAAGCAAAGCGCGGATTTTCTACCCGTTTTGATGGTCCCCTCGACATGCGCATGGGCAAACACCAGACACTGACAGCTGCCAATGTTGTCAATACTTATTCCGAAGATGAACTTAACCGGATTTTCAGGCTTTACGGCGAAATTAAAAATAGCCGCTGTATGGCCAGGCTTATTTGTGCACAGCGGGAAGAGAAGCTTTTTGAAACCACTTTTGAGCTGGAAGCTGCTGTCGAAAAATGTATCCCGCCCACACGAATGAACAAAATGCTGGCCATGCTTTTCCAAGCTATTCGCATCGAGGTAAACCAGGAACTTGAAGTTTTAAAATCTTTTCTCGAACAAACTGCTGATGTGTTGAAACCCGGTGGCCGGCTGGTGGTTATCTCATATCACTCGCTGGAAGACAGGCTGGTGAAAAATTTTATTAAAACCGGAAACTTTGAAGGAAAAATCCAAAAAGACTTCTTCGGAAACAACCTGGTAGATTTTAAACTGGTAGTTAACAAAGCGATTATACCCAGTGAAGAAGAGATCACACAGAATAGCCGTGCCCGCTCGGCGAAATTGAGGATTGCTGAAAAAATTGGTGGATGATGAAAGGAAACAAGCGTAAATCGGATATTAAAAAAGCCAATGTCACCAGCCGTGATACCGTTGGATCTTTCGGTCGTGCCACACAAGACCTGCTGGGTGGTTCTATTCTTGAAAATAAAAGAACACGACAGATTTTTCCGTTTTTGCTTTTCCTGGCCGGTCTGGCATTTATCTATATCACCAACGATTATGTGCTGGAAAACAAAGTCAGGAGAATCGCCAAAATAGAGCTTGAGGTCAAAGAGTTACGATATGAGTATATTTCCATTAAGTCAAACTTAATGACACTTAGCCAACAGTCGGAACTGGAGAAACGATTGGAAAGCATTGGCATAAAGGAAGCCAATGAACCATTAAAAACGCTTATCATTTATCAAAAACAGGGGAAATAATTTTGGGAAATAATAAGAAAGTCATATTGCCCCGTGTTTATCTCGTCTATTT
>CAYYOW010000200.1:0-2952 GCA_964473395.1 uncultured Lentimicrobiaceae bacterium | reverse complement strand
AGGAATGGGTGCTAAAGGAAATCCCGGTGTTGCCGGTACCATAAGCCAAACTGTTGGAACAATTGGCTATATCGGTTCTGAATATGCTTTTGCCCAGAAAATTTCTTATGCGCTTTTGCAGAACAAGTCCGGTAATTTTATCAAGCCTAGTATTGCTTCTGTAAGTGCAGCTGGAAAAGGCGAAATACCTGCCGACACACGTGTAATGCTAACGAACTCATCTGCTCCTACCGCTTATCCTATCAGTGGTTTCACATGGATAATCCTTTACAAGGATCAAGATTTTAACAATCGCTCGTTGGCTCAGGCCCAGGCCACTTTGAAACTTCTGAGCTGGATGGTTGGCCCCGAAGCTCAGGCTATCGCCAAGAAGGTAAATTATGCACCCTTACCTGAGAAGGTGGTTAAGATGGCGCAAAAGATTCTACATACGGTAACTTACGATGGGAAGCCGATATTGAAATAATACCGATGAAAAATAAAATAGAGTAGATGAATAGCGAAAAGATCACAAAAAATGTATTGTTTATTGCATCGCTCAGCTTAATACTTCTTGCAACCGGTATGGTACTCACCCTCGTTCAGGGTTCCATACCGGTTTTTCAAAGGTTTGGACTTCACTTTGTTTTTTCCACTGAATGGAATCCAACGGCGGGAAGAGAGCAATATGGTGCGCTACCTTTTATAGCGGGGACGATAATTACTTCTGTCCTCGCTTTGATTATTTGTCTGCCATTGGCACTTTCCACCTCACTGTTTCTTGGTGAATATTACAAGGGTACATGGATTGCAAAAATCGTTGGAACTCTGGTGGATCTGCTGGCAGGTATTCCATCAATTGTATATGGATTATGGGGGTTCTACTTCTTACGTCCGTTGATAGTTCAGCTGGGATTTAATGCACAGGGATATGGTATATTCACTTCGAGTATTATCCTTGCCATAATGATCATTCCTTATGCCACCTCTATCAGTACAGAAATTATTTCGCTTGTCCCCAATAACCTGAAAGAGGCGGCCTATTCACTCGGAGCCACACGCCTTGAGGTTATATTTAATGTAACCATCCCGATGGCACGCTCCGGAATTATTGCAAGTTATATCCTTGCATTTGGCCGTGCACTTGGGGAAACGATGGCAGTAACCATGTTAATCGGGAATAGTAACGTCATTCCAAAAGGAATATTCGACATGGGAAATACCATGGCCAGCGTTATTGCCAACCAGTTTGGCGAAGCGGAAGGTTTAAAATTAAGTGCGTTGATTGCTATTGGCCTGCTGTTATTTCTTATAACCGGAATCATCAACGGTATTGGTAAGTTCATTATCAAAAAATTCGCTTAATGCCATGACTTCCATCTTAAAAATAAATATGACGCCTTTGAAGGGAAAGTTCAGGAAATCCAGAAACCTCCTGTTTCAAGGTATGGTCATCCTTTTATCCCTTCTTGCCATTACTCCCATTATTCTCATCGTTTTCGATCTGTTCCGCAAAGGAATCAAACAAATAAATTTCAGTTTTTTTACAAAAATTGCTCCTGATACCTGGGATGCAATGACAGCACTAAATCATGGAAAGATCATTCCGGGAGGAATACTGAATGGTATAACTGGAACATTTCTTATGGTCTCGGTGGCAAGCCTTGTTGCCATACCCATGGGATTATTAATCGGAATATATCTATATGAAAATGCGGAAAAACGATATGCAGGGGTGGTTCGCGATATTTCCGATATATTACAAGGAGCCCCTTCAATAGTTTTAGGACTCATTGCCTACTTTTGGATCGTAAAAAATGTAACACACGGCTTTTCTGCTCTTGCCGGAAGTGCTTCACTGACAATCATGATGTTGCCGCTCATCATACGTTCTACCGAGGAAACTTTTAAAATGATTCCTCAATCTATCAAGGAGGCCGGGCTTGCGTTGGGGGTTCCCTATCATAAAATTATACTCAGGGTGCTGATACCCACAGGCTTTAGCGGCCTAACAACAGGAATACTGCTGGCTCTTTCGAGAGTACTCGGCGAAACAGCCCCTCTTATGCTGACTGCGCTGGGGAATCCTTTTGTTAATTTTAATATTGATAAACCAACAAGTGCCGTACCTTTACTCATTTGGCAGTTTTATAACGACCCAAACATGGTTAACCTGATCTGGAGCTCATCCTTGTTTTTGGTGATTCTGGTCCTGGCTCTTAATTTAATTGCAAAACAAGTTGCAGCAAAACAGAAATAAACTAAGATGAATAAACTTATCATAGAAAAAAAACCCGTATTGAGAATACAAAATTTGTCTGTTTCTTATGAGAAAGATAAATATGCCATTGAGGATGTAACTGTTGACATAAAAAGGAATATAATTACAGCAATTATGGGCCCATCGGGTTGCGGGAAAAGCAGCTTGTTAAGAGCAATAAATCGCATGCACGAGTTATACCCCAAAATTGAAACGAAGGGTAAGATTTTTCTTAACGATAAAGACATCTCAAAACTTTCAAATATTGAGTTAAGGCGGAAAATAGGAATGGTTTTTCAAAGTCCCAATCCTTTCCCCAGCATGAGTATTTACGATAATGTGATTGCCGGCTATAAGTTAAATGGCATCCGGCAAAAGAAATCCAAACGGGATGAAATAGTTGAAAAATCACTGAAAGACGTTGCGCTTTGGAGTGAAGTAAAAGATGCACTATATAAAAAAGGGAATTTTTTATCCGGTGGGCAACAACAACGGCTTTGCATTGCCCGTGCACTGGCTTTTCAACCGGATGTTATCCTTCTTGATGAGCCCGCTTCTGCCCTGGACCCGGTATCAACTTCAAGAATCGAGAATCTCCTTGTGAAACTTAAAAAGGAATATACTATAGTGCTGGTAACGCATAATATGGCGCAGGCTGCCCGTATCTCCGATTACTCCATGTTTATGTACCTCGGTGAACTGGTAGAGTACGG
>CAYYOW010000199.1:0-3000 GCA_964473395.1 uncultured Lentimicrobiaceae bacterium | reverse complement strand
GTCATGGCTAAACAACCCGAACAAGTACTGGAAAACCAATTGATAGAGCAGCTTCAAAAACTGGGATACAGTCTGGTGCAAATAACAGACGAGAGTATGCTCATGGCCAACCTCAGGCAACAACTGGAAAAGCACAACCACACGCAGTTTTCCAATGCCGAGTTTGAAAAAGTGATGAACATTCTTACCAAGGGTTCTGTTTTTGAGAAAGCCAAAACACTACGGGAGAAACAGCATATTGTCCGGGATAATGGCGATGACCTCTACTTTGAATTTTTAAATACCAACCATTGGTGTCAGAACGAGTACCAGGTTACCCATCAGGTTACCATTGAGGGAAAATATAAAAACCGCTACGATGTTACCTTGCTGGTTAACGGTTTGCCGCTGGTACAGATAGAACTAAAGCGCAGAGGTTTGGAACTGAAAGAAGCTTTTAATCAAATCAATCGTTATCAGCGGCACTCGTTTGGGGCTAATTCGGCTTTGTACCAGTACATTCAGGTTTTTGTTATCAGCAATGGTGTAAACACCAAATACTACGGCAACAACCGCAGGCAATCGTTCAAGCAGACCTTTTACTGGACGGATAAGGAGAACAACCGGCTGACCAACATTTTAAACGGATTTACCAGCACCTTTTTAGAGCCTTGCCATCTCTCTAAAATGATTAGCAAATACATCGTGCTCAACGAGACCTATAAAATACTGATGGTGCTCCGTCCTTATCAATTTTATGCTGTGGAAGCCATGATAGCCCGTGTAAAGAATAGTAATAAAAATGGTTATATCTGGCATACCACAGGTTCCGGCAAAACGCTTACTTCATTCAAGGCAAGTCAGGTAATTATGAATATGCCTGAGGTGAAAAAGGTATTATTTGTGGTTGACCGCAAGGATTTGGATTACCAGACTACCAAAGAGTTTAACAGCTTTAGCAAGGGCAGTATCGACGGAACAGACAACACCCGGATGCTGGTAAAACAGTTTGCTGATGATACCAAACTCATCGTAACTACCATCCAGAAACTGAATACAGCCATCAGCAAGAAACAGTATCTGGCAAGAATGGAAAAGCTTAAAGATGAACAAATGGTTTTTATCTTTGATGAGTGCCATCGTTCTCAATTTGGAGAGACACACAACCGGATAAAATCATTTTTTAACAACATTCAAATGTTTGGTTTTACCGGTACTCCTATTTTTGCCGAGAACGCCTTTAAGAATGAACTTGGCAAACGCACTACCAAAGAACTGTTTGGCGAATGTTTGCACAAATACGTCATTACAGATGCCATTAAAGACGAAAATGTATTGAAATTCTCTGTTGAATATGTTGGCCGATACAAGAAGAAAGACAGTGCTACGGAAATAGATATTGAGGTGGAGGACATCGACACAAAAGAATTGATGGAATCGCCCGAACGGCTGGAGAAAATTGCTGATTATATCCTTGCCCATCACAACCGTAAAACACACAGCAGGGAATTTACCGGAATGTTTGCCGTGAGCAACATTAAAACCCTGATTCAGTATTATGATTTCCTGAAAAAGAAAAAAGAGGAGGGAAAACATAATTTAAAAATTGCAACCATCTTTAGTTATGTAGCCAACGAGGACGATGCAGATGCCAACGGTTTTATTGCCGAGGAAGTGTCGGTTGTGGAAGAATCAGATCCAAAAGCTTTGTATGGGCTAAACAGACATAGCAGAGAAAAGCTGGATGAGTTTATCGAGGATTATAACAAAATGTTTGGTACAAAATTCTCTACAAAAGACAGCCGCTCATTTTATAACTATTACAATGACATATCGAAAAAAGTAAAGGAACGTAAGATTGATATTCTGCTGGTGGTGAACATGTTTCTAACCGGGTTTGACAGCCCGACACTCAACACGCTGTATGTAGATAAAAACCTGAAATATCACGGACTTATTCAGGCTTATTCAAGAACTAACAGAATAATTAACGAGCAAAAATCACAGGGAAACATTGTCGTTTTCCGTAACCTGAAAAAGGCAACGGATGAAGCCATTACCCTGTTTAGCAATAAAGAGGCTATTGATGTTATCATCATGAAGCCTTACGAAGAGTATGTGAAGAAGTTCAATGATGCCTTTGTTGCATTGCTAAAAATTACCCCTACTGTAAACAGTGTGGATGCCCTTCAAACAGAAAAGGACGAGCTGGAATTTGTTACTGCTTTCCGTGAAATTATGCGGGTAAAAAACATCCTTGTGTCCTTTGCTAATTTTAAGTGGCCTGATTTGGCTATGCCCGAACAGCTTTTTGAAGATTACAAAAGCAAGTACCTCGACCTTTATGATAAAGTGAAAAGCGACCGTCAGAAAGAGAAAGTATCTATTCTGGAAGACGTTGATTTTGAACTGGAGTTAATACACCGTGATGAAATCAATGTGGCGTATATCATTCAGTTGCTTATCAAGCTTAAATCTAATACCAAACAGGATGTTGCCCGAACTAAAAAAGAAATATCCAATTTGCTCAACTCAGAAGCTAACCTGAGAAGTAAACGGGAGCTGATAGAAAAGTTTATCAGAGAAAACCTCGCCGACATTAAGGATTCGGATGATATTCCTCAGGAGTTTGAGAAGTTTTGGAACATCGAACAGCAAAAAGCCTTTGAACGACTGGTAAAAGAAGAAAATCTTTCAAAAGAAAAGACACAAAAGTTAATAGAAGAATACCTGTTTGCAGAGCGGGAACCCCTTCGGGATGAAATACTGGCACTGGTTGAAGGCGAAAAGCCATCCGTTTTGCAACGGAAAAAATTAGGCGACCGGATATTAAAAAAGATTGTGGGCTTCGTAGATACTTTTATTAACGGGATAGCGGGATAATTCCACGGCTAAGAACAAATATTTTCACTTTCAAGAACTATTTTAGTTCCCCTGTGTGAGTAGGATTATTCACTCAATTGATGAATCCGGGGGGCTTGTTTGAGAGGGGAAAACGCAAATCTGCGACCCCTACCCCAA
>CAYYOW010000198.1:0-3084 GCA_964473395.1 uncultured Lentimicrobiaceae bacterium | reverse complement strand
TTTCTATTCCTCGTCATTATAAATCTTCTCTCCGGGCAAATCAGCACCCTCTGCATCAGCTTCTGTGTCACGGCTTTTCATTTTCTGAGTCAGGAAATCTTTATAAAACTCGTGCTGGATTACTAAATCCATAATTTCGTTGGTGCCTGTCCAGATGGTGATGAGCCGGATGTCGCGGAGCATTTTTTCCACGGGATAAACGTTGGTGTAGCCAATGCCGCCCATCATCTGCATGGCATGGTTTACCACTTTCCAGGCTGATTCGGTAGAGAATTTTTTAGCTTCGGAGACCATCTGACGGATTTGTCCTGCCGACACCGCTGCATTGGCAGTTTTGGCAGCGAGGTAGTTGATGGCTCTGGAAGCATCCAGCAGCGTAAGGCTGTCGGAGACTTTAGCGCTAACGGCTTCGAAAGCCCTGATTTTCCGTCCGAAAGCTTTTCTTTTGTCAGCATAGCGGGCAGCCACTTCAAAAGCACCGCGAGCCATTCCCACGGCTCCGCCGGCAGAAGTCAACCTTTCAGGAATCATCATTTGGTGAAATACACGGGTTCCGTTGCCGATACCCGCTTCGCCACCTAGGACATTCTTCACGGGGACAGCTGCATTTTTAAATACCAGCCGTCCCGTTCCGCCACCACGGGTACCCATGAGGCCATAAACATGCTCCACTTCCACGCCGGGACCACGCTCCACGAGAAAGGCTGTCATGGATTTTTTAGGATCATCGATGCCTTCAACTTTGGCATAAACGAGTATCAAACCGGCACCTTCGGCACCTACCACAAAACGCTTCTGCCCGTTCAGATAAAACATATCCCCTTTGCGGGTAGCTTTGGTGGTAGCAGCGAAAAAGTCGGAGCCACCACGAGGCTCTGTAAGACCTTCGGCCACACCGATTTCACCTTTTAGCATCGGGACAAGAAAGCGTTGCTTTTGTTCTTCGGTACCAAAAACGTGAATGGCTTCGCCCACAATAGAAAACAGCGAGTAAAGGCACCCCAGCGATGTTCCCAGCACACCTACTTCTTCGAGGGCAACCATTTCGCTGGCCCAGGGCATACCTGAGCCTCCCCATTTTTTGTCAAAACGCAATCCCAGCAGGTTTCGTTTTCCTGCCTCCCGGATAAACTCCATGGGGTAGCGTACTTTGTCGGCATCCATATCCAGTAAAAGCTGGCGCGGAACCCATTTTACAAAGTCCTGAACTTTTTCGCGCAGAACAATTTCTTCTTTGGTTAATAATTCATTCATCGACATGAGTCAAAATTTTTTGTGTTAAAGATTAATATTTTCACTTCGTTCCCGAGTACTTGTCGCGAAGTGCTTTTTTATTCAGCTTTCCGGCACTGGTCAGTGGAATATCATCCACAAAGATAAACTGGTCGGGAATCCAGAATTTGGCCATCTTTCCCTCTTTTGCTCTTGAGGTGAGCAGATCCACAAGCTCCTTTGGGTTTATTTTCCCTGATGCTTTTACAATAGCCAATGGACGCTGTCCCCAACGTTCATCTTTTTTAGGAATCACTGCTACCTGGGTGACAGCAGGATGTTCCGAAATAAGCGCTTCGAGTATTCCGGTGGGAATCCATTCACCACCACTTTTTATGGCATCACCTTCACGGTCAGCCACATAAAGCAAATGGTTGGTATGGAAAAAGCCCAAATCACCGGTACGGAACCAGCCATCGATAAAATGCTGTTTGGTAATTTCGGGTTCTTTATAATAACCATCAGGTAGCCAGGGGCTTCTCACCCAAACAGCGCCGAGGCTTTTTCCATCGTGCGGCACTTCTTGGCCAGATTTATCTCTCAGGGAAACCTCCACATAAGGCAGAGGTCGCATGCCCACACGCCGCCATTCCAACGCCTCGGCAGTATCAGGTTTCACATCTTCGGGAACCACGGAAATGGCGGTAGCCAGCTGATCGGAACCTCCGTAAATCAGACTGAAGTTCACCCCGGCATCTTGTGCTTTTTGAGCAATACCCGAAGCAAAAGGGCTTCCCCCGGTGAGTACATTAATGTTGCCGAAACCTTTTTGCTCAAGCAACATTTGTAGTTGTGTGGGGACCATATTCATCCAGCTGACTTTTTCTTTTTGAATCAGTGCCATTTGCCCTATCGGATCAGCTGCTCCGGGCAATACCAGTTTTGCTCCTACATAAATGGGAAAGAAAGCCATTCCCCACGCATGGATATGGAAAAAAGGAATCAACGGCATATAGACGTCACGGCTGCTGACACGTGCTCCAAATTCGTGAAGGGCGAGATGATGAAAAAGCTGAAGGGCACCGTGGAGGATTGTATGATGCTTATATTGAATACCTTTGGGTTTGCCTGTTGTGCCAGTGGTATAAAAAATAGAAAAAATATCATTTTCTTTCACCAGAGTTGCACCGGCAGGCTCTTTTTCTTCGCCCTGTTCAAGCAAATCTTCGTAATGAAAAGCCTTTTGTGCATTGGGAAGTGGTTGTTTGCGGTTGTCGCTCATAAGTACCCAGTTGGGGAACTTTGAAAACAAGGGCTTTACTGCCGGAGCAAACACATCCGAAACAAAAATCCATTCATCACCGGCATGTACCATGGAATAAACCATTTGTTCCGGCGCCAGCCTGAAGTTGATGGTGTGCAATACGGCGCCCAGCATAGAACAGGCAAAGTGCATTTCAAGAAAGCGGTGCGTGTTGACATCCAGAACACCAATGACTGTTCCTTTTTTTACCCCGTGGTTACTGAGACTGTCGGCCAATTTAACAACCCGCGTGTAAAACTGTTTGAAAGTGAACTGTTTTCCATCGGAAACAATCACCTGTTCGGGATGGGTGATGACTGCATGATGCAGCAGCTGGTGAACAACAAAATTTTTCATGGTTGTATTTGTTTTAGTTGGTATGAATTTACAGAGATAGTATTGCAGGAGCCAGAAAGCTGAAAAGAAATTCTCTTCATTTTTTTTAGAAAGTACATTTTGGAGTATCGTTTGTTGCCCAAAAATACCAAATAATTAAAACAATTTCAACCTGGGAAAAAAACTTTTGTGAATTGATAATGTTTACTAATTTTGCTGCCTGATTTTTCGGG
>CAYYOW010000197.1:0-3096 GCA_964473395.1 uncultured Lentimicrobiaceae bacterium | reverse complement strand
CAATATGAGTATGCATATAATCTGATGAATATGATGGTAGCATTTAAAAAGAAAATAAATTAACTAATCGGAAGTGATCTCCGGTCTTCTGACTTCGGACTCCAGACTTCCGACTTAAATTAAAAACAAAAAAATATGACCTACGACGAAAGATTACAGAACGTTTCGGTATTGGGCGCTGCCGGCAAGATGGGCAGCGGCATTTTGCTGCTGACCGCCGTTGAGATGGCCGACCGTGCGCTGCTGCAGGAAAACAAAGGAAAAACCTTTGTGCTCAATGCCATCGACGTATCGGACGAGGCACTGGCAGGGCTGATGGACTACCTGCGGGTACAGGTACGTAAGATTGCCGAAAAGAAAACTGTCTGGCTTCGGAAAATGTATGCCGGCCGAGACGACCTTATTGAAAATTTTGATATTATCGATGAGTACATCTTTGATGTGATGAACATTGTACGCCCCGTAACGGCTATGGAAGTTGCCTACCGCTCTAATTTAGTATTTGAAGCCGTGAACGAAAACCGTTCGTTGAAAGTAAAACTGTTTTCGCAAATTAAACAAAACAGCAACAAAGATGTGTGGTTTTTCACCAATACCTCTTCTGTTCCTATTCATCTGATTGATAAAGAAGCCGCACTGGAAGGCAAAGTCATCGGTTTCCATTTCTATAATCCGCCGGCCGTACAACGCCTTGTGGAGCTGATCCGTACCGATAACACCAAAGATGAAGTAGTCGATTTCGCTTATGCTTATGCCAAAAATCTGAGGAAGATTATCGTCCCTTCCAACGACTTTGCCGGATTCATCGGAAACGGACATTTTATGCGCGATGGTTTGTACGGAATGAAAGAAGCTGAAGCATTGGCCAAAGCGAAAGACATACCGCTGTACAAAGCAGTTTACATGATAAATAAAGTTACACAGGAGTATCTGATTCGCCCTATGGGCATCTTTCAACTAATGGATTATGTGGGTGTTGATGTGATGCAGTTTATCCTGAATGTGATGGATCCTTTCGTGAAAGACGAAGAGCTGCACAGCGATTTGTTAGATAAGATGATGGAGCAGGGTGCGAAAGGCGGTCAGTATTCCAGCGGTGCGCAAAAAGATGGTTTCCTGAAATACAAAGGTGGGAAACCGGTGGCCGTTTGGGATATCCACAAACAGGAATATGTGGACATAGACAGCTTTAAAGATGAATGTGATGCGATGCTTGGCAATCTGCCCGATTCAGCTGTTGCCTGGAAAGCAACACTGCGTATGAAAAACAAAGAAGAGGTTTTTACCCGGTTTTTCAATGATTTGAAATCCATGGATACACTCGGCGCTGATATTGCCATCAACTATGGCAAACGTTCCAAAGAAATAGGCGAAAAGCTGGTGAGTGACAAGGTGGCCAAAAACAGCGATGATGTAAATACGGTGATGCTTACCGGTTTTTTCCATGCTTATGGTCCCATCAATAATTATTTCGATTAAAAAAATCTGCATCATGAAGAAACTAAGAAGAAAAATATATATGACAGCCGGTTACAACACTATTTCGCTGGGTACCGGCCGCAAAGAATTTAACCCGAAAAAGCCCCGTCCGGGTGTCGAACACTACATCAAAGAAGCCGGGCAAGGCGTATTGAAACAAATTGGTGGCGCCAAAAATGTGGACGAATCGGTTATCGGTAACTTTATGGCCGGCAGGTTCAACAGCCAAGGTCATTTGGATGGGTTTATCCCAATGATTGACAAAGGACTAAGTATGAAACCTGCCGTGCGTGTGGAAGGCGCTTGTGCTTCGGGAGGCCTTTCGCTGGTAACAGGGATACGTCAGGTGCTGGCCGAAACTTCTGAAGTGGTCTTATCGCTGGGTTTTGAAGTACAGAATACGGTGAAAGCTATTTATGGTGCCGATATTCTGGCGTTGGCGGGCTGGTTTAAAAAGAGGAAAACAGGCCATGCCTATTTCTTCCCCGGACAGTTTAGCGACAGAGCCGGAGCTTATTATGAGAAATATGGCTACGAACGTACCCGCAAAGGAATGGCCCGCTGGTATGCCAATGCCATTGAAAATGCCCGGTTGGATCCCACGGCTCAGGAGTACCACAATACCATACCCGATCCGTATGCCACGGCATTGAAAATGCAACCCAACGGAAAGACTTTTGTAGATCATCTGACGGTGCTCGACTGTTCAAAAGTCTCCGATGGCGCTTCCGGAATTACCATTTGTTCCGAAGAGGGACTAAAACGTATTGGGGTGGACAAGAAAGATGCTGTGGAAGTTATCGGCTTTGGCCATGCCGTTCGCGACATCACCACTGACCCGACAGACCTTACCGAACTGGAAACTATCAAATTTGCCGCTCATCAGGCGCTGGGAAATGCCGGTATCACCATCGATCAGGTGGGAACTATCGAAACCCACGACTGTTTCTCCATTGCCGGAATAATGGCTGTGGAGGCCCTTGGACTGGCTGACAAAGGCGAAGGCGCTGACTATGTGGCCGAAGGGAAAACCGGCCGTAATGGAGAAATGCCATTCAACACTACCGGCGGACTCATCGGTTGGGGACATCCCACCGGAGGAACTGGCGTACACCAAGCCGTAACCATTTGGCAGCAGCTCACCGGAAAAGCTGGAAAAGCACAGATTAAGACAAGTGAAGACCGCCCTTACGGACTAACTATCAACATGGGAGGTGACGATGTTACCGTTACTTCCATTGTGTTTAAAAGAGGGGAATAAAAAATCCTTTTTTTAAACTCACAGCTATGCTCATTATAGGACATCGTGGCGCAAGCGGGACAACACCCGAAAACACGTTGGCTTCTTTTGAAAAAGCCATCGGGTTGGGTGTAAAAATGATAGAACTCGATGTGCATCAATGTGCCACGGGCGAGTTGGTAGTTATTCACGATGAAAAAATCAACCGGACTACATCGGGAAAAGGCTTTGTCTCAGACAAGACGCTTGACGAGCTGAAAAAAGTTGATGCCGGCGATGGTGAGAAGATTCCGACACTTCGTGAAGTACTGAATCTGGTAAACCGACGTGTGAAAATTAACATTGAGTTGAAAGGCGCAGCTGTTGCCGCTCCCACT
>CAYYOW010000196.1:0-3099 GCA_964473395.1 uncultured Lentimicrobiaceae bacterium | reverse complement strand
TGTGCCCCGAAGTTATGGAGGCGTTGCAACAAGCCAATGCCGGACATGTGGAAGCCTACGGTGAAGCAAATGACCTCTACACACAGAAGGCCATAGAAAAATTCAAGACCCATTTTGGAGATAATATTTCCGTATTTTTCGTTTACAACGGAACCGCCGCCAACGTGCTGGGAACAAGTCATCTGCTACGTTCATACCAAGCTGTTATTTCTGCAAAAAGTGCGCACATGAACGAAGACGAATGTGGTGCTCCTGAGAACTTCGGCGGATCAAAAATCCTGGAAATAGAAACAGAAGACGGAAAAATCACAGCCGGCGAGGTGGAACCTTTCCTACACAGCATCGGCTTTCAGCATCACGTACAGCCTCGGGTTATCTCTATCTCGGAGGTTACCGAAAAAGGAACTGTTTATTCATCGACAGAGATAAAAGCGCTGGCAGATTTTGCGCACAGCCACAACCTGTTGCTACACATGGATGGCGCACGTATCAGCAATGCTGCCGCCGCCCTTGGTGTTACTTTTCGTGCACTGACAACCGATGCCGGCGTGGATGTACTTTCGTTTGGAGGAACAAAAAACGGGTTGATGTTCGGTGAAACGGTGGTTTTTTTAAACAAAAGCCTGGCAACAGATTTTGAGTACTTGCGAAAACAGGGGATGCAACTACACTCGAAAATGCGTTTTATATCGGCACAATTCGACCGTTACCTTACGGACAACTTGTGGAGGAAAAATGCGGAAACCGCTAACCGGATGGCCAAACTCCTTGAGAAAAAACTGCGGTCATTTCAACGGCTAAAGATCACCCGCGATGTGGATGCCAACGGTGTGTTTGCGATTATTCCACCGGAAATAATTCCTCTTTTACAGAAACATTACTTTTTCCATATCTGGGACGTAAACACTTCGGAAGTTCGGCTAATGTGTTCGTGGGATACTACTGAAAAAGATATCGAAGGTTTTACGCAAGTGTTAAAAAATATCCTTCACGATTAAACTGCTGACAGCAAATTTTCAGAATCCTGATTTTTGTGGGAACTTTCCTGAGAAAAGCAAAACCAGTCTTATAAACTATTGTATGCCTTGCTTAAGAGTATGAAGTTCGTTTTTTTCGATAAGCAGGTCACTGTTTTTAATCTTGTTCAAATCTTGTTCAAACACAGCTGTCACATTAGGGATATTGCGTAATGCTGACAGCAGGTCACCAAGATATTGTACCGTAATATTTCCGTATAGCAGCAGTAAATAATCAAAGTTGCGCAAAGCAGGCATCAGAATATCAGCACCATTTTTATTTTGTATTAGGAAATAGTTGCGCCGCATCTCCTCATTGCTGGAATAATACCACGAAAAAGCTGTCTCTTTCTTTTGCGACAATGAGAAATCTTCATATTTCTTAAAATCAAAGCCACCATATTGGTTAATAAAATGCGTAGTACGGAAATCGGGAAGTCCGCAAACAATGCCAAGAAGGGAGTAGCCTTCAAAAAAGTCACTTTTGAGATAACGTTTCTTAGCCATGCTTTGATTTTTTTTCAAAGTTAAGAATAAATATGACGGGTAAAATGCTTTCGGGCAAAAGCAGCAGCAAAATCAGGGTAAAGCCGTTGCATTTGTTGGTTGTCAATTATTTCTGTTATTTCTGTCGATAGTGGGTTAGTTGCCCGAAAGAAGAGGCCAAGCTTTTTCGGCAGACAGGTTCTCCGCTCCTTTTATTGTATAATCATAAGCTTCAGCCATCATTTTATCTTCAATAAAAATAGCCACTTTGAACTGCTTTCTGTTTTTGATAGTTTCTTCGCTGAGTACCTGAAACCGATAATCTTTCCTTGTTTTCTGTGCCCATTCTATAATCTTACTCTTGTAACTAATCTCCGATTGCACCAGCTGATCCAGGTCAAAATGCACTTCTACAATCCTTTTTATAATAATCTTACGAGCAAAATGATACCCTTTATCAAGATAAAGCGCTCCGATAAAAGCTTCGAAGGCATCACCTCCTACCGATTTCATTTGCCGCACATCAGTATTGGAGAAATGCATAAACTCTTTTAGGCCCAGCTTATTGGAAAGTTTATTCAGGGAAGAACGGCTCACAATTTTAGACCTCATTTCGGTGAGAAAGCCTTCGTTTTCAAATGGAAATCGTCTGAAGAGATAGTCGGCAACCACAACACCGAGGACAGCATCGCCGAGATATTCCAGCCGCTCGTTGTTGATACGCGAGCCACTTTTGTGATGCAGGCTGGCTGATTTATGACGAAAGGCCTGTTTATACAAAAAAATATTCCCGGGATAAAACCCGAAAATATTTTTTATCGCTTGTCGTATCTCCCTATTGGAAGAAAAATAAATTCTCAGAAAATTACGAAGAGACAAAATGTGTCTTACTTTTTGAATTTTTTAAAAATAATGGAAGCATTGTGCCCGCCAAAACCGAATGTATTGCTCAGAGCAGCATCCACTTTTCTTTCTACGGCATGACCAAAAGTGAAATTCAACCGGCTATTGATTTGCGGATCATCGTTAAAATGGTTGATGGTAGGCGGTACGACATCATTTTTTACAGCCAGCAAAGCCGCGATAGCCTCAATGGCGCCCGCGCCTCCCAACAAATGACCGGTCATCGATTTTGTAGAGTTAATATTAATATGATAAGCCTCATCGCCAAAGAGCCTCACAATAGCTTTAGGCTCCACAACATCACCCACGGGAGTTGATGTTCCGTGTGTATTAATGTGGTGAATATCTTTTAATTGCATACCTGCATCCTTCAGCGCATCCTGCATACAAAGGAAAGCACCTAATCCTTCCGGATGGGGAGCCGTCATGTGATAAGCATCTCCGGAGAGTCCGGAGCCAGCAACTTCGGCATATATTTTAGCGCCACGTTTCAGGGCATGTTCCAATTCTTCAAATACCAGACCACCGCCACCTTCTCCAATCACGAAGCCATCACGGTCTTTGTCGAAAGGCCTGGAGGCTGTTTTAGGATCATCGTTGCGGGTCGAAATAGCATGTAAGCCATTAAATCCACCAACGCCATCCTGCGTAATGGCAGCTTCCGAACCTCCGGCAATGAAAGCATCAGCTTTCC
>CAYYOW010000195.1:0-3099 GCA_964473395.1 uncultured Lentimicrobiaceae bacterium | reverse complement strand
GGCAATTTAGCCACTTCCTCAATACTCCTCCCAGCTTTTCACCGGCAAATCCTCTAACCGGTAACGGCTTATGGCGTATATAAAAGCACTGGCCAGCCTGGCATTGGTAATAAGCTGAACGTTGAAGTCCACGGCCGCCCGACGGATGGTGTAGTCGTTGCTCAGCTCTTCGGTGGTCAGGTTCTTGGGGATATTAATAACCAAATCCACCTCCCTGTTTTTAATTAAATCATAAGCATTTGGTTGTCGGTTTTCGTCGGGCCAATAAACCCGTGTGGTTTGTATGCCGTTTTTTTTGTAAAAGTCGTGGGTGCCTTTGGTAGCAAATAACTTATGCCCCTTTTCCATCAAAAGTTTTGCGCTGATTAGCAATTCCGTTTTTGAGCGTAAAGGTCCCGACGAAAGAAGAATATTCTTTTCCGGAATGTGAAAGCCTACTGACAACAAAGCCTTGAGGATAGCTTCATAATAATCGTCGCCGATACATCCCACCTCGCCAGTGGAAACCATGTCCACGCCGAGTACAGGATCGGCCATGCTTAAACGCGAAAAAGAAAACTGCGGCGCCTTAACGCCGATATGATCGATATCATACAGGGATTTTCCGGGTCTTTCCACCTTTTCGCCCAGCATAATCCGGACGGCATAATCAATAAAGTTGGTTTTCAGTATTTTGGAGACAAAAGGAAAACTCCGCGATGCCCGCAGGTTACACTCTATCACTTTGATGTCGTTGTCTTTGGCCAGAAACTGAATGTTAAACGGCCCGCTGATGTGCAACTCTTCGGCAATCTGGTGACTGATACGTTTGATGCGGCGGACAGTTTCCACGTAAACCTTTTGCGGCGGAAACATCATGGTGGCATCGCCGGAATGCACCCCGGCAAACTCCACATGTTCCGAAATGGCATAAACGATAATTTTCCCGTGGTCGGCCACGGCATCCATCTCCAGCTCTTTGGCTCCAGTGATAAATTTAGAGACGACCACCGGATATTGTTTGGAAACTTCCGTGGCAAGCTGAAGAAAATGCTCCAGCTCCTTTTTGTTGGAAACCACATTCATGGCTGCACCCGAAAGCACATACGAAGGACGTATCAGTACCGGGAACCCCACTTGTTCGGTAAACTCATAAATAGTTTCCAGGCTGGTAAGCTCCCGCCATTCGGGCTGGTCCACATCGATTTTATCCAGCATCCCCGAAAACTTGTACCTGTTTTCGGCCTGGTCGATATATTCCGGTGAAGTTCCCAAAATGGGAATTTTCTGTCTGTAAAGCCGCATGGCTAGGTTGTTGGGAATTTGTCCGCCGGTGGAGACAATCACACCGTGAGGCTGTTCCAGCTCCGCGATATCGAGTACCCGCTCCAGGGTAAGTTCTTCGAGATACAGACGGTCACAACGGTCGTAATCTGTACTTACCGTTTCGGGATTATAATTAATCATAATCGAACGATAGCCTTTCCGGCGAATTGTATCAAGAGCATTCACCGCCGACCAGTCAAACTCAACACTGCTGCCTATCCGGTAAGCGCCCGATCCCAAAACTATCACCGACTTCCCATCGTTTTCGTAATCTACATCATTTTCGCTGCCGTGATAAGTAAGATAAAGATAATTGGTCTGTGACGGATATTCTGCAGCCAGCGTATCAATTTGTTTTACCGATGGAAGAATACCGCGTAATTGCCGGTAACGGCGTATTTCAAGAATTTCCTTGTCGGTTTGTCCGATATGCTTTTTGTCGTAAAGCAGCCGGGCAATCTGAAAATCCGAAAACCCGGTCTGTTTGGCTTCGAGCAGCAATTCATCAGGAATTTCATCCAGCTTGTTTATTTCCAGTAGCTCCTGTTCCAGGTCATGGATATTTTTCAGTTTTTCCAAAAACCACCGGTCGATTTGGGTCAGCTGGTGAACTTTTTCGACAGGCCATCCTTTGTTGAAGGCTTCGGCAAGGAAAAAAACACGCATATCGGTGGGCTTTTGCAAGGATTCCTCAAGGAATTCCGTTTTCAGCGCTTTGTTAGCAGCAAAGCCGTGCATGCCCATACCAATCATTCTCAACCCTTTCTGAAAAGCTTCTTCAAAGCTCCTCCCAATGGCCATAACTTCACCCACACTTTTCATACTGGAGCCGATTTCGTGCGAAACGCCGAGAAACTTATTCAAATCCCAGCGGGGAATTTTCACTACAAGGTAATCAAGCGCCGGTTCAAAAAAGGCCGGTGTGGTTTTGGTAACACTGTTTTTCAGTTCGTGTAGTCCGTAACCCAGTCCCAGCTTGGCCGCTACAAAAGCCAGCGGATAACCGGTGGCTTTGGATGCCAGTGCGCTGGAACGCGACAGCCTGGCGTTTACTTCAATTACACGGTAATCTTCCGAATTAGGATCTAATGCATATTGCACATTGCACTCGCCCACGATACCAACGATGCGGGCAATTTTCATGGACAATTTACGAAGGATGTGATACTCGCGGTTGGTAAGCGTTTGTGAGGGCGCCACCACAATACTTTCGCCGGTATGAATACCAAGAGGGTCGAAGTTTTCCATGTTACAGACAGTAATGCAGTTGTCGTAACCATCGCGCACCACTTCGTACTCCACCTCTTTCCATCCTTTCAAAGACTCTTCCACCAAAATCTGTCCGGAGTAGGAAAAAGCTTTTCCCGCCAGTGATTTCAACTCTTCTTCGTTGGAACAAAAGCCACTGCCTTGTCCGCCAAGGGTAAAAGCCGCCCGAACGATAAGCGGAAATCCGATTTTTCGTGCTGCACGAAGGGCTTCGCTAACGCTGGTAACAGCAACCGATTGGGGCGTTTTTATGCCTGCCGTGTGCATCATCGTGGCAAATGCTTCGCGGTCTTCGGTCTTAATGATGGATTCCACCGGTGTCCCGAGAACCTGTATGCCATGTTTCTTCAGTACACCTGATTCATACAGTTCAACGCCGCAGTTTAAAGCCGTTTGTCCGCCAAAAGCCAGCAAAATCCCCTGCGGCTTTTCCTTTTCAATAATACGCTCCACAAACCAGGGAGTGATGGGAAGAAAATAGAGCTTGTCGGCCACTCCCTGCGAAGTTTGAACGGTAGCGATGTT
>CAYYOW010000194.1:0-3106 GCA_964473395.1 uncultured Lentimicrobiaceae bacterium | reverse complement strand
CCATGAAGAAGCTCCTCATGGTCCATGAGCGACTTACCGCAAAAAGGACACTTTAAAGATAATGAGATGTATTTTTCCATGTGTTTGAGTTTATTAGGTTAATTTTAAGGTGCAATATACGAAAAATATTGGTTGAATGCAATTTGTGACTCCAAATTTCTTTTTCTTCAAAAATTATCTATTTGGGAGCTTCATACATTCGGGATAAATGCTATTTTTGTTCAGTTAAGTGAATACTCTGTCTGCATCTGCCAACTGGCTTCAGACCTGTTTTATTATATTTTGTCCGGATAAAGTTGTTTTACATGAAAAAATTCTTGCTCTGTATTTTGTTGTTTTCGTTGGCTGTTGGACCTCTGTTGGCGCAAAGCACTTTTAAAAACAGGTTGAGTTTCGGCCTGGAGGTGGGACCGCAACTTAATAGCACACGCAATGGAGGGTTGATGAATCCTCGTGGAAGAACTTCCGTCGATGCGGGTGTTTTCGTTCAGTATGATATTTCCGGTTCTTTAAATCTAAGCCTCGGTGCTTACTATGATCCGCGGGGATTTGAGACCTCTGCCAGAACTCCATTTCTGATGTTTTCGGACACAGGCTATGTCGGCCACAACAGTTATTATGCTTACGACATGACCTACATAATCAATTATCTTACTTTTCCTCTGAACTTCACCTATTTAAGTTCGGGAAATAAGTTTCGTCTTCTTGTAGAGGGTGGAATTTATTTTTCCATTGCTCTGAAATCTCATAAAAAAGGATATCAGGGCATTTATGTTGACTCTACAGACTTACCGCACTATGCTGACACGACACTTACGGCTGGTTATCACATGACGAATTATGACAGCTCGGCCAAAGATTTTTTTAATGCCACGGATTTTGGTTTCCATTTTGCTTTCGGGCTGGTTTATCAGGTTTCCGATAAAATGGCTATAACCTTCAAGCCCGGATTTAATTTTGGTATAACGCCAATTGTTTCCAGTCCGAATGTCGATTTAAAATGGGATAGAATCCTCAAACTTAATGTGGGGGTTGTTTATAAATTTCATCCCTATGTTAAACCGAAAAACGAATACATACTCCGATGATAAATAATTTGCCTGCCAGCACTGTTGAGCGGCTGAGTAACTACCGCCGTACGCTTCATGATTTGAAAGTGGAAAATCATACACATATTCATTCTCATCAGCTGGCGCACTTGTTGAAGATTAATCCGGCGCACGTGCGGCGCGACCTGATGCTGATTGGCTTTTCCGGCGATATTCACAAAGGATATGAAATTTCGAAACTCATCGAAAGTATCGGTAAGGCCATCGACTGCGTGCATGTGCAGAAAGTAGCTTTTGTGGGTGTAGGCGACCTCGGCAGGGCAGTAGCCGATTATTTTAATCATCAGGGTACGAAGCTGCAAGTGGCTGCTACCTTCAGGATAGGGAAGGAGCCGGGCATGCAGTTTCCTGATGTAAAATGCTACAATATTTCCCGCATGAAAGAGATTATGCGCCAGGAAAACATCGAGTTGTGTGTGCTGGCAATGCCTAACTCATTTGTCACCGACATTTCAAAAACTATTGTCGAATCCGGTGTAAAAGGGATTCTGAATTTTACTTCTTCCCATCTAAAAGTGCCCAAAGAGATCTATGTGGAACATTATGATATGATCAGTAAGCTGGAGAAACTGGCCTATTTTACAAACAAGGATATCTGCCCGGGTGAGTAATTTTTGAGGATGCAAAATACCTAACCCGGGTAAACCGAAAAAGACAAATTCAAAACCACAAAACCCAAACAAATTCTAATCATCAATATCAAAATATCAAACAATTGGGTTTCTGTTTGAATATTGGTTTCTTCGAATTTGTTATTCATTTGATTTTTTGTAAATTGTTATTTCTGTTTTTCTGCCAAAAAGCAGACAAATATTAGAATTAAGATGTGAACCAACTTACCAGATATTTCGGAACACTTATATACCATTAAATTTTATAATTTTACCCGACAAACTAAAATTTCAAAATCAAATGAATAAAATTTCTATTTTGTTGACAGCTCTTTTCATAGGACTTTTTCAATTTTCTACATTGATGGCACAATCCAACCAGCTCATTCCCCTTGAGGTTCAGAAAGCTTATGTAGCCGGAACCCGGTCGAAAGATGGCGTTCCAGGTCCAAACTATTGGGAAAACCATGCACATTATCAAATTAATGCAGAATTGCTCACGAAGGAAAGTAGTCTGAATGGAACCGAGAAAGTTACCTATATAAATAATAGTCCTGACACATTAAAAATGCTGGTTATCAGGCTTTATCAGGATTTCTATAAAAAAGGTGCTGCACGTGCCTGGAATATTGGCGCTGCGGATCTTACCAATGGTGTGCAAATAAACTACGTAAAAGTGAACGGTGAACCGGTTAAAATGCCGGCAAAGCAGTATGGCTATTTTTTAGGCACAAACCGTTATATCCGGATACCCCACGCACTGGTTCCGGGAGATTCGCTTATCCTGACTGCCGGATGGAAATTTCATATTCCCCAGACAACCCGGAACCGTATGGGCAACTATGGAAAAGGCCGTTTCTTTATTGCTTATTGGTATCCGCAAATCAGTGTTTATGATGACATCAATGGGTGGGATAAGACCGAATTTAACGGTATCACCGAATTTTACAACGATTTCAACAACTATGATGTGCATATCACCACTCCTGCCGGGTATGCCGTCTGGGCGACAGGTCGTTTGGATAATGCCAGTGAAGTGTATGCCAAACCGGTTCTGAAACGTTATGAAAAGGTGCAAAAATCGGATAAAATTATTGCTGTTATTAGTCAGGAAGACTGGAATAAGCGCAAAGTACTGAAAAACAAAGACGCCACTACCTGGCATTTTACGGCTAAATATGTGACGGATTTCTCCTTTGCTGCTACGTTGCGGTACAACTGGGATGCTTCATCAGTTTTGGTTGATTCGGCTACCGGCCGCCGTGTCCGCGTAGATGCAATATATCCGGACTCATCCCGTACTTTCCAGCGGGTAGCTTACGATGCACGCAAAAGCATCGAATTTATGTCGTACCAATGGCCGGGATATGCTTATCCATTTGAGCA
>CAYYOW010000193.1:0-3143 GCA_964473395.1 uncultured Lentimicrobiaceae bacterium | reverse complement strand
ACTTTCAATGAGCTTAAATCGTGTTTGGTTACCCATTCATCTCCCTGGGCAATCAGAGCACGAATAGCGGTAGGCGCCGTATAAATCTGGTTTACTTTGTATTTGTCCACAACATCCCAAAAACGTCCTGCATCGGGAAAAGTGGGTATTCCTTCAAACATTACAGAGGTAGCACCTGCCAGTAGCGGCCCGTAAACGATGTAAGAGTGACCGGTTACCCAACCGATATCAGCGGTGCACCAATATACATCGCCTTCATCATATTGAAAGACATTTTTAAAGGTATATTCCGCATAGACCATATAACCGGCGGTAGTATGTACCACGCCTTTCGGTTTACCCGTTGAGCCGGATGTATAAAGGATGAATAGTATATCTTCAGCATCCATTATTTCAGCTTTGTTATCCGTGCCTACCCCATCGATGGCATCGCGCCACCAGATGTCACGGCCTTCGACCATATTTATATCTTCGCCTGTCCGTTTCAAAACAATGGCATGCTCTATACTCGGGCATCTTTCAAGAGCCTCATCTGTAATGGCTTTTAAAGGAATGGTCTTGGTACCACGGAAACCACCATCGGAGGTGATGACAATTTTTGCAGAGGCATCAATTATCCTATCAGCCAAAGCATTTGCCGAAAAACCGGCAAAAATAATAGAGTGGATAGCACCTATTCGTGCACAGGCCATCATGGCAATGGCTAACTCAGGCACCATGGGGAGGTAAAGCGCCACCCGGTCGCCTTTACGAACTCCAAGTTTAAGCAATGCGTTGGCAAATTCTTTTACCTTATCGAAAAGCTCTCCGTATGTGAATCGAATCTCCTTCTCGTTAGGGTCATTAGGTTCCCAGATGAGAGCAACCTGATCTTTGCGTAACAACATGTTACGCTCAAAAATATTCTCCGTAATGTTTAGCTTCCCATTAACAAACCATTTAACATCAGGAGCAGTAGGGCCATCGAATTTCCAATCAACAACCTGATCCCATTTTTTGTGCCAGAAATGGGCTTCGGCAATACCCGCCCAGAATTCTTCCGGGTCAGCAACGCTCTCTTTGTACTTTTGAAAGTACTCCGCCAGACTTGTAATCTTGTTTACCATAGCATTTATAATTTAAATTAAACAATGAGATAATTATAGGTGAAAATTGTAAATGCAATGAGGGGAATGAGAGGGGATATTGGCGGGAAAAACGATAGTGATGAAAAGCAGGCTTTCCTGTGAGGATGTGAAGAGTCTCATTTTTCGTAAAAGCAAAAAACGGAGGCAGTTTTGTCTTAATATATAGAAAGCCTTTTTCCAACGAACAATACCTTTGTTAAGAAATAACAGAAAGTCAAATATATATTTATTTCCGGGAGTTCTTCTGCCCTCTTATGAATTTATAAGCAGTCTAAATATAAATAGTTGAAAATTCCGGCTCTAAAGACAGCAATAATAATAGACTAAGTATTTATTAACTTACTGCGTATCAATTAGATGCCAAATATAAATTAGAAATCTATTATCCGGCATAATTAAATTCATATTCTACGAAGACGCATTACATTTTAACGACAATTTGGATACCGAGTGCCGAAAACAACGTTTGAAGATCTGCTTCAAGGGCTATCGGGTCAAAAACAATCTGATCTACCTGTTGTTTTATAAGCCAGGCAGCCAGTTTGATGGCTTTCCCATGCTGTTCGGGTGACACAGGATTTCTTACAAGTTTACTGTTCAGAAGATCACCATGAGTATTCATTTCTCTCAGTTCAATCCATGATGCTTTCCCAAATGTATTGGCAATGTTTGCTTTGGATGCATCGAGTAGCAGGGCGATCTTTTTAAAGCTCTTTTTTTCCGGTTCGTAGTGGATGGTAGTGATGGCAAGGTTTGGGATTTGCCGGTGCAGCTCCCGCTCAATTTTATCTATCAGTAAATGGGCGCTGTCAACATTCTTTTCTTTCACCTGTAACACAATATCGGCAAAAAGCATACTTCCTGAACGGCGGATAAAAAGCCGTTCGGTTTTTCCCACATCCGGAAAGTTGTCAATCACTTCCTTTGCTTTTTTCAGTGTCGGGGTATCCACAGAAGCATCCATCAGAGACAAGAAAGCGTCGCGCAGGATTTCATAAGCGCCGTAAAAAATCATCAAGACAATAATCACTACCGCTACTTCCTGAGCATAAGGGATTGAAAAATGCCAGCCTACAATCCCGGCAATAACCACGCCACTGGCACCTATATCGCCCAGCCAGTTTAGGGCATCGGCTCTGACACCCGGAGACTTAAGTCGGTTGCCGGCTTTTCGTTCGAAAAAATAAAATACAAATTCCAACAACACCAATACCAGCATAAAAACAAGTGTTCCCCAAATATTTTCGGGGGTTTTTATACCCTGGCTGAAAAAAACTGTCCTGATTATTCCATACCCGGCAAGCAAAATAGCAAACCCACCCAGCGTTGCAGCCATATCTTCCAACTTATTCATCCCGAAAGGAAAGCGCCATGACTTATGACCTGCAAAACGCAAGGCCAGAAATAGCAGAAAAGCGCCAATGACATCAGAAATACTGTGAATACCATCTGCCGTTATAACAGTGGAACCGACCCAGAATCCCCACGTGAGCTTAGCCGCTGAAAAAATTAAATTGAGCAGTATCGAAGCAAGCAGCCAGGCTTCTCTTTCCCGCTTTTTCTTAAACCAAAGCATTGATCAGAATTTGCTACAAATTTAATATAAAAATTACGAACATTGGTTCATAAATCAACAGGATTTGAATTTTGAATGTTAAATAAAAATTCTATTGTTAACGGCAAGGGGCAACCTTCTATTAAGCTACACCAAAATAAAAACAACACAGGCCGCAATAATGGCCGAAAAACTGATGATGAGTGGCTTTCTCAGTTTGCAGCTTCCCGGCGTCAAGACATAAATGAGTTTTATGAGGTTGTTGCTGGTAACGGCAATCAGCGTGGCCTGACTCAAAACCGTCAGATCCAACCCGTATTTCCCGGTAAACAAGCTCAGCAGAAAAGGATCAACATCGGTAGCTCCCACACAAGCGAGAGCACGTCCGGCCCCCTATCACCATAATGCTGCATGACGAATTTTGTCAACAAAGCAAGGATGACGAATAAAATGACAAACAA
>CAYYOW010000192.1:0-3187 GCA_964473395.1 uncultured Lentimicrobiaceae bacterium | reverse complement strand
TTACCTCCGGAAGGAGCCGCAAAAAACAACTTCCGATTCCAAAAAAAGAGAAAAAATTGGAAGTGAAGTCAACAGCTGTTAATAAAGTTGCCTCCAAAAAGGGGGAAAAGAAACCAGCTACGTCCAATAAACCAGAGGCTGCCGAAACTGAAGAAAAAGCATAAGCCATGGACGAAACGACCACCAAAGAGAAAATTCTGAAACGGGTGCGGGATGCCCTCATTAGTAAAAAGGAGAATCCATTTAAAAATGTTGACTTTAACTCTTCTGTTTTTGTACAAACGGAAGAAGATATAGAAATAGCCTTTGCCCGCAAGCTTATGGATATGGGTGGAACGTTTGTCTATTGTGAAAATGAAAAAGCACTCGGCGAAAGTCTGCAAGCTTTACTCAAACAAAAAGAGTGGCCGGATTATTTTGTGGTGGATCAAAAGCTGGAGATGTTGTTAAAGTCGTTGGAAATTCCGATACAGAACAATCCTGCAGCATTTAACAACATGACCGCCGGCATCACCCGTTGCGAATATCTGATAGCTCGTTTTGGGAGTGTTTTGGTTTCTTCCGGCCTTGATTCCGGTCGGCGGATGTTTGTCTTTCCGGAATCACATATCGTTGTTGCTTACACTTCGCAGGTAGTGGCAGAGTTACAGGAAGCGCTGATAGGAATGAGAAAACGCTATCGTGAAAAACTCCCTTCACAAATGACAGTAATAACCGGCCCCAGCCGTACTGCCGATATTGAGAAAACACTGGTTATGGGTGCACACGGACCGCGTGAGTTCTATGTGTTTGTAATAGACAATGAAGACTAGGCAGCAATCTGCTTTGAACTTTGAAAGTTATACCAAAGGGCACTTCGACTGATAATTGGTGTTATACCTATTTGGAAAATGAAAGCTTTTATGGAAATGTCTGCCCTTTGTAAACACTTGACTGGGCAGGAGAATAAATTTGACCACCCATCCGTAGTGTCCCACCATTTTCTAATGTAATCGTTATGTCGGCAGAGCCATCGTTGCTGATGTCCATAGTGAAATAGGGACTTCCGCCACCATATTTGGGTTGAATGTGTGCTGAGATGGTCATAGCCCGTTTGTTATCTTTGCCAGGATAAAATTTAAAATCTGTCAAAAAACCTTCGGCCGTTACACCACCAACACCGTTCCAGCCTATAACTCCCTGGAAGGCAAATTGCAGAATAATTTTGTTATCCTGTACTGCAACAAAATTTAAGTCGGGAGTAACGGAATAATAAACTCCGGAGGGACCAAAGAGCCGGGTAGCCTGAAAAACCCACCGTTTGTTTTTGATTAAATTAGCATAAAACTTTCGTGAAGCCACGCTTTTCTTTTGCCGTTCTTCTTTTTTCTTTTGTTTTTCAAGTTTACGCTGTTCTTTTTTTGTCAACTGTTTTTGCTGTGCCATTCCTGTGGTTGGAAGCGCAAGTGTCATAACAAACAGTAGTCCGAGGAAATAAATGAATTTTTTCATGGCCTATCTTTTTAGTTAAAAACTTACCAAAACCATGCCATAATCTTGGAGAAGTAGATAGTACAAACGAAGTTCCTTGTGTACCTATCAGAAAATCTGCCTGAAAAACAAAATATTTTTCTTTTAGAAGCTTCGTATAATATTCTCTGGATATTGTACGTTTCATACTCCTTCCTCTCTTCGCAACTGCTCCAAGCGATGTTTTTCTTTTTTTGTAAACTCCTGATTTTGATCTTAACTAATGGTCAATTTTGTAATCACCTTTCGATGCTGAGGAAATAGGGAAATCAGATCTTCCATGCGAGCCAGTTCAAAATCAGCAAAATCAAACCCGGGCGATACGGTACTACGTTATCTGCAACAGTACGGGGCTACGTGTCCGGCAATAAAAGCCTTATACTACCTGCTAAACAGACTCGTACCAACGATAGGCATAAGGTTTTAGTAAGATTTCATCAGAAGGCTCAATATTTCCGGTCAAAAGATCCTTAACCTTTATGTTTTGATGAAGATTAAGATTACGCATCTTGTCCGAGAAGTTAAAAAGTGCCCAAAAGCATTTCTCTCCTTGCTTTTTTTGAATTATAATAACCTGGTTCTCCTCTGTTTTTATCTCAAATATTAAAGATGGGGCAAACCACTTAAAAGTACGCCTGGCTTGTAATAGCTTTTTATACTTCGTGAAGACAAGATTCTGCAAGGAACCTTCTTCAGACAATGACCCAAGGAGCTTATCATAATTTAGCTTAGAACGATTTATTCTTCGCTTTATATTACTTCTTTCAACGGCTGCCAGATCATTCTGCGTTCCCAAAAGAGAATGAATATATATACCGGGGATTCCTGGTAATGTTAGCATAAATGCCTGCGTCAGCATGAACTTTTGTGATTTTAACTGCCATGAATCTTCCGGATTGGAAACAATGTTCAGGTAAGAACAGTTGAGCTCGTAGGGAGACCGTGTTCCATCGGAGTTGTCTTTATAAGAAACGAATCCATTATTTACCTTGGTCTGGTACTCGAGGTGGCTTATCTCCTGCTTTGTTAATATATCTTTCACCGGCTGTAAGCCAATGCCATCATGACTGGCTGTAAAATTAAAATAGCAGGCTTCTCCGACAGGAAAATCCAATTCGGAAAGCCACTTACCAAGCTTTTGCACGTTAGAAGTTATCAAACTGAATGCCAATAATGGCGGCAAAGTAAAATTATAAACCATATGAGCTTCGTTGTTCCCATTACCAAAATATGATACGTTGTCTTTGTGAGGGACATTAGTTTCGGTAATAAACAAAATACCCGGAGCCAGGCTTTCAATAATTTTACGGTAAAGCTGAATAACCAAATGTGTTTCAGGCAGGTGTAGGCAAGTTGTACCAAGACGTTTCCATAGAAACCCAACGGCATCGAGCCGGATTAAGCGAGCCCCTTTTGAAATGTAAAAAAGTAACAGGTCCAGCATTGCAGTAAATACTTTTCCATTTGCATAATTTAGATCTACCTGATCTTCGCTGAAAGTGGTCCAAACGCTCTTTGTCTCACCTGATTTTGCAGGATATTTATGAACCAAAGGCAAAGCTCTCGGGCGAAAGACCTGCTTTATGAGCTTATCTTTCTCGTCAACTTTGATAAAAAAATCTACAAAATCAGGTTCTCCTGCCAGAAAACCTTTAAACCAGTCAGAATTTTTCGACAT
>CAYYOW010000191.1:0-3190 GCA_964473395.1 uncultured Lentimicrobiaceae bacterium | reverse complement strand
ATCTCAGCATGGAAGCCCGTATGACCATTTGCAACATGACCATCGAAATGGGCGCCCGTGGTGGCCTTATTGCTCCTGATAACATTACTTTTGAGTATGTAAAAGGGCGTGAATTTGCACCCAAAGATGCTGGCTGGGATCGTGCTGTTGAAAAATGGAAAACACTGAAAACTGACCCTGAAGCGATTTTTGATAAGGAACTGTATTTCCATGCTGAGGATATTCGCCCCATGATTACGTACGGAACTAACCCGGGCATGGGTACTACCATTGATGGATATGTTCCTAAACTGGACGAAATTCATGCCGGACAACAGCCCTCTTTCACAAAAGCATTACAATATATGGGCTTTGAGCCCGGTATGAAACTGGAAGGCCATCCCATTGATTATGTCTTTCTCGGAAGTTGTACCAATGGCCGTATTGAAGATATTCGTGCTTTTGCTTCGTTGATTAAAGGAAAGAAAAAATCCGAAAAGGTTACCGCATGGATTGTTCCTGGATCCAAACAAGTGGAAAAACAGGCAGCCGATGAAGGGTTGGTGAAAATTCTTGAAGAGGCCGGTTTTGAATTCCGTCAGCCCGGGTGTTCGGCCTGTCTCGCTATGAATGAAGATAAAATTCCGGCGGGCAAATACTCTGTTTCCACTTCCAACCGTAATTTTGAGGGACGGCAGGGCCCGGGAGCACGTACTTTGCTGGCCGGCCCGCTTGCCGCGGCAGCAGCAGCCGTTACCGGAAAAATTACCAATCCGGCTGATTTGATGTAACATGTTTCACTTTGAAAATTAAGACTATGGCTATTGATAAATTTGACATACTGACCTCCACCTGCGTTCCGCTTCCGGCGGAGAATGTGGATACCGATCAGATAATTCCGGCACGCTTTTTAAAAGCCACCTCCCGTGAGGGTTTTGGTGAAAATCTTTTCAGAGACTGGCGTTTTGACAAACAAGGTAACCAGACGAAAGATTTTGTGTTAAACAATCCGGAATATTCCGGAAAAATCCTTGTAGCCGGTAAAAATTTCGGTAGCGGTTCCAGCCGCGAACATGCAGCCTGGGCCATTTTCGATTATGGCTTCCGGGTGGTCGTCTCCAGCTTTTTCGCCGATATCTTTAAAAATAATGCCATGAACAACGGCCTGCTGCCTGTGCAGATATCAGAAGCGTTTTTAAAAACTATTTTTAATGAAATAGAGAAAGATGCCACCACACAACTACGTGTAAACCTCGAAAAGCAGGAAATAAAATTATTAACTACCGGCGAAACCGAGACTTTTGATATCAACATATATAAAAAGTCATGCCTGCTCAATGGCTATGACGATATCGATTTTCTTTTAAGTAAAAAAGATAAAATAATTGCATTTGAACAAAGCAGGAAAGGCTGATTATGCATTTGGAAATCATGGACACCACCCTGCGTGATGGGGAACAAACACAGGGCATCTCTTTTTCTCCCGGCGAAAAGCTCCAACTAACAAAGTTTCTGCTTACACAACTTGGTGTGAACAGAGTGGAGATTGCTTCGGCACGCGTTTCGGATGGCGAATTTAAAGCGGCTGAAAAAATTGCCCAATGGGCTAGTAAGTCCGGAAAGCTCGATGCGATTGAAGTGCTGGGATTTATTGATAACGGCCAATCGGTACGATGGATAGAGAAAGCAGGGCTGAGAGTAGTTAACATATTGAGCAAGGGCTCATTACGTCATTTGGAAAAACAACTGCGAAAGAGTCCCGAAGAACATGTAAAAGAGATCAAAAGGGAAGTGGCATTGGCTGAAAACGCCGGTATTGCGGCCAATCTGTATCTTGAAGATTGGTCAAACGGTATGTTGCTTTCTCCCGATTATGTCTTTTTTCTGACAGATATGTTAAAGAATGAAAATATCCGGCGATTTATGCTTCCCGATACACTGGGAATTTTAAACCCGGATCAAACGTATGACCTTTGCAAAAAGATGCGCGACACTTATCCAAAGTTGCATTTTGATTTTCATGCCCACAACGACTATGACCTTTCGGTTGCAAACGTACTTGCAGCTGTAAAAGCCGGTATCAATGGTATTCATACTACCGTGAACGGGCTGGGTGAAAGAGCTGGAAATGCCCCCTTGTCCAGTGTTGTCGGTATTCTGCATGACCATCTGAAAATAAAAACTGATATCCGCGAAAAGAACATAAACAAGGCGAGTATTCTGGTAGAACGCTTTTCCGGTATCCGTGTTCCGGTAAACAAACCCATTGTGGGTGAGAATGTTTTTACCCAGACGTCCGGTATCCATGCCGACGGCGACAGTAAAGATAACTTGTATTACAATAACTTACTACCTGAGCGGTTTGGGCGTATCAGAAAGTATGCCCTTGGAAAACTATCCGGCAAAGCCAGCATCAAAAAAAACATGGAGACGCTGGGTTACCATCTTGACGATGATGCACTGAAACAGGTTACCCAAAGGATTATTGCGCTGGGCGACAAGAAAGAGAGCGTTACTGCAGACGATTTGCCCTACATCATTGCTGATGTATTGGACAACGGAATGCTGAACAAGCATATTCTTATAAAAAGCTATACACTGACTCTTTCGGGGGGGATGCGTCCCATGGCGCATATTCGTGTACAAATCAACGATAACTTGTATGAAAGAAGCTCCATCGGTGATGGTCAGTATGATGCGTTTATGAAAGCCCTGTGGAAAATCTATGATGACATTGGAAAAGAGAAACCTGTGCTGAAAGATTACCGCGTGACCATCCCTCCTGGTGGGAAAACCGATGCGTTGGTCGAAACCATTATAAAATGGGAGATGAGTGGCCGTACCATCACCACAAAAGGGCTGGATGGTGACCAAACAGTGGCGGCGATCAAGGCAACAGAAAAAATATTGAACATTATTGACCAAAAAAATGAAAATGGTAAGCAGGTCTAATACTTGTCGGTAAATCTTAAAAAAATAAAGAATCTAAATATGAAAATGAAAATAGCCGTTTTATCGGGCGATGGTATAGGCCCGGAAATAATTGAACAAGGATTGAAAGTCTGCCGTGCCATGGGCAAAAAGTTTCACCACGAGATGAATTTTGAGGAGGCACTGGTAGGCGCCTGTGCCATTGATGCTACCGGAAATCCTTTCCCTGATGAGACTTTTGAGTTGTGTAAGAATTCGGATGCCGTACTTTTCGGCGCCA
>CAYYOW010000190.1:0-3199 GCA_964473395.1 uncultured Lentimicrobiaceae bacterium | reverse complement strand
AATGTCATCGGACAGATTACCTCAGGAACCATGTCGATCATGTTACACAAAGGCATTGGCATGGCTTACATCGACAAACCTTACTGGAAAGATGGTTCCGAAATTTATATCAAAGTGCGCAACAAACAATTAAAAGCCGTGGTAACCCGGCCGCCTTTTTATAAGGCATAGGCTGCTGTTTTTATGTCGTCGAAAAAAACGATAGAAGTTATTCTTGCCCCTCGGTTGTTTTCTAATATTTCAACCCGGAAACCTTATGTTG
Source organism: uncultured Lentimicrobiaceae bacterium (assembly GCA_964473395.1). Lineage (GTDB taxonomy): Bacteria > Bacteroidota > Bacteroidia > Bacteroidales > F082 > Sulfidibacterium. Next base: position 2,937 of record CAYYOW010000190.1, on the reverse strand, counting down.
TTGTGGTAACGGATGTTTTTCGTGCCACTACTTCCATTTGTGCCGCACTGGATTACGGCGTAAAAGCCATTATCCCCGTGAAACGTATCCGCCATGCCCGTTTTCTCGGAAGGCTGGGATATATTGTGGCGGCTGAGCGTGGTGGTAGCAAAGTGAAATTTGCTCATCTCGACAATTCGGCTACTTCATTTTTCCATTCTATATTTAAAGGTAAGGAGATTGTTTATTCTACCACCAACGGCACAAAAGCTATCAAAATGGCCTCTTCGGCTTCCGAAATTGCTATTGGTAGTTTTGTGAATCTTAATGCATTGGCCGAATGGCTAAACCGGCAGGGCAAAAACGTGATTATCCTGTGTGCCGGATGGAAAAACAGAATTAACATGGAAGACAGCCTTTTTGCCGGCGCTTTATCAGAAATTCTTATGAATCAATACGGTTTTGTCACCGATTGCGATTCCGCGAAGATGGCGCTGGATCAGTGGGATATGGCTAAAGATGATCTTTTGGGATACATTGACAAATCCGCTCACCGTAACCGTCTGCGTAATCTGATCTCAGACAGGCTTCTGAAATATACGTTCACGCTGAATTCCAGCAAGGTAGTGCCTGTTTTAAAAAGATACAAAATAGTACCCGCCAAAGATTAGCCTTAATTCCGCAGGCCTTTTTCGTAATGAAGTGCCGAAATGTGCGTCAGTGTTGTGGAGCGCAATGCATGAGCATAGGAAACTGTGAGTAAAGCTTATGTCGAACTCAGGTTAGCAGACAAGAAGCTGCGGATTTAAGGATTAGTAGCGGTATCTGTTTTTCCACTTATTTTTCAGTGATTTCCGCATCTCCTTTTCCCGCGGGTTGTTGCCCGGTTCAAAAAGAGTGTTTCCACTGATTTCATCCGGAAGGAACTCCAAATCCACAAAATTGCCTTCATATTCGTGGGCATAGCGGTAATCTTTTCCATAGCCCATATCCTTCATAAGACCGGTGGGTGCGTTACGTAAGTGCAACGGTACCGGTAGGTTTCCGGTTTTCTTTACCAGCGATTGCGCTTTTTTTATAGCGGCATAAGCTGCGTTGCTTTTGGGCGAAGTGGCCAGATAAATAGCTGTTTGCGAAAGGATTATCCTGCTTTCAGGCCAACCGATTTTACTCACGGCGTCAAAACAGGTGTTGGCCAGTAAAAGCGCGTTGGGATTGGCATTGCCGATGTCCTCCGAGGCAAGAACCAGCATACGGCGGGCGATGAATTTCGGGTCTTCCCCTGCTTCCACCATGCGTGCCAGCCAATAGACGGCGGCGTTGGGATCGCTGCCCCGCAACGATTTGATAAAAGCCGAAATAATATCGTAGTGCATCTCACCCTTTTTGTCGTACATCACAAGGTTCTCCTGAATGGTACGACTCAGATTTTCGTTGTTGAGAATCAGCTTCTGAGTACCTCTTTTCTCCTGTTCCACAAAAAGTTCCAGTGCGTTGTAAAGCTTCCGGGCATCACCGCCCGAGATATGCAACAAGGCCTCCGTCTCCTCAACTTCAACAGATATCCCGTGTTGTTCTGACAGCAGTTTCACCGCTTTTTCTGTCAGTATTTCCAAATGCTTTTTTTCCAGCGGTTTCAGGACGTACACCTGGCATCGCGACAAAAGCGGCGAAATCACCTCAAACGATGGATTTTCGGTGGTGGCGCCAATGAGCCGGACAATACCTTTTTCTACAGCGCTCAGCAACGAATCCTGTTGCGATTTACTAAAACGATGAATCTCATCGATAAACAGAATAGCATTGCCGGCATACTGCGAAGCCGACTCTATGATTTTGCGCACATCTTTTACCCCGGCACTTACCGCGTTCAGCGTGTAAAACGTCAGGCTATGCTGCTCGGCAATGATATGTGCCAACGTGGTTTTTCCCACCCCCGGCGGTCCCCAGAGAATCATCGAGGGGATGTTTCCAGATATAATCACCTTGCGCAAAATGCCCCCTTCGCCTACCAACTCTTCCTGTCCGATAAACTCATCCAGCGTACGGGGACGCAATTGCTCTGCTAACGGAATGGCCATATCATACTTTTGTTTGTCTGACAAAAATAAGGTAATTTTTTCCTAATTTTGCTCCTTCAAAAAAAGCTACGTAACATGATTGAATCCAAACTGGCCGAAGCCCTGACAAAAGCGGTAAAAGGTCTGTATCAACAAGAGGTGAAACCGGGTATTTTTCAGATACAAAAAACCCGCCCCGAATTTGAAGGCGACCTCACTGTCGTGGTCTTTCCGCTACTACGCATGTCGCGCAAAGCCCCCGAAGCCACTGCCAACGAGCTGGGTCAATGGCTGACGGAACAGTTGGAAGAAATCATCGGATACAACGTCATCAAAGGCTTCCTAAACCTGGAAATTGCCGATGCCTACTGGCTCTCTTTTTTTAAATCGGCATCTGGCAATGAGAAATTCGGCTTTAAACCACCGCAGGATGAACCGCCCGTGGTCATCGAGTACTCCTCGCCCAACACCAACAAACCACTACACCTTGGCCACGTTCGCAACAACTTGCTGGGCTGGTCGGTAGCGGAAATCCTGAAAGCCAGCGGAAAAAATGTGATGAAAGTGAACCTCGTGAATGACAGAGGAATCCATATCTGCAAATCGATGCTGGCCTGGCAGAAATGGGGCAAAGGGAAGACACCGGAAGCCTCAGGACAAAAAGGTGATAAGCTGGTGGGCGATTTTTACGTACTTTTTGATAAGAAATACAAAGAACAAATTGCCGGCCTTCTAAAACAGGGTATGGACGAGAAAGAGGCTGCCCAAAAAGCGCCGCTTATCCTCGAAGCCAAAGCCATGCTCGTGAAGTGGGAAGCCGGTGATGAGGAGGTACGGGAGCTGTGGAAAGAGATGAACAGTTGGGTTTACGCCGGTTTCGACATCACCTATAAGCAGA
>CAYYOW010000189.1:0-3199 GCA_964473395.1 uncultured Lentimicrobiaceae bacterium | reverse complement strand
TATCGCCTTTTTCAAATCCCATGGCCAGTAGTCCAAGGCTGACAGCATCCGTATTCTTTCGGTAATCGGATGTGCTAAATGTTTCCCATTTACCTAGACGTTTTACGGCCAGTGCCACATCCATGGGGAAATTTTCTTCACTGTATGTCAGCAGGTCGAATATTCTTTTTATTTCAGTCATTTTTTATAGTATTTCGAGATAAAACAAAGTATCGGTACGTATGTTAAAACAATACAAATATGCCCGACTAAGATAGGAAATTTTCGGGAGATTTCCACGCAAAACCGTTTAAATATTTCAAAATGGCTTTTCGGGAAATAATGTTAACCATTGGCACGCAATAGTCGGTAATAACGGTTACCCATTGGCCACATCCAAATCAATTTCATTTTCACCGGAAGCGATAATACTGGCAATGGTGGTGTCGCCGGTAACATTTACCGCGGTTCGCAACATATCAAGCGGACGGTCAACGGCAAAAATCAGGGCAATACCTTCGGTAGGGATGCCCACAGCCGTCAGAACAATCACCAGCATAACAATACCGGCTCCTGGAACGGCAGCAGAGCCTATAGAAGCCAGTGTTGCCGTAACAATAATTGTCAGCTGCTGTGCCAGGCCGAGATGCATGCCGTAAACCTGCGCCAAAAAAATGGCCGCAACGGCCTGATACAAGCTGGTGCCATCCATATTTATGGTGGCTCCCAAAGGAAGCACAAAACTGGCTGTTTCGTTTGAAATACCCAGTTTCTCCTCAGCCGTTTCCATGGTAAAAGGCAGTGTGGCTGCGCTGGAACTTGTTGAAAAAGCCAAAAGTTGTACAGGGTAAATGGCTTTCATAAATTTGGTGTATTTTACTTTGGTGAAGAGTTTTAAAAATATCGGATAAATAATAAAAATAAGCATCAGTAGGCCAAGAATCACCGTAAATGCATACAGCCCCAATGCAGCAAAAAGAGAGAGAGTATCTTTCGGATGACTACCCGCCACATCCACCATCAGTGCGGCAATAAGGGCAAACACACCGTAAGGTGCTGCTTTCATGATGATGTCTATAATCATAAGCACCACATCGTTGAGGCTGTTAATGAGGGTTTTAACTGGTTTCGCCTTTTCTTCCGGAATAAAAATCATGGCAACACCAAAAAGGATGGAAAAAAAGATTACCTGAAGCATCTTTGTGTTGTCGGTGAGCGAGCTGAAAATGTTGGAAGGAACGATATCCACAATGGGTTGCAAAGGAGAGGTGTCTTTTAGTGCCACGGCCTGTGTCTCTTTTGCCGCCACATTTTCGGAAAACTTTTGCTTGAACTCTGCTGCTTTCTCTTCCGGAAACACTTTGCCTGGGTTGGTAATATTTACGATAATCAACCCTACCGTTATGGCAATAACTGTGGTGAGAATATAAAAGCCAAGGGTTTTCAGCCCAATGCGTGATAATTTTGAAATATCAGTCAGGTTACTTACCCCGCTAATCAGAGAAACAATAATTAATGGGACGGCAATAAGTTTCAGGAGGTTGATAAAAATGGTACCCCAGGGTTTAATATAAAAATCGGTAAACTGGAGCCACTGCCAGTGTATCGCCAGCAGTCCGAAGAGAACTCCTAATACCATTCCCAGCAAGATTTGCCAGTGGAAGGCAAGCTTTTTCTTTTTCTGTCCCATAAAAATCTGTTAAAAACTATTCGATATCAATTGATGATGAAGCATCAAAAATAATAAATTTGTAATACTATTCATTATTAAACCTTTATAAGTATGGGAAAACCAAAGAAAATAGGCCTTCTGACGGCTGGCGGTGACTGTCCGGGACTCAACGCTGCGCTTCGTGGTGTAGGGAAAACAGCCATTTTAAAATATGGAATGGAAGTCGTGGGAATATCTTCCGGTTTTCTGGGGCTGTTGCTCAACGACTACATGCCACTGGATGAAGCATCCCTATCCGGAATTCTGACGCTGGGGGGAACCATCCTGGGAACCTCACGTGAAAAACCGTTTAAGAAAAATCACCATCTTGCTAACGAAAAACCGCAGCTCATCAAAGAAAATTATCAAAAAGCAGGTTTTGACTGTGTCGTCTGTATTGGCGGCAACGGTACTATGCGTACAGCCTCTTTGCTGGCTGCCGAAGGACTTAACGTCATCGGTATTCCCAAAACCATCGACAATGACGTGTGGGGTACTGATCAGACTTTTGGTTTCGACTCGGCGCTTTACATCGCCACAGAATCTATCGACAGGCTACATTCCACTGCCAACTCCCATAAGCGCATCATGGTGATTGAGGTGATGGGACATCATGCCGGTTGGCTTGCCCTGTATGCAGGAATGGCCGGAGGGGGTGATGTGATACTCATTCCCGAACTTGACTACGACATACGAACCATTAACAGATATCTGAAAGAGAGGGTAAAATCGGGAAAGCCTTACTCTATTGTGGTAGTTGCCGAAGGCATTAAAAAGCCAAAAGGGATGAGTGCTGCCACTTACATAGCCGAAAAAATTGAAGAAGGTGTCGGCATTGAAACGCGAAAAACTATTTTGGGATACATCCAGCGCGGTGGCAGCCCCACGCCAACGGACAGGCTTTTGGCTTCCAGCTTTGGTGCTTACGCTGTTGATCTGATAGCTCGCGAAGAGTATGGTAATATGGTTATGAAAAAGGGAGAAAAAATCAGTGCTTTGCCACTGAAAAAAGTTGGCGGTAAGCTACGATTGGTGCCCGAAAACCATCCCCTGGTTGAAAAAGCACGAGGCCTGGGCGTTTGTATGGGAACGCCATAATACAGACTATTGGTTACGAGTAATCGAAACTACTACCATCCAGAAACTCGCGCAGAATGGAAGTGGGAGGAATCTCTTTCTCGTTGATACATACCAGATAAGAAAGAAACTTCAGCAGCCGTTTTGCTTCGGAATACTCCGGCGTATTGGGAGGAACCTCGCGTAGCAAAGGCTCTGCCAGGCGTTTCAACACGCCCAGTTCAAACAATAAAGCCGTATTAAACATTACATCTGCTTCCTCCTGATAAGGGAAGATATGCTTCTCTTCACCCCGGCGTACACTGGGCCAGCGTTGTAATGTTTCCAGTGCCGAATATCCCCGGTAACGGCTGTCGCGCACCATACGCCGGATGAGTCGGTTGTCGGTGGTGGGAATACGGTTGTTGGAGTCGATGCTCAGTGGCGTTAGTG
>CAYYOW010000188.1:0-3200 GCA_964473395.1 uncultured Lentimicrobiaceae bacterium | reverse complement strand
TCGATTTTATGAAAAAACAAATCCGGGAGAAAACAGAAGCGGGTTTTGGTTGTATTAAGCTGAAAATTGGTGCTATCGATTTTGAAAAAGAGCTTGAACTGCTGCGGATGATTCGTCAGGAGTTTAACGAAAAAGAGCTGGAACTTCGTGTGGATGCCAACGGCGCTTTTGCACCAGAGGAGGCGCTTGAAAAACTCAACCGTTTGTCAGAATTCGGAATTCATTCCATTGAGCAGCCCATCCGGCAAAAGCAATGGGAAGTTATGGCACAACTATGCGAAAAATCGCCCATCCCCATTGCACTAGACGAAGAGTTGATTGGTTTGAAAACCAACGAAGACATTCAGAAAATGATGGAAGTCATTCGTCCGCAATACCTTGTCCTCAAGCCATCGTTGCTGGGCGGGCTCAGTCGTAGCCGCTGGCTTATCCAGGCCGCGGAACAGGCAGGAGCGGGCTGGTGGGTAACTTCTGCATTAGAAGGAAACATCGGCCTGAACGCTATTGCCCAATGGACTTTTCTGCTGGAAAACCCAATGCCACAGGGTCTTGGAACTGGACAACTTTTTACTAATAACATTCCTTCGCCTTTGTATATTGACAAGGCGCAGCTGTTTTTCAATGAGGAAAACGGGTGGGATTTAAGTTTGTTTGATGAGTAAGGAGAAGAAAATATTGCGCCTCAATATGCAGGCTTTTGATGCGGAATGGCATCTGAAATACGCTTATCTCCATCTGAAAGAAAACTTTTCACCGGCACCCTGGAAAGAGGAGCTGATGTATTTTATCATCGACTGGCTGTCGGAAGCTGAAACTATTACTGCACAAACATCTGGAAGTACGGGAACACCGAAAAAGATTTTGTTATCCAAAAAATACATGGAAGTTAGCGCCCGCATGACTTTGGATTTTTTCGGGCTGAAGGCCGGGGATAAAGCGCTTCTCTGTCTGCCCATACGTTACATTGCCGCCAAAATGATGTTGGTACGTGCATTTATCGGTAAGCTGGATTTGCACTGCATTGAGCCGAAGCTCTATCCGTACAGCAATTATACTCCTGCGCTGGATTTTGCTGCCATGACGCCTGCACAGGTGGAGAAACTACTGGAAACAGAAGAAGGTATTTCTTTTTTGAACCGTATTGGTAAATTGCTGCTGGGTGGCTCAGCTATTTCGCTCATGCTTGAAAAGAAGTTGCAAGACCTGCAAACCCGGGCTTATCACAGCTATGGCATGACGGAAACGATGTCGCATATTGCGTTGCGAAGGGTAAACGGCCGGGATAAAAGCGAATTTTTTACTCCGCTGCCGGGTGTCGAACTGAGCCAAAACAGCGAGGGCTGTCTGTATATCACCACCCCGTATCTCGGCATATATGATTTGGAAACGCATGATGTGGTTGAATTTTCCGGCGATGGCAGTTTCAGGGTTTTGGGAAGAACAGACAATGTTATTAATAGCGGTGGCGTAAAGCTGTTTCCGGAGCAAATTGAACAGAAGCTGAGTGGTTTTATTAAAGAAACTTTTTATGTGGGAGCAGCTCATGATGAACTATTGGGAGAAAAACTGACTTTGTATGTAGAATCGGACGATGACGGTGAAAAAGATGAGATTAAAAAGTTGCTGGAAAAGAAGTTAAGCAGATTTGAAATTCCCCGGACCATCATTTTTGAAAAAAAGTTTTTACGTACCGGAAGTGGAAAAATAATCAGACGAAAAAGATAAACCATGAAAAAAATCGGACTTATTGGCGGGGTAACATGGACATCTACCATCGACTACTATCGTATGATTAATCAGATATCAAATGCACGCTGCGACGGTCATCATACTGCTGAAGTCATCCTTTATTCCGTTGATTTTGATGAAATCTTAATACGGATGCAACAAGGTCAATGGGCTGAGATTACAACTTTGTTCATTCAAAAAGCTGAGGCACTGAAAAGGGCGGGTGCTGACTTTTTTGCCATAGGGTCAAACACTTTGTCCAAGGTGGGGCATCAGGTTTCAAAAGCTGCAGGTTTGCCCATTGTGGGTATGGTGGAGTCGGTGGCTGAGGCCGTTTTGAAAAAAGGTTTCAAAAAAATTGGCTTCATGGGTACAACTTTTGCTATGAACGATCCATTTTATCGTGAAGGATTAAAGCAATTTGGCATTGAGGCTCTTATCCCTGAAAAGGAAGAAAAAGAATTTATTAATCGGGTAATAATGGACGAACTTGCTTATGATGTGCTAAATCCCGAAAGCCGCAAAAAAATTCTGAGAATTATGAACCGTATGTACCATGAACAGGCGGTTGAAGGTGTTGTGCTGGGCTGTACCGAAATCCCAATGCTCATCAAACAGCAGCATACCAATATCCCGGTTTTTGATACCACCGAAATTCATGCTGCTGCCATAGTGGACTTTGCTCTCTCGTAATTTAAAAACTTCACCCAAAAGCATCTTCAGATTTTTATAGCTTTGCTAAAAAACAGATCATGCAATTCAAGGAAAAGCTTGTTCACGGGAAGCTCATCAAACGTTACAAACGTTTTCTGGCTGATGTGCAACTGGACGACGGTACTGTAGTAACGGCACATTGTACCAACTCAGGCACGATGAAAACCTGCCTCGAAGAGGGAGCGCCTGTTTACCTTACTCCGGTGGACAATCCAAAACGAAAAACAAAGTTTACCTGGGAAATGATTTACATGAACGGTGGCTGGATTGGTATCAACACTTCTGTTCCTAACCTGCTGGCTTACGAAGCCATTCGCGATGGGAAAATTGAAAGGCTGAAAGACTATACTTTTGTAAAAAGAGAGGTAACTTTCGGTGACAGCCGGTTCGATATTTATGCTGAAAATGAACAGGAAAAATGTTTCGTTGAGGTGAAAAATGTAACGATGAAAGTTGGTGAATATGCCCTTTTCCCGGATGCTGTTACAACCCGCGGACGCAAACATCTGGAGACGCTGATGCAGGTAAAAAAGCAAGGCATACGTGCGGTGATGCTGTATGTGATACAACGCATGGACGTGGGTAAATTCGGGCCTGCCGAAACCATTGACCCGGACTATGCACGTACGCTGAAAAAGGCTTATGATGCTGGTGTGGAAATTATCCCAGTACAAGCATTGGTTTCACCCGAAGGCATTGATATTGTCAGAGAACTGCCTTTTGCGGTGTAACCTCATATTACTCTTGAGCAGAGTTGT
>CAYYOW010000187.1:0-3208 GCA_964473395.1 uncultured Lentimicrobiaceae bacterium | reverse complement strand
TCTTTTTCATAGATTGTTTCGGTAGCCAACCAATACTGCCATTTTGTAACTTAATTTTCTCCCAGCCATCCACCTCATCCAACAAACGAACTTTGGTACCCTGATGGATAACGAACAAATCAACAGAGTTGGGTGTTGGCGAACTCTTGGCAGTAATGGTAGGCGTGAAAATAATGGCTTCGTTATGGTGCTGCATATAATAAGACTTCTGAGAGGCCAGGCCAAAAGCTGCTACCGTAGCCAGCAGCATCAGCATACCGATAAAAAATGAGATCTTACGTGTGTCTCGTCCCCGCGACAAAATAAATATCCCGACAAGAAGAACAAAAACAGACAAAGAAATCAACGAAAGTATCGCCCACGTATTGGCATCAAACATATCATAAAAATAATTCCACCAGCGCTTTAGGAACATCACAGGCACTTTCTCAATTTTATCAGGAATCATGGTATTGGCCAGAGTCAGGTTGTATTGAATGTCGGCATTGTTGGGATCCAGTTTTTTGGCTTTTTCAAAATAAAGAATGGCTGAGGGCATATCATTTTTACGATAATAAGCATCGCCGAGATTGAAATAAAGATTTGGGGAGACAAGGCCCTGCTTCAAAACACGCTGATACATGATTATGGCCGAATCATACTGTTGGTGATCGTAGGCACGATTTGCCCGAACCATCAGCGAATCGGGGTTGATGGCAGAAGCATGAAGGGAAACAACCACCAACATCATCAATAAAATATGTTTTCCTATCCGTTTCATTTGCCAGCTCATTTTAATGACTTTTCGGCCTGCATAATGGCGTGCAGGGCTTCCGTGTAAATATTTTCCATTTTCCCTTTGGTATCGCCCGGAGCAAAACGGGCATACTCAATACTGTTCAGTGTATCCAGGAAAGACTGAATGGTTTCCGGGGCCACCTTCTTTTGCTCCAGCAACTCTTTCACAGAATCCATGGAGAGATTGGCCTTTTGCAAATTAAACTTATCGGAAATATAACCCCATAATGCCTGGGCAATCTCGTCGTAGAAAGCACGGTCATCACCCTGCTTTTTCATCTTTTGTGCTAAAGTAAGGCGACTACGGGCAATCTTTTGTGCCTTCCTGTTCTTGACCAATGACACATTGGCTTTCCGTTTTTTCAGCGTATTCCAAAGCAGCAGAACCAACAGAAGCAATATTACCGGCAAGGCAAGGAGAACATAATACAATGTAGTCCCAAAAAGAAAGTTGCCGGCAGGATGCAAATCGGATGTCCCCTCTTTAATGTGCCTGATATCTCTTCCGAGGATATGGATACCCTGCTGATCGGTAGTTGAATATACCACACCGGTACCTTTCCCTTTTTTTACATGAATGCTGTAAGTTTTGGTCTGGTAAACATGATATTGTTTGTCTTTGGGGTTGAAAAAGCAGAATTTCACCGGATTGATGGTGAAGTCGCCTGCTGTCCGCGGAATAGCAAGATAATCGAACTTTTTTGTTCCCGAAACACCACTACCGGATTTGTTGATATTCGTAGTTATTTTAGGATCATAAGTTTCAAAATCAGAAGGGAACTTCACCTGTGGAGCACTCACCAGCTCAATATTTCCGCTTCCGCTCACCGTGATTTTGAGCGTAAGGGCATCGTTGGTGGTCAAATTAGTTTTGTCAATATTGCTTGTGAAAGTATAATTGCCAACGGCGCCTGAAAAACAGTCTGGTTTTCCCTTGGAGGGAAGCGGTTTTACATTAAAGTGCAACGCGTTAGAAATAAGCGTCTTCTTTACGTTTCTAACATTCTGATTGAAAAAGGGAGTGTTAAAAAAGGAGTTAAACGGGTTTCCGGAGTTACCCGATGGATTTTTCACCCGAATTTGAATGGCGCAATCCAGTTCCATGGGATTAATCACCAGTTTTCCTGTTTGCTGAGGTATCAGGGCCAGTTTACGAATCACCGCCACCACATACTTCTGTCCGTTAATGGTTTCGTTGTGTTGCTGCAAAGAAGAGTTGTCACCCAGAAGATCTTTCGACCAAAACCCTTTGAACGATGCCACCTTATTGATACTCAGGTTTGTCACCGGGACCTTGGTATAAATACGGTACGTAACCACCACCTGCTGGCCAAGATAGGGATGAGTATTGTTGACCGTGGCTTTAATAAAAACATCTTTGCTGCTAATATTGGCATCGGAGGTTGACGACGTTTTACCGGAGACAGCCCCTGCTCTCTTTTGCGATGCAACGCCCGTGTTGCCTGTTTGGCTTTTTGCAGATGTACTATATTTCAGAACTCTAATCTTCAACGTATCAGAAGCGTGTCGTTTTCCTTTCACCTTTACAGTTGCCGGACCGATAGTAATAATACCGGGTTTGGTAGCCATGACGATGTAAGAGTAAGTCATTGAGTACGACTGGCTCATTTTTCCGTTGATAAACTGGATGCTAGAGCTGCTCGAGGTGTTGGGTCCCGATAAAACCTCCAGACCGCCAAAATCTGCTGGAGGAGTGAAATTCCTGCCGTTGGCATTCACCTCAAACAGAATCTGAAACTGTTGGCCAACCAACACCTGTTGTCTTGACCTCGCGGTAAAGGTGACTTCTTTACCTGCCCAAACACTCTGAACGGCAAACAGCAACAGAAAAATAATATAAAGTCCCCTCTTTTTCATCAAAGCCATAAATTTTATTCAAAAATAAGGATTATATCCATTTGCGGATTTCTATCAAATATTGCACCAAAACAAACATTGTCTTCCCTCCTCTACCAATTAATAACATATGGTTTCGCTTTTGCAGCCTTTGCTTTTGCTTTGGCTCTCTCAAGCTTTTTAAGCGTGTTCTTCTCATTATTTTTCAAAGCATTCAGAATCCGCTGAGCCTCCTGTGGCGAAATTCGCTGTTGTTTTTTCTGATTGTTCTTCTTTTGATTTCCCTGCTGATTCTGAGGCTTCTGTTTATTCTTATTTTGATTTTTCTTGTTATTCTTATTCTTCTTTTTGTCGTTCTTTTTATTCTTTTTGTTCTGCTTTTGTTTCTTTTTTTGTTGTTTTTTTTGTTTTTGTTTTTTCAGCATTTTACGGGCGTACACCAAATTATACTTGGCATCCATATCCGTAGGCCGTTGTTTTAAGGACTGAATATAAGAACCAATACTTTTCTCATACTGTTTTTGCTGCATGAAAGTATTCCCGAGATTATACCATGCATTGGCTTTATATTCGG
>CAYYOW010000186.1:0-3218 GCA_964473395.1 uncultured Lentimicrobiaceae bacterium | reverse complement strand
TAGCTGTTGTATGGCTGGTAATTCTCATATTCCCAATGTAGCTCTTTGCATAGGTTTTTAGCTACGCCATCCCAGGTTTCTTCTCGCACAAAGCTCAGTAATTTATTTAACATTGACTCCGCTTTTTCCCAAGAGAAGGACTCCATTAATAAATAGCCACGCCCCCAGCTTGTTATTGGATTAGCAACCAAATATTTTGGGGTAATTGCTGTGAAACTAAATATATCTGCTCCTTCTTTAGACTTCTCGCCAATTTCGACTTCAATAAATACTGCACAATTGTCCGGTTCAATTGGCTCTTTGCCATGATCCAGATCGGGGCTGATTATCAATTTTATTTCTGGCTTTAATGGCATATCAATTTATCTTTTATACAGCTAACGTCAGCAATAACCGGAATTTTTGAGCGGTGTTTGAGCTGTGCTAGGATTTTTTAGCACAGCTCAAACACCGCGGAAAAATGTCCGGGTTGATTGCTTTTGTTATGTTCATATTTCTACTGTGCCCTCAAGGTATTTAACTGCACTTCCAGATATAAGGACACGCTTACCAACCAGCTCACATTGAAGTCTACCACCCCTTTTCGATAGCTGAGCGGCTGATAATTTGTTCTTACCCAGTACCCTTGCCCAATAAGGCATCAGCTCACAATGTGCAGAGCCGTAACAGGGTCTTCATTTATGCCATACCGTGGAGCAAAGAAACGACTAACAAAATCCGTTTCTTCGCCTCGTGAAGTGGCAACAACTCCCCGGCATTCCAATTGGCCAAGAACACCAAAGTCAGGGGATAACGACACAATATCCGCTTCATTTGCATAGACCGCTATGTAGTCGTCGGACTTCCATACTTCAATTGGCTTTTTTCCAAATGCCTTGGTTATTTCATCTGGGGTTTCGCATTGTTCGATAGTGGACTTAGGAAAATCAAGCTCTATCAAACCACCCTTTCTAACTACCTTCAGCTCACCGCTCTTTGAATTAAATACTATTTCATCACTTTCTAGTCTCAGAATTTCAAAAATCACATAGGCGCACGCAAGAGTTGCATGACCACATAAGTTGACTTCAACCGTAGGAGTAAACCATCTGATGTGATATTTATCATCTTCTTTTATGAAGTAAGCAGTCTCAGATAGATTGTTTTCCTGGGCTATATTTTGAAGCACATCATCAGAAAGCCATTCATCTAGCGGACAAACTGCTGCGGAATTTCCTTCAAATACTTTCTCAGCAAATGCGTCTATTTGATAAATAGATAATTTCACGAAATTTTCCTATGAACATAACGCTTGAAATAACCGGCTTTTGGAGCGGCGAAGCCACGGAAAAAGTCCGGTTGATTGAATTGTTATCTGTTAATCGTTTGGAGTATATCCACCCCACAAAGAGTCAATGGACACCTGTGTTGTATCACCAGATTCTTTGTTTACAAATTTTATTTTCCTAAGCCAATTATCAGTTATTTGATTAGGCATTAATTTTTTTAATTCATCTTCCATTTTTTTCGCAATATTCGTTGCTTGCTTTGCATGATTTGCTGTTAACTCAAATGGATTAACTGGTATTTTGGTTTGAGGCCAAGTTGCTCCTTTTATTGTTTCTACCCAAGGATGCGATTCATTACTTTCGAGTATCGTTATTGTTCCTTCTTCTAATATCCCATCAACATAAGTGTCTGGCTTGGGATGAACAAGCCAATTCCTGATCTTTATTAATTCAGCAAAACTTTGAAATGGTTCTGCTGACTTATCAAAGGTTTTCATTGTTTGGTTTTCTGTGCATATAAGGGGTGCTATAAACCATTTATCGTATAAGCTTAGTTTTTCAATATTTTCACTGCCAGATTTTGGAATATAGAAATCATTCAATACTAGATTAATAAGAGACTCACAAGTAAAAACGGATGAAAGGATAGCATGGCGGGCATGAAGGCTTTTTAATTTCGAGTTTTCTTTTTCTTCTTTCTCTGCCCAAAGAGTAAACATTTCAGCATCTTTCGAATGTAGATAGTAAAAATTTAATTCTATATTATGTGTTGCTGTTTTATTCATTTTTTTCAGATAACGTCTAGGGTAAGTGGCGCGCGCTGTTTGCGCGTCCAAGCGAAGCGAACTTGACCCGCTTGTTAGATTTCATTATTTTGTTTTTAATGTGCATGCTTCAACAAGACTTCTTCCCATTACAGCCGGGTAAATGGTAGAGAATATTTCACCACCATCCCATGTGGTTGGAAGAGATATGCAGCCCAGCCTTGCAAGATTTGCTAATGCAAGAGTAACTTCTTTGCTAGGCTGTATAGGTTCTTCTTTATTGTTCTCGTCTTCAATTGCCACTGAATCTGGCAAGTTACCCGTTAAAATTGATTTGTTTCTCAGTTTGTCTTCAGGCAAGGCATAAATAATGGACAATATATTTGCTTCTAAATGAGATAAGCGTTCCAAGATGTCGATATACGAACGATTAAGATCAATTGGACTACCTTCAATTGAAGAGTTAACTAGAAGTTTTGCCCACAGATCTTGTAAATAATCATCATCTTCTAGTGACGCTGCTTCTAGTAGTGGTATTGCTAGTTTCAGGAGGATTGGTTTTGTTGGTGCTTCTATACCAATACTAGCCATATATTCGCTAGCTCTTTCCATTAGACGTATTTGCCTTTCCCAGCGCATATATTTTAATTTGTCTTCAAAAATGCCCATGCCTTGTTCTAAAGGGCCAGAAATATAACGTGAAACGAAACCACCAAACTTTTCGCTTGCATCAATAGCTTTGCCAGTTGTCTTTGCAATTTCTTGCGCTGCTTTAGCAGTTTCCTTTACAGCCTCTGTTTCTTCGGACATATTTCTTTCCTAAAATCTAACGTCTAAATCAGCAGCGCGGCTTTTTGCGTCTGCTGTATTTTTTTGTTAGGCGATTTTCTGTAATTGCTATAAAAACCTTGCAGTATTTCTTTTATAATTTTTGTATTCCTCACCATATTGTTTTTCTAACCATACTTCTTCTGCAAATGGTGTAAACAGGAATACCAATATCATTAATAGATGGACTACTAACAAATACAATGAATTCGAGATTAAACTAATACCTATGAAAAAAATCATATCTCCTAAATATTGTGGATTACGTGTATAGCGATACGGCCCACTAAGAATAAACCCCTCCCTCAACCCAGAGGTGTTTTTTATTCCGAGGGTGATAATACCCCACGTTACAAGC
>CAYYOW010000185.1:0-3283 GCA_964473395.1 uncultured Lentimicrobiaceae bacterium | reverse complement strand
ACGGATTAAGAGGGAAAAAAGGTGGAAAGGTGAAAAGGTAGGAAGGTGGAAAGGTGAAAAGGTGAAAAGGTAGGAAGGTGGAAAGGTAGGAAGGTGGAAAGGTAGGAAGGTGAAAAGGTGAAAAGGTGTAATCTTCCGATCCTCTAACCCTACACCCCTTCAACCTTCCGACCCTCCAACCCTCCAACCCTCCAACCCTTCAACCCTATTTCATTCCATTTGTTAAAAACTAAATTATGACATATAAACACTTTTACCGGGCCATTCTATTTCGGTTGGCAGTGATTATCTTGCTTGCCGGGATAACAACATTCTTGTTTTTTGAAAGGCAAAACTATCCGTTGAGCATTGTTTCTGTTTTGTTGCTGGCTGGTGCGGCAGTCAATATTGTCCGTTATTTCAATCATCTGAACAGGTGGATTTCCTTCTTTTTGCTCGGTATAGAAAATGAAGATACAACGCTTAAAATTCCTTCAAAATCAGGCAATAAAGCGATTGATGATGTTTACAAAGGGATGAACCGGCTCAACGAACTTTTCAGACAAACCAAAACAGAGATTAATACCCGTGAACAATATTTCCGTTCGGTGATAAACCAATCCACCACCGGCCTTTTCTCGGTGAACGAAAAAGGCAGGGTCATAAACATCAATCCGGAAGCAGAAAAACTTGTCAATCTTAACGAATATCATCATATCAATGCTCTGTTGGCTGTGGATAAAGCACTGCCGGGTTTTATCATGCAACCCGATCCGAATTCACACCAATCATCAGTAATTTTTGAAAACCGGCACGGGCAAAAGCTCTTGTTTAAATTGTCGCAGATAACGATTAAAAGCAAAAAAATCAAGCTGATTGCGGTGAGTGATATTACCAAAGAGTTAGACAATCGCGAAGTGGACGCCTGGATAAAACTGGCTCGGACATTGTCACATGAAATTATGAATAACATTGCGCCCATTACCACCTTGTCAAAAGTTATATCAGGGTATTTCACGAAAAATAACGCCATTGTAGATACCGGAAAAATTGATGAGAAGATTATTCAAAACACGGTTAAAGGGCTGGATGTCATCGAAGAGCGGAGTGTCGGGTTGATGAACTTTGTGGAAAGCTACCGAAAATTCACCAAACTGCCCGAACCGCATTTTAAATTGGTTGGCCTTTCCGCTTTAATCGAAAATAACCTATTGGCGTCCAGGGCTTTTTCGGAATTTGGTACCATAAAAATAAAAAAATCAATTCCCGAAGATTTTCTTTTTACCACCGATGAGAAATTGCTGACGCAGGTGCTTACCAATCTGCTGAAGAATGCCGTAGAAGCACTGCTCTCCGGGAATACAGAAAATCCGGAGCTGATTGTTAGACTATGGGAATCTGATTTGAGTGCCAAAATTGAAATGACAAACAACGGACCGGCTATTCCGCCCGAACTGCGGGAACAGATTTTTGTACCCTTTTTTACCACTAAAGAAGATGGCTCCGGCATCGGCTTAAGCCTGAGCAAGCAAATCATGCTGACCATGGGTGGCGATATTTTATTGAATCCGAAAAAGGAGGGGTGGACTTCTTTTATTGTTGTTTTGAATAAAGCGGACTAATACAATATTATATTTAATCTATTGATGTACAGTAAAATAAAAAACATGAAAAAATTTCTACGTAGTTTGCTGCCGGTAGCTTTTGTGGTTGCCCTGATGATGTTTTCGGGATGTTCCGCCCCGCTGGGAAGCCGGGAAAGCAAGGATGTCCTGTTTCAGACCTCTACCATTAATGCTCTGCTGGCGGGAGTTTATGATGGCGATATGACTTTCCGGACGTTACGGCAACATGGCAATTTTGGCCTGGGAACGGTGAACAGGCTGGATGGCGAAATGGTTGGGCTGGATGGGAAATTCTATCAAATCAAAACCGATGGGAAATCTTATCTGATTCCCGATACCGTGAAAACACCTTTTGCCGAAGTTACTTTTTTTAACCCGGATACAACCTTGGAAATCAAAGATTCCATAGGAAGTTACGACCAGCTCAAAAGTTATCTGAACCGATTGTTGCCGGTCAAAAATATCTTTTATGCCATAGAAATCGAAGGAACCTTTTCCTATGTAAAAACGCGGAGCGTCCCCGGACAACAGAAACCTTATCCGTTGTTGGTGGATGTGGTGAAACATCAGGTTACCTTTGAGTTTCATCAGGTCAAAGGGACGCTGGTGGGCTTTTGGTGCCCGGCTTATGTGAAAGGCATTAACGTGCCGGGCTATCATTTTCATTTCATCACGGCCGACCGAAAAGCCGGTGGGCATCTGCTGGCCGTCCGTATGCGGAATGTTACCGTGAAAATCGATCCGATTTCCGCTTTTTACATGGCCTTACCAAAAAGCCATGCCTTCGACAACATCGATCTCACCGGCGGAAAACAAAAAGAGTTAGAGAAGGTGGAGAAGTAGGGAGATGAACGGATAAGGAAACCTGATTTTTTTATCAAACGGGGGCTGCTATGTAAAGAAAAACGGATTTTGTTTACATAATTCATGGTCTGCTGATTTTCAGCCAGCACAAATTAAACGAAATTGAATGGCCATGCTATTCCCGCGGCCTACTGTTCCTGCCATTCTTCCTCTGCCAATTCAAAAATATCGTTCATGGATTGTCGAAAAGAGATGCTGTTTTTAAAGGGAAAAACAGAAATAAATTGGTTTCTAAACATATCTGTTATAAATTAGCCATCAAAACAGTACTATGTGTGATACGATTGCTTTTTTTAGCCGGGAGGAATCCGGGAGATCTTTTTTTGCAAAAAATTCAGATCGGGATCCCGGAGAGCCTCAGATAATAGAAATGGTGTATGATGCCGGCCAAGATTTTGGAACGGATTTCTTGTCCGAAAAATTAGCCAAATATACAGACGGTCCTTTCCTCTCATTAAAAAAGATTTTTGGACAATTTGAACATCCTTACACTGCCCTTATCTCAAGGCCGTTATGGATTTGGGGCGCGGAAATGGGAGTCAATGAAAAAGGGGTGGCCATCGGCAATGAAGCGGTGTTCTCAAAAGAAAAACTGAATGATGCCGGTTTGCTGGGTATGGATATCCTGCGTCTGGCGTTGCATAATGCCGAAAATGCCGATGCTGCAGCAGACTTTATCATCAAGCTGCTCGAGAAACAGGGACAAGGGGGCAACGGCAGCTATTCCGGTACCTTAAAATATCATAATTCGTTTTTAATTAAAGACCGGAAAAAGGCTGTTGTACTGGAGAGTTCGGCCAACAGCTGGGTGTGCA
>CAYYOW010000184.1:0-3293 GCA_964473395.1 uncultured Lentimicrobiaceae bacterium | reverse complement strand
AACTGTTTAAGGAAAGCGTTATAATCCCGCTTTTAGCGCTGGCTGCCACTTTTGTTGCGCCCGCTAAAACACTGTGAATATTGAGATATACCCCGGATTCACTAATTTTGGAGTCATTGGGTGTTATCGTAAAGTTAACGGTTACACTTGTCAGACCCAAATCATTATAAGCGTTCATTTTTACGGTTGCCGGCACGGGTGCTGGTGTCGGGGTGGGCGGGTTTTTCTTACATCCCGTTATAGTCAGGACTGCCATTAGCAGAAGGAGTGCAATGGAAAATTTCGATTGTGTTTTCATGGCTTTCAGGTTCTTAAAACCTTGCAAATTAGTAATATTTTCAATTGGTTTCAAAATGATTTTTGTTATGTCTCACCGCCACGCAAAGCCCACGCAATGGGTTCGAAATGACAACGTTTTTTTTGAAGAATTCCCGTTTTTCGGAATTATTGGAATGGCAATTTAAACCATGTCAAAATATTTTCCTGAAATTAAAAATATTTCAAAAAAACTTGCTGGTTTAAAAAATAGTTGTACGTTTGCACAATCATTCAAATGAAAAACAATGAGCAGTGACGTTTGCGACATAACGATTATTCATCAGGACGTGGTTGACCGTGTAGCGAGAGAAATGGCGAAAAGCCCTTCGGCAACGACAATGGCTGATTTTCTGAAAGCACTTTCCGACCCGACACGGTTGAAAGTGATAGCGGCTTTGCGCCATTCAGAACTGTGTGTGTGCGACCTGACGGCCCTGGTTGGAATTTCGGTATCGGGTTTATCGCATCAGCTCCGCTATCTTCGCAACAAAAACATCGTTAAATTCCGCAAAGAGGGCAAACTGGCTTACTATTCTCTTGCAGACGACCATGTTGGTCAAATTATCGATTTGGTTTCTAAACACATTAGCGAATAATGAAAAAGGTTTTTGCTGTCATATTATCTCTGGTTATTTTAGTCCTTTCGGCAGTGCCGTGTAGCGACCAGGATGATATGCCTACTCAGCAAAGCCAGACAGTGATGCTCTCCGTTGAGCAGCCACAGGATGCCATCTTCGACAGCTGTAATCCCTTTTTCTTTTGCCATACCGGACACAGCGCCTTTGTTCAGTCGGAGGTCTCTTTTATGGAATTTATTTCCAACCCCGTAAGCCTCTTTTCCGAAAAACCGGTTTTTGCTAACATTCCGGTTTATTCTCCTATATGGCATCCACCAAAAGCTTAATCATTTAATTACTACACACCCGTCTTTGCGAGGAGACAGGGGTGGGGTAGTGCGTAGGGTGACGAAGCAATCTCATTAATTATGAGGTGTCTATTTCAAACAAATTACGTCCTTAGCCAACCCTGTTTCTTCGCAAAAACGCTTAAAATCAAAATCTTATCTCATTACTAAATACTGTTTAGAATTAAGATATAAGTTAAGTATCCAAAAAGAACAAAAATGATTAACAAAATAATAGCGTTTTCAATAAAAAATAAATTCATTGTCGGCCTGCTGCTGTTAGCCCTGATAGGGACAGGTGTTTACTCGATGATGACCATTAATCTCGGGTCGGTACCCGATATTACCAACAACCAGGTGCAGGTAATCACCGTTTCACCAACGCTTTCTACCGAAGATGTGGAACAGTTTGTAACCTATCCGGTGGAGCTGGAGATGGCTAACCTGCCTGGAATTAAGGAAATACGTTCCATTTCCCGCTTCGGACTTTCCGTGGTAACCATTGTTTTTAAAGACAACATGGGAACCTATCTCCCGCGGCAGGTGGTACAGGAAAAACTTAATACGGTGAAGGAAGAAATTCCCGCTCAGTTTGGCGAACCGTTTATGGGACCCATTACCACCGGCCTGGGCGAAATTTTGCAATATACCATAAAAGCCAAACCGGGTTACGATACGGTTTACACGCCGCAGCAGTTACGTACTATTCAGGACTGGATTGTCAAGCGTCAGTTGGCGTTGATACCCGGCGTGGTGGAAGTCAATTCGTTTGGCGGCAGGATAAAACAGTATGAAATTGCCCTAAATCCGGAAAAATTAAACGCCATGAAGGTTTCCATTGCCGAAGTTTTTGAAGCCCTCGAAAAGAATAATGTAAATACTGGCGGTGCTTATATTGAAAGAAATCACATGGCCAATTTTATCCGCGGCGAAGGGCTGGCCCGTTCACTTGACGACATTAGAAATATTGTGATTAGAAACAACAATGGAATTCCCATTCTGATTAAAGATGTTGCCGAAAAGGTGCATTTCGGGCACAATGTCCGTTATGGAGCTGTTACCCAGGATGGCCATGAAGCCGTTGGCGGAATAGTTTTGATGCTGAAAGGCTCCAATCCGAATGCTGTTATCCAAAATGTAAAAGAGCGGTTGAAAAGTGTTCAGAAGTCGATGCCGGAAGGACTCATCATTGCGCCTTTTCTCGACCGGAGCGATCTGATTAAACGAACCACTTCCACCGTGGCCAAAAACCTTATCGAAGGTTCGCTCATCGTGGTTTTCGTGCTGGTACTACTGTTGGGAAGTCTGCGGGGCGGACTCATTACCGCTTCCGTTATTCCGCTGGCGTTGTTGTTTGCTTTTATCCTGATGAAAATCTTCGGCGTCTGGGCTAACCTGATGAGCCTGGGGGCTATTGACTTCGGAATTATTGTGGACGGCGCAGTGATTATTGTGGAAGGAACCGTATTCGAAATTGAAAAGCGTATTCGTGCCGGAAAGAGCCGGTTCGACGACAAAGAGATGGATGAGGTAGCTTACAAAGCCTCAAGTACCACGATGAATTCTGTTTTTTTCGGTCAGTTAATCATTCTTATTGTGTTTACCCCCATTCTTTTTCTCACGGGTGTGGAAGGCAAAATGTTTCAGCCCATGGCATATACTTTTGGCTTTGCCGTGCTGGGCGCCATTTTTCTCAGCCTGACCTACATCCCTATGATTTCTTCACTGTTGATGAAGCCCACAAAAAACAAAAAGTTGTGGTTTTCCAAAATTGAAACCGGTTTGGAGAAAATCAGTGCGAAGTTGATAAAAGGTATTCAGCGATTGTACGACCCGCTGCTTCAGCTATCGCTGAACCATAAACTGACGGTTCTCGGGATTGCGGTTCTCATTTTTGCCAGTTCCATCTTTGTTTTTTCGCGTATGGGTGGCGAGTTTATCCCGAGTCTTGACGAGGGGGATCTTGCCATGCAGACCTTTCTGCGTCCCGGAAGTTCCCTTTCCGAAACCATTAAGCGCGAAAAGGAGGTGGAAAAGACAATTCTTGCCAATTTTCCCGAAGTAAAAACCA
>CAYYOW010000183.1:0-3311 GCA_964473395.1 uncultured Lentimicrobiaceae bacterium | reverse complement strand
CGTTACGCCAAGTCTGAGAAGAGTGAATCGACAGCCCTGTATCTTTATTAAAAAGATATTGATTAAAAAGATATTTATAATGCGATATTCATTTATTTCCTGTTTTCGAAAAAAACGTGTGGGGTATGCTGCCCACTTGTTTTTTATAACAGCTGTTTTGCTGTTGGCAGGCTGTGCGGTAACTACCGAGCCAACTCGTGATGTGGCCGCGCCCGCCAAAGACGAACTGCCAAAAATTGATCCTAAAGTTACGGCATCTTATGAAGCTGCTTTGTCTGCAATGCGGACAGGAAAAACGGCTCAGGCTGAAAAGGCATTACAACAATTAACGATTGAATACCCGAATTATTCTGGGCCACAGGCAAATTTGGGTATTTTGTACTTTCAGCAAAATGAATTGGAAAAAGCAAAAGCTGCTTTTCAGGCATCGTTAAAAATCAATCCAAAAAATGTAGTGAGCTTGAATCACCTGGGAATTATCAGCCGTGGTGCCGGTGAGTTTGAACAAGCCCGGACTTACTATGAAAAAGCCTTGCAGATTGATCCTGATTACGCTTATGCTCATCTCAACTTCGGTATTTTACTGGAATTGTACATGGGCAAATTGCCGGAAGCATTGGAACATTATCAGCAGTATCAAAAATTGACACCAGAAGAAGATGTTGAAGTTAAGAAATGGATAGTTGACCTGGGGCGCAGAGCTAAAAAATGATTAGGTCTATTTTTCTTGTCTGTTGTTTATCCTTTGTGTTGTTGCCACTTAATGTATTTTCAGCGGATAGGATTGAGCTAGATGAAACCGCGATTCAGGGTAGTCGTGAGTTGCCTAAAATTTTGTACGTCATTCCTTGGAAAAGTACACGGCTGGGTTTATTGCAAGGCGGTGTTGGCAGCAATTCTTTCGATACTGCTTTTGAAGCATTGGACAGGGATGTGTTTCGGCGTCAGGTTGAATACTATGACATGTTGTACGGTGCTGGAGCACAAACGTCTTCCAGTGGAAGTGCCAAAGTAAACAACTAAAAATAGCGGTTTAAATAATATGATTATAAATGTGGCACAGCTTTTAAGTGACTTAACTTCTCCTATTTGCTATCAGAAACTCAAGAATGTCGTTAAAATGCCGCAATGTGCAGTGTATTTTCGTGTGCAGAGCTTTGTGAATTGAGTTGGTCAGCACAGGCGTATTTTATGGCATGCTAGAGCGCTGTTTGTGTCATTGGCTTGTATGAAAAACGTACAACATTGGTGTGTGACACCAATGAGTAGTATAAAAAATCGAATTATGTGATGTGAGGAGAAAAGTATGGATTTCTTTAACGCGATTGTGAAATTTTTCCAGGAGGGTGGGCCGTTTATGTACCCCATTCTGTTGGTGTTTGCGTTGGGCGCGGCAATTGCGATTGAACGGTACTTGTATCTGACGATTGCAAAACAAACCAATCGTAGCATGTGGGATAAATTAACCCCGCTAATGAAGGCAAATAATTACCAGCAAGCCATGGCATTAAGTAGTCGCTCAAAGTCTGAAATAGGAAAAATTATGGCCTACGGTTTGAGCCGCTTACAGATAAGCAGAAATCGTGATGATATTGAAATCGCCATGGAAGAAGGGCTGATGGAGGTTATTCCACGCCTTGAAAAGCGGACTCATTATCTGGCCACCTATGCCAATATTGCTACGCTACTGGGGTTGTTGGGCACCATCATTGGTTTGATCCAGGCGTTTACTGCGGTGGCTAATGCAAACCCGGCCGACAAGGCTGATTTACTCTCGGCTAGTATTTCCGTGGCCATGAATACCACCGCCTTTGGTTTGATGGCGGCGATTCCCCTGTTGTTAATGTTTACTGTGTTGCAAACCAAGACAACTGAAATAGTCGATAGTATGGAAATGGCAACAGTAAAATTTCTGAACTCGATTACCGAACAACGTAAAGAAACTGCGCGTAGCGCAAAGTAAGCGGAACGATTTCATATGTCCGTAAGAGCCCGTGTTAGGCGCGCGCGTCGCGAGGTGCCAGAACTCAACATTACCACCTTTATGAACTTGATGGTGGTGCTGATTCCGTTTCTGCTACTTTCAGCGGTGTTTTCCCAACTCAGCATCCTGGAACTCAACCTTCCGCCTGACTCGCAATCACAGGCAAATAAGGACCAGAAAAAGGAGCGCAATTTCGAAGTTATTGTGCGCAAGGATAAACTGGTCGTGGCAGATACTCTCGGCGGTGTACTGAAAGTGATTAAAAACACGGAGGGTAAACACGATTTTGCAGCGCTTTCTGAGTATTTGGTAAAAATAAAAACCCGGTTTCCTAAGAAACAAAATATCAGTATTTTATTGGAACCGGATACTGAATATGAGCTTTTGGTAAAGGCCATGGATACGGTGCGAGAAGTCGAAGTGGTAGAGGCAGCCTCCGTGGTGAAAAAAGAACTGTTTCCCCAAATTGCCATTGGTGATGCACCATGAGTGTATCGCGTCGCGCCAAACGTATGGAGCGTCATCATGCGCGTACCAAGCGTACCGCCTCGCTGAATATGGTGTCCTTGATGGACATTTTTACAATCCTGGTGTTTTTCCTGTTGGTAAGTTCTTCGTCAGTACAAGATTTACCCAACGCCAAACAAATCAAACTCCCCGAGTCAGTCTCTAATCAATTACCAAAAGAAACCGTCGTCATTATTGTAGGTGCTGATGATATTGTGGTGCAGGGAAGAAAAATTGCTTCGGTTGCAGATGTAATGCGCTCCAAAAGTACCGAAATAAAGGCGTTGAAAGATGAGCTGTTACGTTTAACTGCACGTAAAGTGCGTACTAAAACAGTAGATGGAAAACCGGTGTTACGTGAAGTCACCATAATGGGTGACAAAAAAATTCCTTTCGCCTTACTGAAAAAAATTATGCTGACTTGCACAAAGGCGAGTTACAGCAATATTTCGCTGGCTGTTTTACGCAAACGGGATAAAGGTTAACTCGTGTCTGTACTGATGTATCGCTCATTTATATTGCCCTGGACTCGTCTGGAAGAGGATGATGGGCGGCTCAAAAAAATCGTCACCATTGTTCTGGCATTGGCGGTTGTTTTTAGTGTTGTCATTCCGTGGATCCCTGTGCCCGAAGTTGACAAGGATAACGTTGAAGATTTGCCCCCACGTCTGGCGCAGTTGCTGCTGGAAAAGCAAAAGCCCAAACCTAAGCCTATTCCCAAAAAGGTAGAAAAACCGAAAGAGAAGAAAAAAGAAAAGCCGAAAGAAGAAAAGAAAAAAGAACCGAAAAAGAAAAAAGAAGAGCCAAAAAAGAAAATAGA
>CAYYOW010000182.1:0-3319 GCA_964473395.1 uncultured Lentimicrobiaceae bacterium | reverse complement strand
AAGCATATAATGCAGAAAGTAAAGTAATTGATAGAAATAATTTTAGAGAATTTGTAATTATAAAATAGCCAGTGCACAACAGCACGGGTTTAGCCCATCCCGCAAATCACGGTTTTATAAGAAAATGAACGGTAAAGTAAATGATGTAACTTTATAGAAAATTTAAACAGAATAATGCGGCGCGTGCCATAACCGCACACGTTATGGGCAAGGGGGTACGTTAAGGCACATAGTTTACAAAGTTAAAGGGACATCGTTTACACTCTTTAGGGGATATTTGCATAAAAAAATAAATTACTATACCTTGGAAAGAAAGAACAACTATGGAATAAAAAGTAGAATTTATCTGTGGATGGTTAACCGAAAAATACACCATAACAGAATTATGTAAAGAATTTGGGGTTTTCCGACCACCCGCCTACAGGTTGATAGACCGGTATGAAAAAAAAGGAATAGGAGGACTTTTGGATCAATCCAGACCCCCGGAAATCATCCCAACAATACCAACAGGATAGTAGTAGACTGGCTATTACAATTAAAAGGGAAGCTCAATAAATAACCTTCAATCCGCTCGAAAAGCCCAGGATGAAGGTCGGGAAGGGAAAATAAATTATTAATTTTGCGAGGCGTAAAAATATTTTATATGAATATCAGTTATTTAAGGAAATTGCCGCTTTGAGGATTGTAAAAACCAATAGTATTTTTTTCCTGCTTGTTTTGTTCGGTATCGGGATGCTTTTTTCATCCTGTTCTACCAGACGAAATACAGCCTTGGCACGTGCTTACCACAATCTTACCAGCCACTATAATGTTTATTGGAACGGAAAGCAGAATTTAATAGCTGGGGCCGGTTACCTCAGGACTAATGCAAAAGATAACTATGCTAAAATATTACGGGTTTACAACTACGGTGACAAAAAGCTGGCCCGGCAGATGTCTTACAAAATGGAACTTACTATTAAAAAGGCAGCCATAACCATTCAAAATCATTCCATGGTTTTCGGTCGCAAAGAACGTGTGCACTGGGTCATGGAAAGCTATCTGATGATGGGGCAGGCTTTCTTTTACAAGCACGATTTTACAGGGGCACGCAGGGTTTTTGATTTCATTCAGAAAAAATACGATTACAGCCCTATCAGTTATTTTGGGACACTCTGGCTTGCAAAAACCTACATTGAGATGGAGCAGTATGGCAAGGCCGAAGCTGCACTGAATCTGATCTCAAGTCAGCAAAGTGCAAAAGATTTTCCCAAAGAGGTGAAGAACATACTTCCTACGGTCTATGCCGACCTTTACCTTTCTCAGGACAATCCTTACGCGGCATATCCTTATCTCGAAAAAAGTATTGATGTTATTCGCGACAAAGACCTGCTTAGTCGTATTTATTTCATTATGGGACAGATAAATAGGCGAGAGGGAGACCTGCGGCAGGCCGGTAGCTATTTTACCAAAGTCATGAAACGAAACCCTCCTTTTCAAATGGACTTTGAAGCGCGGTTGAATCTGGCCAAAAGTTATGATGCTGCCGATGGTAACAGCAAATATATCGTGAAAACGCTGGAAAAAATGGCACGCAAAAATCAATACCGGATTTATCGGGATCAAATTTATTTTGCATTGGCCGAAATAGCTAAAAAGAACAAAAACGACAGCCTTATGATTCAATATCTAAAGCTCTCGGTTGGCTATAGTAAGGATAACAATTACCAAAAATCAACAGCATCTCTGAAACTTGCCGAAGATTATTTCCAACACGGCAATTATATTCCGGCACAGGCCTACTACGATACAACGGTTCAGTTTCTTCCGAACGACTATCCAAATTATCAACAGATCAAAAACAAATCGCTGGTACTTTCACAGCTAGTGCTAAATCTGCAATCTATTCACACGCAAGATAGCCTGCAACAGCTGGCCCGAATGGATACAACGCAGCTGTATGTTCTTGTTGATAAAAAAATAGCTGATTACAAAACGGAAATTGCTAAGAGGGAAAAAGCCACGGAAATAGTTTCAGAAAACAGTGCTTCCGGTCAGTTTCCCGGCACGAATAGCAATATGCAAAGGGGTACAGCCGGTTCGGGAGGATGGTATTTTTACAATAAATTGGCGTTGGCACAGGGGTTTAATGAATTTCAAAAACGATGGGGGCGTCGAAAGTTAGAAGACATGTGGTTTTTGAGTGATAAGCAAACAGCGATTGCTAATGTGGGGATAGCAGAAGAAAATGAGACCGGTACTGTAAAAAGTACTTCTAATGCCAAAAACGTCAAACAAACCCCCATGGGCCCCGAAACACGTGGCTATTACCTTAAAAGTCTCCCCAGAACAGAAAAGGATTTCCGATGGTCGGATTCTCTCATTGTGTCAAACTATAACAAACTTGGATTTCTGTATCTCGAAGAACTGAACGATACCACAGATGCTTTGAGAACCTATCTCGATTTTCAAATAAAATATCCTGATAACCAATATCGCCTCCAAAATTGGTACCACCTGTATAAAATTTACTCCGGTCTTGGCAAAACCAGTGAAGCCATGCGCTACAAAGGCCTCATACTGGAAAGCTATCCCGGGAGTCTTTATGCCAAAGTACTAAACGATCCCGATTATTACAAAAAGTTGGAAATTAGCCACGACGAAGCTGAAAAGTTTTACAGCCGCACTTATCAAGCTTTTGAGCATAAGCAGTATTACAGAGTGATAACCTATGCCAACCGTGCGCTGGAGAAATATCCCGACGACACGGTTGTCGCTCCTCGCTTTATGTATCTGCGGGCTCTCTCATTGGGCAAAGTTCAGGTTCCTGATACGCTTTACACTGCATTGCGACAACTCATCATAAAATACCCACACAGTCCG
Source organism: uncultured Lentimicrobiaceae bacterium (assembly GCA_964473395.1). GTDB lineage: Bacteria > Bacteroidota > Bacteroidia > Bacteroidales > F082 > Sulfidibacterium. The sequence goes on along the minus strand of CAYYOW010000182.1, from coordinate 457 downwards.
CTGAAAGAGCGGTCTCAGGCTATCATCAGAATGTTACAGCTTGAATATGGTATCGGCATCAGCAATAAAGAGCGGGAAGCAATGCTGGCAGCTCAAAATAAGAAAAAAGAGATTGGTCTTTATGTTTACAAAAGTAATGCTCCTCAATATATTTTGTTGCTGGCAGATCGCCGTATGGTCGATGCACGTGCTTTGGAAATCCGCCTTTCGGATTTTAATCAAAAATATTTTCGGCAACAGCCGTTGCAGGTGAACAGTCTGGCACTGGATAACAAGTATAACCTTTTGCTTGTGAAACAGTTTGTAAATCAGCCTAATGCCATGAGCTATTATAAAAAACTGGCTAAAGATCCTTATGTGTTTTCAGGCATCCGGAAAAAAAATTATCATCTGTTTATCATCTCGGTCGAAAATTATCCTTTATTTTACAAAGAGAAAGACATGAAAGTTTACCAAC
>CAYYOW010000181.1:0-3325 GCA_964473395.1 uncultured Lentimicrobiaceae bacterium | reverse complement strand
AGTAACCGGCCGTACCGGTCGATGCCGGTTATTTTGGCTGTAAAATTTCCGGCTTCATCCCTGTATTCATCCCATTCTCCAATGCGATAAAGTTTTTGCAGATAAAGATTCTCGAGAGACTTTATATCTGTTTTTAATTTCTCATAATAATTTCCCAGCCGTTCCAATATTTCATCCAACAAACCGGGCAGGTTTTCCTCCTTACCGGAGAAATGAATCAGAGAAGCCGGATTGGGCGCATCGGAGCGAAAATCTTTTTGGTTTACATTCAGCCCGACACCAATAACCGAATAATCAAGCTGGTTTCCTTTAATTCTGTTTTGCACCAATACGCCGGCCAGCTTTTTGCCTTTAAACCAGAGATCGTTAGGCCATTTTATCGATAAATGTTCAGAGCCAAGCCTGCGTTCGACCACCTCAAACAAGGCTAGCGAAACCATCTCTGTCAGTACAAACTGTCGCGATGGCTCCAGAAAATGAGGACGCAAAACAAAGCTAAAAGTCAGGTTCTTCCCCGGCTCACTTTCCCAACTGTTTTTGCCTGCTCCCCTACCCCGCGTTTGTTTGTACGTCAGCAAAACAAGGCCTTCCTCTGCCCTGCCTTCAGCAATCAGACGCAATGCTTCCTCGTTGGTTGAATCCAAATAGTCGTATTGGTGGCTAACAATATCCATGCTTTACGTTTTCTGCAAAATTAAGATAAAAGGTGGGAAGGGTGAGGGAATTTGGTGACCATTGAATGGTCACCTGGTTTATTGTATTTCTCTTTTTTCCTTTTTCCTTTTAGCACTTCCTGACATATTTGGTATTTGCTGGCAGTAATTTGCCGGTTTTCATGCTGTCTGCCAACATAAAAATCCCTACTTTTGTCGGCACAAACAGCAACATGAAGAAAAAGGTGGTTATTTGCAACTCAGAGGACATACTACTGCAGGCTGTTGCTGCCATGCAGGAGAAAAAGGCAAAAGAGATTGTTAGCCTTGACCTGACAGAAGTTCAGGATGCTGTAACTGACCATTTTTTGATTTGCCACGCTACATCTAAGGCACAGGTTAACGCCGTCTATGATTATGTTGTGGAAATAGTAACGAAAAATTGCGGAGAGCATCCGTATCATCGCGAAGGGTATGAAAATTCGGAATGGATTTTGATAGACTATGTGGACGTGGTGGTTCATATCTTTCTGGAAGAGACACGAAACTTTTACAACATTGAATCGCTTTGGGCAGATGCAAAATTTAAACACTACGTAAGCGATGAATGATTATTTTAAATCTATTTGAAACAACAGAATGACAAAAGAAAACGACGATAATAAAACACAGAATAAGCAAAAAAGTAAGAATCCTTTTAGTAATTTAACAGGCCAGGGTGGCAAAAAGCCAAAGTTTAATTTTTACTGGATTTATGGTATTCTGGCATTGGTTTTTCTGGGACTTAATTTTTTAAACACAGGTAGTGAATCAAAAAAAACTGACTGGAAAGATTTGAGGCAAATGCTTCAGGAAAAGGATGTTCAGAAGATTGTTTTGGTAAATAAGGAGGTGGCCGAAATTTATCTGACAACAGGTGCTTTGCAAATGGAGAAATACAAGAAGCTGAAAAATAGTTCTAACACTTTTGGGCAGAAAACACCTCAGTTTTATTACAATGTGGCCTCGCCTGATATTTTTATTCAGCAGGTACAGGATGTACAGAAAGGAAATAGTGATCCTGTGTATGTGGAAAGTGAAACACGCCATAACTGGGGAGGCGAAATATTAAGCTGGGTTCTGCCCATAGCTCTTTTGTTTGGGGTCTGGTTCTTTATCATGCGCATGATGAGTCGCGGTGGCGGCGGTGCCGGTGGCCAGATTTTCAATATCGGGAAATCCAAAGCTCAGGTTTACGATAAAAATACAAGCGTCAATATCACGTTTAAAGATGTTGCCGGACTTGAAGAGGCTAAAACAGAGGTTATTGAGGTTGTCGACTTTTTAAAGAGTCCGGATAAATACACCAAGCTGGGGGGTAAAATTCCAAAAGGGGTATTGCTGGTAGGTCCTCCCGGAACAGGAAAAACGCTGCTGGCAAAATCGGTGGCCGGTGAAGCTCATGTTCCCTTCTTTTCACTTTCGGGTTCCGATTTTGTGGAGATGTTTGTGGGCGTGGGGGCCTCCCGTGTTCGCGACCTCTTCAAACAAGCCAAAGACAAAGCACCAAGTATAATTTTTATTGATGAAATTGATGCCATTGGACGTGCTCGTGGAAAAAACCCTATGACCGGCTCTAACGATGAAAGAGAAAATACGCTCAATCAACTATTGACCGAGATGGATGGGTTTATTCCTAATTCAGGCGTTATCGTCCTGGCCGCTACTAACCGCGCCGATATTCTGGATAAAGCGCTGTTGCGCGCAGGTCGTTTTGACCGCCAGATTTTTGTGGAGCTTCCTGACCTCGATGCCCGACGGCAAATTTTTAAGGTGCACATGCGCCCGCTGAAGTTGAATAAAAATATTGATATAGAATTCCTGGCACGCCAGACTCCCGGTTTCTCCGGTGCCGATATTGCCAATGGCTGTAACGAGGCGGCACTGATAGCTGCACGTAAAACACACAAAAGTATTTCCCGTCAGGATTTTATGGATGCCATTGACCGCATCATTGGCGGCTTGGAAAAGAAGAATAAAATTATTTCGGGCAAAGAGAAAAAGGTGATAGCACACCATGAGGCGGGACATGCTACTGTAAGCTGGCTGCTCGAATATGCCAATCCATTGGTGAAGGTGACCATTGTTCCGCGTGGAAAATCGCTTGGAGCGGCCTGGTATCTGCCCGAAGAACGGCAAATTACAACCACGGCACAGATGTTTGATGAGATGTGTGCTGCTTTGGGCGGCCGTGCTGCCGAAGAGGTAATTTTCGGAGAAATCTCTACAGGAGCGCTTAACGACCTGGAGAGAGTTACCAAACAAGCCTACGCCATGGTGGCTTACTATGGACTAAGTAAGAGAATTGGAAATTTGAGTTATTACGATTCCAGTGGTCAGCAGGAGTTCTCTTTCGGTAAACCTTTTAGTGAAAAAACCAATGTTATTATTGATGAAGAGATAAGCGCACTTGTAGAGAAGGCTTACAGTCGTGCTAAAGAGATCCTCACAGAGCATCGTGAGCAACTTGTGGCGCTGGCAAACAGGCTTCTTGAGAAAGAGGTGATTTTCAGCGATGACCTGGTGGAGATTATCGGAAAAAGACCATGGGGCGAAACGTTGAGCATAAGAGATCACCTTACCTCCGGAAGGAGCCGCAAAAAACAACTTCCGATTCCAAAAAAAGAGAAAAA
>CAYYOW010000180.1:0-3337 GCA_964473395.1 uncultured Lentimicrobiaceae bacterium | reverse complement strand
TGTTTTGGGAGGTCCGAAGTTGGGGTAAATCTTTACTCATCAATTTTTTAAAACAAGTAATTTATTGTTAAACCCGTTTCATATTCACACGTGTCGGGCGGTTGAAATGAAACACAAGTATTTTTTAATGTCAGAAAACGAAAAAAACATCGACGAAGTACCTGAGACAGAGGCAAACGTGGAGGAAACTAAGGCTGTTGAAGTAGAAGCTGAAAAAGAAGATGTAACTGCTAAAGAAACAAAAGCCGAAACTACTGAAGAGGCGGTGGCTGAGCCCAAAGCCGAAGTTGCTGAAGAGCCTGCAAAAGAAGAAGCAGCTGCTGAAGAAGTTGTAACGGAGAAACCTGTTGCCACAGAAGCTGCCGAAAAGGAGCCTGCTTTAGAGGAACCAGCTGCTGAAGCGGTCGCAAAAGAAGAACCTGAAGAGTTTGATTGGGATGCACTCAACACGAAGCAGGATACTTATTCAAAAGAAGAGCGGGCTAAACTGGAAAATGTTTACGGAGAGACTCTTAGCTCTATCACTGAGCATGAGGTGATTGAAGGAACTGTGGTTTCCATGAACTCCCGCGAGGTAGTGGTGAACATTGGCTATAAATCGGACGGCGTTTTGCCTTTCAACGAGTTTCGCTACAATACTGATTTGAAAGTCGGGGACGTTGTTGAGATTTATGTTGAAAACCAAGAAGATGCTGCCGGGCAGATGATTCTCTCTCACAAAAAAGCCCGTATCCTGAAATCGTGGGAGCGTATTAACGAGGCTTACGAAAAAGAAGAGGTTATTAACGGTTATGTTAAAAGTCGTACCAAAGGCGGCCTTATTGTTGATGTATTTGGTATTGAAGCTTTCCTGCCGGGTTCACAGATTGATGTGAAACCCATTCGCGATTACGATGTGTTTGTGAATAAAACCATGGAATTTAAAGTGGTGAAGATTAACCAGGAATACAAAAACGTGGTTGTGTCGCACAAAGCATTGATTGAAGCGGAACTGGAAGCACAGAAAATTGAAATTATTGCCAAACTCGAAAAAGGACAAGTACTGGAAGGAACTGTCAAAAACATCACCTCTTACGGCGTATTTATTGACCTCGGTGGTGTAGATGGTTTGGTGCACATCACCGATCTTTCCTGGGGACGTATTAACCACCCCTCTGAGATTGTTGATTTGGATCAGAAACTGAAAGTGGTTATCCTCGACTTTGACGAGAATAAAAAACGGATTGCCCTTGGCCTGAAACAACTTACACCTCATCCGTGGGATTCTCTTGACGAGAACCTGAAAGTGGGTGACAAAGTGAAAGGTAAAGTGGTTGTTATTGCCGATTATGGTGCTTTTATCGAAATATCTCCTGGAGTGGAAGGCTTGATTCATGTTTCCGAAATGTCGTGGTCGCAGCATCTGCGCACTGCTCAGGATTTCCTGAAAGTAGGTGACGAAGTGGAAGCTGTTATACTTACCCTCGACCGTGAAGACCGGAAAATGTCACTCGGTATGCGGCAACTTATTCCAGATCCCTGGAAAGATATTCGCGACAGATATCCTGTTGGTTCCAAACATTCGGCTACGGTTCGTAACTTCACCAACTTTGGTATCTTCGTTGAGATTGAAGAGGGTGTGGATGGTCTGATTCATATCAGCGATCTTTCCTGGTCGAAGAAAATCAAACATCCGGCTGAATTCACAAAAATCGGTGAAAAAATTGATGTGGTAGTTTTGGATGTGGACGAAGAAAATCGTCGTCTGAGCCTGGGTCACAAACAGCTGGAAGAGAATCCATGGGATGTCTTTGAAACTGTTTTCACTGTTGGTTCGGTCCACGAAGGTACTATTATCACTGTCCTTGACCGTGGAGCTGTTGTTGCTTTGCCTTATGGTGTTGAGGGTTTTGTTCCTTCGCGCCACATGAAAAAAGCAGACGGAACGACGGCTAAAATAGAAAACAAACTGGGTTTCAAAGTAATCGAATTCTCCAAGGATAATAAGAAGATTATTCTTTCGCATGTTGAAACTTATCAGGAACCCGAAAAGCGCAAGGGCGCCGGTGCCAAATCAGGTGATCCCAAAAGCACCAAACGTGCTGTGAAAAACTTGAACGAAAAGATGGAAAAGACTACACTGGGCGACTTGGATGTCTTGGCCAACCTGAAGTCAGATCTTGAAAAAGAAGAAAAAAAGAAGAATTAATTTCTTTTTTTTGTTAATTAAAAAAAGTCCTTTCCTTTCGGGGAGAGGATTTTTTTTTGTTATTTTGAAAAGAGAAACTCTATTATGACAGATTTTAAAGTTACCATATTGGGAAACGGTTCGGCGGTGCCAACAGAACACCAAAATCCTTCAGCACAGATGTTGCAGTTTGGACATCGCCGGTTTTTGATTGACTGTGGCGAAGGAACACAGATGCAGATGTTGAAATATCGGATTTCCCGTAAAAATCTGTCACGTATTTTCATTAGCCATTTACATGGTGACCATTATTTTGGACTGGTTGGCCTGATTTCCACCTTGCATCTTTATGGCCGCCGGCAACCGCTGTACGTTTATGGCCCTGAGCCACTGGAGGAAATCATACAGCTGTACTTAAGGCACTCCCAAACGCGGTTGCAATTTCCTTTGCTGTTTCATGTGCTTAGGGATGCGGCGGTTATTTATGAGGATAATACGTTAGAAATTAGCTGCCTCCCGTTGAATCACCGGATACCGACCTGGGGATTTGTATTTCGTGAGAAAGAGAAGGAGCGCAACCTGCGGAAGGATTTTGTGGCTCGTTATGCACCTGGTGTGGAACAGATGCACGGGGTTAAACGGGGTGCCGATTTTGTACTCCCGGATGGAAACGTACTTGAGAATGCAGAGATTACGCTTGATCCTCCTTTGCCACGAAGCTATGCTTATTGCTCTGACACAGCGTACGACCAAAAGATTATCCCTTTTATCCGGTCGGTAGATATGCTTTACCATGAAGCAACTTTCGATGATGCCATGGAGGATATCGCCGCTGAGAAATTTCACTCTACGGCGCGTCAGGCTGCACAGATTGCGGCAGAAGCCGGTGTGGGAAAACTACTATTAGGCCATTTTTCAGCCCGCTTTTCTGATGTTGACCATTTGCTGGAAGAAGCACGGGGAGTCTTTGAAAAAACGTTGCTGACTGTACAGGGCGAGACATATGCTGTAACGAATGACAAAGAGAAGCTGCGATGAGGCGAAGTTGTGAAATTGGCGAACAACCGACCATTATCCGGTAACTGTTTGGCAATTGAATGACAACCGAATGACGGATGAAGAATTCGGCTTAAGGAGCTTTGGGGCGTATGGGAATTGTTTTTTTCTTTT
>CAYYOW010000179.1:0-3341 GCA_964473395.1 uncultured Lentimicrobiaceae bacterium | reverse complement strand
GCGCCCATTTCGATGGTCATGTTGCAAATGGTCATACGGGCTTCCATGCTGAGATTACGGATGGCACTACCGGCATATTCCACAAAATAACCGGTGGCGCCACTGGCCGAAATCTGCGAAATGATATACAGGATAACATCTTTTGCAGAGACGGCTTTACCCAAAGACCCTTCAATGTTTATCCGCATCTTTTTGGGTTTAGGCTGCAAAACGCACTGACTGGCAAAAACCATCTCCACCTCGCTGGTGCCAATGCCAAAAGCAATGCTCCCAAAAGCACCGTGCGTGGAGGTGTGGCTATCGCCGCAAACAATGGTCATGCCTGGCAATGTCAGCCCCAGCTCAGCACCAATCACATGGACAATACCGTTGTATGGATGTCCCAGACCATAAAGCTCCACACCAAATTCCCCGCAGTTGTCAGCAAGTGTTTGCACCTGAATCCGTGAGAATTCCTCACGGATAGGTAGCTCCTGATGCAATGTGGGAATATTATGGTCAGGTGTGGCGATAGTCCTTTCCGGTCTGAAAAGTGGGATTCCTCTTTTACGTAAGCCAGTAAAAGCCTGTGGGCTGGTTACTTCATGAATGTAATGGCGGTCGATGTACAGCACATCCGGGCCGTCCTGAACAGAGTCAACCACATGGTTGTCCCAGACTTTATCAAATAATGTTTTTGGTTCCACAAGCAATAAATTTTATTAAATAATTTTTGAAATAGCATCCACAAAAGCCTCCACAGCTCCCGTTATGATATCGGTACTGGCCGAAAATCCATAGTATAATTTACCCCGGTTCTCAATCTGAACATGTACTTTCCCAAGGTCATCGCTACCACGTGTGATAGCCTGAATCAGAAATTCTTCCAGGTTAACTTTTCTTTTAATCAGCTGTTTCACAGCTGTAAATGCCGCATCGATGGGGCCGTTTCCAGAGGCGGTAGCCGAATGGATCTCATTGTTTATCCTCAGCCGTACTGTGGCCATAGGAACAGCAGATTTACCACAAACTACTTGTAGCAATTCCAGTTTGATGGCGTGGTCTTCCCGAGTAGTTTTCCCCACCAAAGCCCTCAGGTCATCCTCTTTGATGTCTTTCTTTTTATCGGCTAAAGCCAGAAAACGATCGTAAATCTTATCAATTTCGACCTTGGTAAAATCATAGCCAAGGATTTTCAACCGGTGTTTCAGCGCAGCCCTGCCGCTACGTGCCGTAAGCTCAATGCTCGACTCTTTGATGCCCACATCTTTCGGGTTGATAATTTCGTAGTTTTCCCGGTTTTTCAATACGCCATCCTGATGGATACCTGAAGAATGGGCAAAAGCATTCCGTCCCACAATAGCTTTGTTAGGCTGTACAGGCATACTCATGAGTGACGAGACCAGGCGACTGGTTTTATAGATTTGTTTCGTGTTGATTTCCGTGTAAACGGGAAGGTCTTTGTGGCTTTTCAGGATCATGACCACCTCTTCGAGTGACGTATTTCCGGCGCGTTCGCCAATCCCATTAATGGTAACCTCTACCTGCCTGGCGCCGTTAAGCACACCTTCAATGGTGTTGGCAGTGGCCATTCCCAAGTCGTTATGACAATGTGTGGAGATAACAGCCTTGTGGACATTGGAGACATTTTCCATGAGGTAACGGATTTTCTCTCCAAATTCGTGGGGCAGACAATAGCCAGTAGTATCCGGAATGTTTACCACCGTGGCTCCGGCAGCAATGACGGCTTCCACCACACTGGCGAGATATTCGTTATCACTGCGGCCGGCATCTTCGGCATAGAATTCCACATCTTCCACAAACTTTTTGGCATATTTCACCGCAGCCACAGCCCGTTCCAGAATTTTGTCGGGTGTAGAGTTCAACTTGTACTTGATGTGATAAGGCGAAGTGCCGATACCAGTATGAATCCTTTTTCGTTTTGCATACTGAAGGGCTTCGGCAGCCACTTCAATATCCTTTTCAACGGCACGTGTCAGGCCGCAAATTACAGGTTTGGAGACAGCTTTGGAGATTTCAACTACCGAATGAAAATCGCCGGGACTGGAAATGGGGAATCCCGCTTCAATCACATCCACACCCAGCGCTTCCAGCCTTTTGGCCACTTCAATTTTTTCCACGGTGTTCAACTGACAGCCGGGAACCTGTTCACCATCCCGAAGGGTGGTGTCAAAAACAATAATTTTATCACCCATAATAGTTTTCTTTGAATTCCATACCTCTTTTTCCTTTTCTAATACAATACACAAAAAAAAACTTCCCGTTTTTGGCGGGAAGTCTGTATCATTTTAGCAACACTTTACAAAAATCCCCGTCAACACTTACCCAAAATAAGTATCGAAAGAATAAACCACCAAATGTTGCTGCGATTGTCCGTATTCATGGGGACAAATGTAAAAGTTTTTTGAAACTGACAACTTTTTGGGAATATTTTTTAAAATATCTTTCCTTAAGGCATACAAACATATTGAGTATTAGCCGAATAGCTTTCTACATAGATGGTTCTTGCTTCTACATGGAAAGAGTACCACCTATTGCCTTTATCCACTTTTTTAGCCATTTCAAAGGCCGCCATCGTGGTTGTGGTGGTGCCAAAGCAATTATTACATCAGTCCCAGCTCCAGCTTAGCTTCGTCCGAAATCAAATCCTGATCCCATGGTGGATCGAAAGTAATCTCCACATCTACACTTTTTACACCGGTGAGATACGAAATTTCTTCTTTCACCTGCTGGGGCATCACATCTGCCACCGGACAGTTGGGAGCCGTGAGGGTCATAATCACCTTCACATTTCCATCCTCATCCACTTTATGCTCATAAATAAGCCCGAGTTCGTAGATATTGACCGGAATCTCCGGATCATAAATATTTTTTAAAACATTTATGATTTTCTCTTCCAGCACTCTCTTTTCTTCAGCCGTCATGTTTTGATTTTTATTGGTTCATCTTTATCTGAAAAGCCCTGGCATACAGCATAATCTGTTTCACCATAGACGAAAGACCGTTGGCACGGGTAGGCGACAAGTGTTCTTTTAACCCAATCTGCTCAAGAAAATCCAGTTTAGCTTCCAGCATCTCTTTGGGTGTGTGCCCCGACAAAACACGAATGAGCAGGCTGATAATTCCTTTTGTAATCACGGCATCACTGTCGGCAGTAAGGAATATCTTGCCATCTTTCAGCTCGGCATGAAGCCACACCCGGCTTTGGCAACCGGAAATCAAATACTGGCTTGACTTGTATTTTGCATCAATCAACGGAAGTTCTTTTCCCAATTCAATGAGAAACGAATACTTGTCCATCCAGTCTTCAAACAGGGAAAACTCTTCAATGACCGTTTGTT
>CAYYOW010000178.1:0-3420 GCA_964473395.1 uncultured Lentimicrobiaceae bacterium | reverse complement strand
AACGGCAGGAGCTCTATTTTAAATTCTTCCGGTGTCATTCAATTATCAGGACGCTGAGGGTTTGAAAATATTACACACGGCACCAAAATATTTTCAGAGTGCCGGTTGTTACAGCCTTTAAAAATAAACAATTCGACCCAATACCACGATGGCTGACTTTTTGAGATAGACTGTAAGAGAGGGGACGAAAGGGTGGCGAAGCTGCAAAGAGAAGAAGTTGAAAAGTTGAAAAATAGAAATGACTTGTTTGACGATTGATTGACAACCGTTTGACAGCAAAGCCAATGGCCAATCAACAAATTATCACATTACCAAATTACCAAATCCTACAATAATTCGGGTCTTCCAACACCAGGTCTTACAGACAAGCAAGGCTTGTACCTCTGCAACCAATTGATTGACAATTTTTCAATTTGCTTATCCTGATTTTTTGGTTATTTTTGTTCCTTATTCAAAACCAATTTTTTCACCAATACCAAAACTTATGTTTAAAGGACACCCTAAAGGACTGTATGTTGCATTCTTTGCCAACATGGGCGAGCGATTCGGTTACTACACCATGCTGGCTATTTTTGTTTTATACCTCCAGTCGAAATTCGGTTGGTCAGCCACACAGGCCGGTCACGTTTACGGCGGCTTTCTGTTCGGTATTTATTTCCTGCCCCTCCTTGGTGGCTATATCGCGGACAACGTTCTAGGCTACGGAAAAACCATCGTACTGGGAATCATTGTGATGTTCATCGGATACCTGATGCTAGCTATGCCCGGCACAGGAGAATGGTTTATCTACGGCGCTCTGGCCGTCATTTCTCTTGGAACCGGCCTTTTCAAAGGAAACCTGCAAGCCCTTGTGGGAAACCTTTACGATGAAGCCAAATACAACAAGCTGCGCGACTCCGCTTTCAATATTTTTTACATGGGCATTAACATTGGCGCTTTCTTTGCACCCAGTGCCGCCCGCAGCGTACGCACCTGGGTTTTGAACCTTCAGGGTCTCCGCTACGATGCAGCCATCCCATCACTAGCCAACAAATACCTAAACGGAACACTGGAAAACACCAAAGAGCTGAGTCAGTTTGCACATACTGAAATGGGAAGTCATTTTACAAGTCTGGCCGACTTCTCCCACCATTACATCGACGCTTTAAGCAAATCATATAATGCAGGTTTTGCGGTGGCAGCAGCCAGTATGATTCTCTCCATTGTCATTTTTCTTAGTTTCAGGAAATATTACAAACATGCCGATATAACGCACAAAGAACAAAAAGCCAAAAACAAAGAGAGTGTGGTGGAGCTCACCCCAGCACAAACCAAAGACCGGCTTATGGCACTGGGTCTTGTTTTTCTCGTCGTTATCTTCTTCTGGATGGCTTTCCACCAAAACGGATTTACACTGACCATTTTTGCACGTGATTACACAGTAGGCGCCGTAAACAAAGCCACCGCCATCATTTTCAACCTATCCACGTTTCTTCCTTTGCTATTGGCTATTCTGGGCATTGTGCTCATGGTTGGAAAAGGGAATTCTGCCAAAGTAAGGCTTTCTGGGGCAATTATTGCTGCGGCCTCCATAGTAGTGGCATACCTTACAATCAGCCAGCTACAACCGGAAGGAAATCCTATCTCACCTGAGATTTTCCAGCAGTTTAATCCTATTTTTATTGTTTTTCTTACGCCGGTCATTATTGGTTATTTTTCCTATTTACGCAAACGGGGCAAAGAGCCATCTTCTCCCAAAAAGATTGGTATCGGAATGGTTATCACCGCTGTCGGTTTCAGCCTTATGGTGTTGGCATCCAAAGGGCTTATGAGCCCACACGACCTGGCACAGCAGGGAGGCGTTTCCGACACGCTTCGTTCTCCTTTCTGGCTTATTGGTACCTATTTTACACTAACTATTGCCGAACTTTTTCTTAGTCCCATTGGCATCTCTTTCGTGTCGAAAGTAGCGCCGCCACAATATAAAGGGCTGGCACAAGGCGGATGGCTGGGTGCAACGGCCGTGGGTAACCTCGCAGCCGGGCTGATTGGCCCCTTTTGGGACAAATGGGAGTTGTGGCAATTCTTTGGCTTGCTGGTCGGACTGACCATCCTTTCTGCCATCTTCATCTTTTCCATTTTGAAGCTGCTGGAAAGAGCGACTAACTCATAAATCAGGTAAAATTTCTAAAAAGCAGCGTAGCTACGCTGCTTTTTAGTTCTCGCAAAGACGCAAAAAGCACAAAGACTTGTATCATAATGCAGTTACGCTTATTATGACACATCTCTATCTATCAATGATTCAGACTGATAGACTTTTTACCGGACTATTGCTATTTTTCAGGCAATAATACGTAGTTGTGTATTGGCTTGTATTTCAAAGCCCAAAGCCAAGGTACTATCGTAACAAAAAAGCCAGCAATTATAGGACCGGCAGCAGCGGCTTCATTTCTTACAATTACAGCATTAAGTGGTTTATAGCCTTCTTTTTCTAATTTAACATGTGTCTTAGTCCAAACTATTTTTGTGTCACTCATGGTATAAGGAGTTACCCCCACACTTTGATCATTTAGGTAAACTCTAGCGCCACTTGGTGATGAGCTAATAATAGTGGTACTTGCACAACTTGAAAACAATATTGTAACAAAAAGAATTACAGGAACAAGTTTTGTGACTTTTACTAAGTTTTTCATAATAATGTTTTAAAGATTAATTTCTCAAAATTAACAATTAATCACCAATAATTAACAATTAAAATAATTTTTTTATTTTATCCTATTAATATTATTTGTAAAACAGCTAAAAAACGAATAATACCTAAGTTATTACATAATAATAAATTAACAAACGATACTTTCTCATTTCCATTTCTTTATCCATTTCCTTACTTTTGCCGCATGAATCAAGCCTTTGGCTCCAAATATCGTTTTAACTCCTACTCAGGATATTTCAAAAAAGTATTCGGCGAGCGGGTACAGAAAATCACCGTAGATGCCGGTTTCACCTGTCCCAACCGCGATGGCACACTGGCGCATGGCGGCTGCACCTATTGCAACAACGATGCTTTTAATCCCTCCTACTGCAACCCGCAAAAGAGCGTGGCACAACAGGTTGCCGAAGGTGTTGAGTTTCACAAAGTGCGTTACCGCAGGGCATCCCGTTACCTCGTTTATTTCCAGCCCTATTCCAACACTTATGCCCCGCCGGATAAGCTGAAAGAGCTCTACGAACAGGCACTCAGGCAGGAAGGTGTCGTCGGGCTGGTCATCGGCACCCGTCCCGATTGTGTGGATGATGAAAAACTGGATTGGCTGCAACAGCTTTCTGAAAAATATTACATCATTGTGGAATATGGCGTGGAAAGTATTTACAACCCAACGCTGGAACGTATCAACCGGCAACATACATTTGAGCAATCGATGGAAGCCATTGAAAACACTT
>CAYYOW010000177.1:0-3427 GCA_964473395.1 uncultured Lentimicrobiaceae bacterium | reverse complement strand
TGTTAAAAATATCACAATAACATTGCATATTAAAAAACCTTTCTTTATGTTTGCACCGAACAATCATTCGGTGTATAATTATGAACAAGTCCGATATACAGGAAAATAATCCTGAATTAAAAAATAAAATAATAGATGCGGCACGTGAGCTGTTCGTAAAAAAGGGTTATTACCATACGAATATGCCCGACATCGTCAAAAGTGCTCAGGTAAGTATCGGTGCTGTTTATCACTATTTTAAGGGAAAAGAAAGTCTTGCCAAGGAGATACACGACTATTCGGTACAACTACTCGAAGAAAATTTCCAAAACAAAATATTAGTCTGTAACACAGCAAAAGAGCGGGTTCATACTTTTATTAAAATGATGTTTGAGTGGACAGAAAACGATCCTGTTTTGGTTGAATATCTTCTGTTTGCCCGTCCACAGGATATTTTTAATGAAAAGATTAGTATTTGCTCGAGTGAAGGGTTCATCTTAGTTATGGACATTATTAAATACGGTCAGCAGAATAACGAAATAAAGGAAGGAGATCCCTATCCTTATTATACTATTTTGTCGGGTAGCGTATCAAGATATATAGAGTTATATCTTGAAAAAAAACTCACACTGCCTATAACTGGATACATAGAAACAGCTTATGAAATAACATGGAATGCCATTAAAAAAGAATAAAAATTTTTCAACATTACCGAACGAATATTCGTTCTATTATTAACCTAAAAAAGAGAGTTTATGAAAACAAATCTGTCAGATCAGACCAAAGAAAAGTTCCATACTTTATTTGGAAGAGGAGTGCGTTTTAACGATACAGAACGTATCGTTTATTCCCACGACATGGGTGTGATACCCAAACAAATCCAGAAGATGTTTAATAATATTCCCGATGGTGTTTTTCAACCGAAATCGCGGGAACAGGTTATTGAGCTGATGGAATATGTATCTAAAGAAAACATCCCGATTATACCTCGGGGAGCCGGAACAGCCGGTTTCGGTGGAAGTGTCCCGACAAAAGGAGGTATTGTTGTTGATATGGTGAGGATGAACCGGATACTAAATATCGATGTAGCGAAGAAAACCTGCAAAGTTGAGCCGGGCGTAATATGGGCTCACGCTGAAAAAGCAGTTGGGGAACATAACCTGGCACTCAGGCTTTTTCCCTCAAGTGCTAACTCATCAACTGTTGGCGGATGGACAGCACAGGGTGGCAGTGGCTACGGGAGTTACGAATTCGGGAGATTTCGCGATAACATTGCGGAGGTAGAGCTTCTTCAACCCGACAGTAAGATTGTTAAACTATCAGGAGAAAAGCTGGATTTTGTTTATTCTCTTTGCGGAATAACCGGTATCATTTTAAGCGTTACTTTTTACCTGAGAGAAAAAAGCGAAGAAAGCGTCTGTCTCACATCATTCGGCAAACTGGAAAATGCCGTTAGATTTTTGAATTTACTCCGTGAGAATAATATCCCTTTATGGAATGTGAGCTTCTCAACACCGGGCTTAACTTCACTAAAACAGCAGGCTAGCGGGCATCAGATTTTAGATGAGAGTTTGTACCATATTACCATGGTAATGCCTAATGACAGACAGCAGAAATATGATGCTGCAATAAAAAAACTACTTGCTGAGACTCAGGGAATTATGCTTGGTTCTGATAAAGCAAAAGAAGAGTGGGACGACAAATTTTACCCGATGAGGTTTAAGAAGCTGGGACCCACACTCATCGCCTCTGAAGTGGTGAACCCCATAAAAAATATTGATAAGTTTATTAATGAAATTGAAAGCAGATTTAAAAGCAAATTTGCGCTGGAAGGTACAATGGTAGGCCCGGATAAAATGGCAATGCTCGGTTTTATGCTTTCCGATGAAAGAAAGCTTGGTTTCCCACTCGCTTATGCCAACTCCCTGGATGTCATAGAAACAAGTGAGAAATATAACGGCGAGCCGTTCTCCATAGGAATGTATTTCACAGGTAAAGCAGAAAAAATATTTGGCCGGGAAAAATTACTTAAACTCTGGAAACACAAATTGGCTGTTGATCCCAACGAAATCATGAACCCGGGAAAAATAGTCCCTTCTTCACTTGATAAAAACTCGCCCACAAAAATGCTGGGGATGGCCATGAAGATGGCAAACTCCAGTAGAAGACTTGTGGGACTTGCCGGGTTGCTCCTCACGGATGTGCAGGGCGTAAGCTCCAAATCACCCTTAAATGATGATGTTACTCGGGATACTTTTAACTGCGCTTTGTGTGGATACTGCCGGGATGTTTGTACCGTTTTTGGTGCTAATCCATGGGAGAGCAACTCCCCGCGTGGTAAGTATTTTTTGATGAACCAACTTATTCAGGGTAAGATTGATATGACCGAAGAGGTGGCAAGAGTATTTTCAATTTGTGCTACTTGTAAAAAGTGCGACAGGGTCTGCCAGGTCAATTCTCTCAACACCTTTAACTGGATGAAGGTAAGGTTTGACCTGAAAAATATGGATATGGAAAATACAGGCCTTTCTGCTATCCGTAAAAATGTTGTTGAAGCTGGAAATTTCTGGGGTATAAGTAAGAAAGATAAGACACAATGGATAGATGTTCCCTATCTAGACAAAGGAAAAGTTGCCTATTGGTCAGGATGCTGGGCTTCCACTGTAACTGACAATATGGCGAAAGCCTTTACCAGAATCCTTCATAAAGCCGGTCAGGAATTCGTTTGGTTTGGTGAGAAAGAAAACTGCTGTGGGTTATATCTCGCTCTCGGCGGATATAAGGATGATTTGGAGAAAAAGGTGAGAGAGAATCTGGAATTGTTTCTCGAACGGGAAGTAGAAACCGTAGTGTTCTCATGCCCCGGATGTTATGCCTTCTTTAAGGAAAACTATGCGAAGATGGCCAAAGAAATGAATATTCCATGTAATGTAGAGTTTAAACATTCAACGGTTTTCCTGAATGAACTACAGAAGGCTGGCAAATTGAAATTCGAGCACAAATCAGACCTGAAGGTAACTTATCACGATTCATGTCATACAGGCCGTTGGTTTGGTCATTATGAAGAACCACGCGAGCTGATACAATCTATCCCCGGAATTACACTTAAAGAGATGGAGTTAAACAGAGAAAACTCCTCTTGTTGTGGTTTGGTTGCTGTTTTTGACGACCGGAACACCGTTCAGTATACAGCCATCAAAAGGGTAAAGGAAGCAGAACAAACAGAAGCCGAATTGCTTATTACCAATTGTGCCGGTTGTGCATCACAATTTAATACGTGTTGTAACGCCATGAATACCAAAGTTAAGCAAATAGGAATTGCCGAATTGGTAGCTAATGCCATGGATCTGCCTACGGAAAATAATTCTGATAAAATACTGGGCTTTATGCAAAACGCAATGGAACTACTGAAAGACAGCACCGTAATATGTAGTGCTGCTGCCGCTTC
>CAYYOW010000176.1:0-3485 GCA_964473395.1 uncultured Lentimicrobiaceae bacterium | reverse complement strand
TAAGCCGGACTTTCAGGGAGTTTTTCCAGAATGGTATCGAACACTTTTGAAATATTGAAATTCCGCAATGCAGAAATAGGAATGACCTCCGCACGCGGAAATTTTTCCTGCCAGTAGGCGATGTCTGCTTCCACCGTTGCCTGATCCGACAGGTCGATTTTGTTAATCAACACCAGCAACGGAACTTTAGAATGTTCAATTTTGTTGATAACGGTTTCTTCTCCGAATTTTATGCCCGGTTCAGTCATCAGTAAGATAACATCCGCGTCAATCAACGCCGATTCGATGTATTTGTTCATGTACTCGTGCATCTTGTAGGCGGGGTCGCGAACGATTCCCGGGGTGTCGGAATAGACAATCTGAAAGTCTTCTCCATTCACAATTCCCATGATACGATGGCGTGTTGTCTGTGCTTTTGAAGTGATTATGGAGAGTTTTTCACCCACCACAGCATTCATTAGCGTTGATTTCCCCACGTTGGGATAGCCTATAATGTTGACAAAGCCTGCTTTGTGTGGCATAAAAAGTTTTTAAAAAAATATTTGCGTGGCAAAGAAACAAAATATATCTTTGCACTCCCATTTAAAAAGGGGAAACGGAGCATTAAATCTCCGGTGTTCATTTGATATAAAGTACCATAAAATATATTGCGGGGTGGAGCAGTGGTAGCTCGGCGGGCTCATAACCCGTAGGTCGTAGGTTCGAATCCTGCCCCCGCTACTAAAAAGCCAGCTTTTAGCCGGCTTTTTTCGTTTAATCCTGCACGTGTCATGTATAAAGTTGGCTATTTCCTTACGATTGTCATGTTTCCGGTGTCAAATTTATAGTTTACTATTTTCCCGTTTATTATTAATTCTATTGCCTGCTCAATAACTTCTATCGGGGCAATAAACCATTCCCTTGGCGTGTGTCTTTTTCCTTTTTCATCAAAAACATCCAGTTCCAAACAGGAATTACCAAAGAAATTATGAAGCAACTGCTCCAATTTCTGCGGGTTCATATTGAAACATTTCCATGCCCCCCGGATGCTAACCGGTGCCATCAAATAAGTGGGCTCTTTTTCGGCATTTTTGATTCGTTCCTGAACGTCAGTTATTGAATAACCGATTTTAAATAGATTTTTAATTGATGTTATCCGTTCATCTTTACTTTCCGATTTTAAAACATAGATGTATCCTGCTTCTTCATCTTCATTGGTTATGTTGCTAAATTTCTCAATAAAATCTTCGTTTACTTTATCCACGTTTTCCGTAACGACCTTCCCATTGGCATAAAGAAGTTTTTCAACCGACCTTTTTAACATATTCGATTCCGTACCATTCTCAAAAACACACCTTGTTCGCCCGTCCTCCCTCACGCGTGTGCCATCCGGTTTGTAATGCTCTTTCTGAGAGATATTAATTTGTTCCAACAAAAAAAGCACGCCATTATGTACGTAATATGCCCCTTCTTTAAGGTTGCCCAGTTTAAACTCTATCAGTTTTCGTTTACTGTTTGCCAAATCTTTTTGAACTTCCTTAAAGATGGATTCATATTTATCAAAGTCTTTACAGGGCTTTCTTCTTGCTACAAAATCCGCATTTGCTCTTTCGTATTCTTTGGGTGTGTGTTTAAAGTCAAACAGCCCCTCCGAGTCATCACCTAATATATTCAATGCATCATCACTAAGAATGTCGTCAAGAGAGTTTATCTCTTTGGGATTTTTATATTGTCCCTTTGGATCATTAACCTGACTTGATAGCAGATTATGAATATCATGTGGTTTGAGCAATTCAATCTTCACTTTATCTTCTCTTAAACTTTTCAAACGGTAATATAGTTGAGATTCTGAAATATTGCCCGGATTTGGTCCGGGTTCTTTTCCGTTGCTGTCAAGGAAGTCATTGACTTCCCTGAAAGAAGCCAGCAAGCGTTCATCCGCGGTGCGATGATTTGTATTTCCCTGCTCAAAGTTGAGTAAGCCCAGGGGGTCACTATTGAATATCTCATCTAAAACTTTGTCCTTATCCATTGGCTTCAGCTCTTTTTCTGTTTTCTTCTTTTAAATAAATAATGCACTCTGCCATCCTTTTTTCTAATGGGTCATTGGATTGCAGATTCGGTTGTTTGCCGTACATTCTTACAAACTCCTGGATTTTAGGCCAAAGAATCCTGGCTTCTTCAAAATCCATCTTAATCCTTGTGGCTTCAATGGTGTCTTGAATTATTTTCCAAACTTTAGCAGTTATCGACCTTGAAAGTATTTCGAAAGCTTTCTGAAAGGGATTAATCCGGTCTATCAGGTCAATATGAATATCATCAAGATCCACAAAAGAACCGGCCATTCTAATAAATCGTTTATCCCCTGTTTCTTTGATTTCTCCGTTTTTGATAACCGAATCAACTACCACATGTTGCCGTACTTCTTCCACTTCACCTTCCGACAAATCAGGATATTTTATTCTGATAATTTTAGGAATCAACACTTTATTTATCACCTCGGCATCCACATTGCCCGGCATTGCTTTAAGCATTTTATCATCTTGCAGGATGGTAGCTTTCAAATCGTTTAAATCCGTTTCCAGAATATCTTTTACCCTTTTAGAGGTCGGCTCTTTTAGTCCTCTGATTTTTATTTCGCCGGGTTTGGCTTTGTCATCATCCGAAACTTTGGTTTTAAAACTCCAGTTTGGTGCCAAAACCTGTTCCATTAGCAATGAAGCGGTAATGGCTTTGAGCATATTGTTTACCGATTGTTTTATCTGGTCGTTCGCCGCATCCGGCTGGGCAATCAGGTTGGTAAACTGAGCATGTGTTTTGTTGCTGCTGTCTCTCGTTGCCCTGCCGATAATTTGAATAATCTCGGTTAACGAACCTCTGTAACCTACCGTTAAGGCATGTTCGCAATAGGGCCAGTCAAATCCCTCCTTCGCCATCCCCAAGGCAATGATTAAATCCATATCATCCACGCGCTTCATCTGCCTGAGATAATTTACAATTTTATCACGCTCCCGGGGAGTATCCTCCACCAAATCTGCTACCTTCAATATTTTACCGTCAGAACGTCTTTTAACAAAGATAACTCCCGTATTGGCATCTTGTTTAATGACCTGCCCGATAGCATCCAAAATAAAACCCACTTCATTGTGTTTGTCTTTGGTTGATTCTCCCGAGTTCACGTTGGGGATATGCAAAATGGTTTTTTTATCGGTATCCAGCACTTCCATGATAGCATCTGTATAGCTGCCCTGGTAAAAGTGATAACCAATTCCCAATGATTTCAGATAATCATAACCATTCAACTGCTCATAATAGTTGTAAGTAACTTTGGTAAACTTTTCCTCATCCTCCGGAAGCAAAATAGGAATGCTGTCGCCCCTGAAAAATGAGCCTGTCATAGCCACAACATGCGCTGTTGACTTATGCATAATCTCCCGAAGCAATTCTCCCAAACGGTTATTTATGTCTGCCGACACATGATGAAATTCGTCAATGGCTAAAAGTGT
>CAYYOW010000175.1:0-3491 GCA_964473395.1 uncultured Lentimicrobiaceae bacterium | reverse complement strand
CTAATGAATCGAAGATCAAACTTTTATTATCTTAACTTTTGTATTCAGAAAAGATGCACTACCGCCAATCGGATCTGTCAGACACATATTCTTCAACGCCGGATCGATGGCCATTACCGGATTAGGACAAGCTGTATCTTTTCTGCGTTCATCACCTTTTACCAATAGATTGTCAACTATAACATCATTTCCTCCGTAAGCCCAGTGTCCGTAATGCCACGAAATGGTTACGACGTTTGGCTTTAAACCTTCAACTGGCCTTAAACGGGCCTTTACCTTCAAAACCTTTCCGTTATGTAAGTTGTAGGTTCCTGTGGGATCACTGTCTGAAACCATGGTGACCCAATCGTCTTCATTAAATCCCATTCTGTCAGCATCGGCTTTGTTCATAAATAATACATTCACCGGCTGTAGTGCAATTTGTGACCAGTAATTGCCTATTGTTCTGGACTGTCCTCCGAAAACCTCTTTAAACGTACTCAAATAAAACTCATCTCCGTTAAGTTTTTCAAAATTGGTTCTCTTTCCGGCCATGTCAGCGATTGTTGTGTATTTGCCAAGGCCATGGTAGTTAATTCCTGTTAAAGAATTTTTGCCGAGGGCGACATTTTCTACAAAAAATTTCATCTGGCCTTTTAGCTGCCCTTTGTTATAGGGTGCATTAGTGTAGGCCGATTTATAATCTCCAAAGCGGCCTCCTCTGTTCAATACATAAACGACTCTTTTCCAAATCTGCTCGTTGTTTCCAACGGATTTCTTCCATCTTTCAGGATTAAACAGGTCGGATGTAAAATGACGTCTGGCTTTTGTAAATATACCCATTTCGCCTTCATCAGCAAGGGGAACTTCCTCATCTTTATGATCACCTTTTGCGATATTTGCAGCAAACTTCAAGTACCAGTCTTCAGGCCGGGTGAAATCCATACCCGGGGCAAAGCCATTCTTTCCAAATCCAGGCAGATCAAGTTTTTCGGCTATAGCGAGATAAACTGCTTCAAGGGAACTGGGCATTTTTTCACCATATACTGTTACCAATTCAGGAATCGGCTGAATCATGGGCTGACGTACTTTACTGGCTTTTTGTGCCACATCGGGTGTAGTATGCGGTGTTCCCCAACGTTCCAGATAGGTCACATCCGGGAAGATATAGTCGGCGTACATACTCGTCTCCCCAATAACTATGTCATCAGCAATAAATAAAGGCAATCTTTTCGGATCACTTAAAAATTTTGCTGCTTTCACCCCACCCGGAGACGAGAGTAGCGGAGTCCCCTGGTGGAGGAATAGAATATCAACTCCATAAGGATACTTATCCTCAGCCGATGGAATAATTTCCTGATAGATATTGCCGGTGTATGGATACCAGTTTCTTTTGGCCGGGTAACCGACTTCGCGAAAGAGCGAGGTGTCTTCATACTTAGATTTTTCCCTTGTTATCGGGGGGCCAAAAACGCTGAGCTTATCGGGATGTAATGTTTTAAAATTAAAATAGCCGTTATGGCTGCCATCTTCGTGCCAGTGTCCTCCTCCTGACTGGAGCCCGCCGAGCCAGTCAATATTTCCAATTAGCATATTCAAATAAATGATTGCCACCGCATTATAATAACCATTGGTATGCTGAACAGCGCCTCGGTAAAGATCACATGCTGCTTTCTTTCCATGAGAGGTAAATTCGGTAGCAATTTCTTCAATCATCCGGGGTTCCACCTGACAAGTTGCAGCCCATTCACCAAGTGTCTTGCTAAATGCCTCCTCTCTTACAAGCTGTAAAGACGATTTCACTTTGACCCCTTTAACTTCCGTATCCACGAATAAATCTCCTTTTACGGGACGGTTTTTATCGTTCACATTCACCTTGACAGGTCTGCCATTAGCCATACACACAAATTCTGTATTCTTTCCAATACCAAGGTCGGATGCCCTTAAAAATCTGGTAGGCCGGCCATTTTCTATCACCACCAATAGCGGGGCATCGGAAAAGGATCTTTCACCCGAAGCATGGGCAGCAGCAAGGTTTGCATTGCGAAGAAAGGATTTATCGTAGCGCTTATTCTCCATTATCGACCGGATTAGAGCCCAGGCAAAAGCTGAATCGGCACCTGGTTTTACCGGAACCCACCATTTGGCTTTCGCGGCCGTTTTCGACATTCGCGGATCCACAACGGCCATTTTAAAGTTCCTTTCCACTATCCCATCGGTTACTTTTTGAGCCATAGAAGTTTTTCCAAAATTCGCCTCAAATGCTCCGGTTCCGAAGAAAATCACAAATTCACTATGCAAAAGGTCGGGTTTTAGATGCTCTTTTCCTCCTTTCCATTTGCCTTTGCCATCAGCAACCACCCATTTGTTAGTTATCTGGATGTGCCCAATGTGATGCGATTGCTCGCAAATAGTAGTATGCTCAAAAAAGTTATTTGAACCAAAGGCGTTTAGCGTAAATCGTTTCCCTAATTCTTTCCGACCATGTTCTATCCGTCCGCACATCATGACAAATCTGTTGTTTTTGGGACCCAGATCCGGATGATTGGGATCAATTAAAACATCCAAATGAGCGGCATGTTTCTTTTTAAATGCAGCCAGGGTCATTTTCCCTTTGCCAAATGCTTTTGCATCGGAGGCCATTACTTTTGACAATTTAGGGTCGGTAAGTACCCGGACTTCTTTGAAGCCTTTCACGTGTCCTTCGCCGAACAAATTGCCGCCATTTACAATTTCTGTAACAGCCTTGTCGAATTCAATGGTAACCCATTTGTTTTCTCCCCTTTTTCCGGCTCTTTTTAGGACCTTCTTAATACGGTACGGATCGTAAACTGTTTGGATACCTGCCTGACCTTTTGGGCAGACTTTTCCATCCACCGGAGCCGAATCCGGTAAAGCAGATTTATAATCAATATTTGGAAGCATGGTTTGAGGCCCATAAGGATTGCCATCAATTTTGGCAAGTAAACCATTATAAATCTTTCCTTTTATACTACAGGCGTTATGGCACTGCAAACAGGCTCCGTTGATTTGATTATCCGGCAACCGCAATGTGTAAACCAATTGGGCTTTTTGTTCTTTGGTCATTGATGCAAATGCGCCAAAGCCTAATAACGAACTGCCTACCGTTGCCCCTCCCAGAAAAGCTGATGACTTAAGAAAATCGCGTCTGGAAACGGGATTTTTCATATTTGATATCTTTTTATTCATCGTGATCTTGATTTGAATAGTGATTTAATTATGTGGATTGGTAAGTTTAAGATATTTATCCCCGAGATAAAACAATGCAATTCCCAAGGTAACAATGAAGAGACCAACCATCCATTCCTGATAGCTGGGTGTGTAGCTGTATAGAAGGCGTTTGCTAAAAAATGCAGATGCCATACCCGGGATTTTGGGGGTAACCAAACCGGGAATAACAATGTTTAACCGGACTCCCAGAAAGGTGAATACCACTAAAAGACTGGCCAGGCCTACCCAATATGGCTTTTTTGATTTTACCAGGAAAATAA
>CAYYOW010000174.1:0-3528 GCA_964473395.1 uncultured Lentimicrobiaceae bacterium | reverse complement strand
CAGCCAGTTCAATGGCGGCGCGCATTCCGGCCACACCGGCGCCGATGACAGCCACAGCTTTGGTTGATTTCACTTTTATAGGTTCAAGCGATTCGGTATGACGTACTTTGGCGATGGTTGCTTTTACAATTTTAATCGCTTTTTCGGTCGCCCCTTCTTTATTATCAGAATGTGCCCACGAAACTTGTTCACGGATATTGGCATGAACATAGTTGTATTTATTTAAGCCTGCTCTTTCGGTGACAGCTCGAAAAGTCAGCAAATGTAATTTTGGGGAACAGGAAGCCACTACCACTCCATCGAGTTGCATATCCTTAATATCATTCACCATTTCTTTTTGGTTGGAATCGGCACAGGCAAACATGGTAGTTTTAGCAAGGAAAACACCTTCATCGTGCTCTACGGCCTTTCGCACACGTTCCACATCCACATAGTCGGAGATGTTTCCTCCGCAATGACAAATATATACGCCTATTTTCTTTTTCATAACGACTCCCTCCTTAAATAGCTTGTTGTTTCAGCAGATGCTGAGCCACCGGACAAGATAGAATCGGGGATATCCATTGGCCCGGAAGCCGTTCCTGCTACAAACACACCGTCAATACTCGTTTTTGCGGGACTTGCCAAAATATCCGATTGGCCAATAAAATGAAACGGGTCCAGTTTGAGTTTTTCATTATCAAAGACCTCATCAATTCCCCGGTTGGGCAATATACCAACGGAAAGTACTACCATGTCGTGTTCGGCTTCTTTCACAACCCCGGCTTCAATGTCTTCGTAACGCAAAATCAGATTTCCGTTTTCTTTTTCACTGATTTTTCCCACCTTTCCTTTAATAAATTCGACCCCCATATCCTGTGCCTGAGCATAAAACTCGTTAAACCCTTTACCAAATGCTCGGATATGCAGATAGTAAATTGTAACATCAGCCATTGGTAAAGCACCCATCAGCAGCTGTGCCTGTTTGATAGAATACATGCAGCAGACTTGTGAACAAATGGGATTACCCACCGATTTGTCACGTGAACCGGTACACAACACATAAGCAATGTTATCGGGCATTTTACCATCACCCGGTCGCAGAATGGTATTAAACGGCCGTGTGGGAGCCAGTTCTCGTTCCATTTGCATTGAGGTAATCACATTGTGGTATTTCTCATAGCCATAACGCGGAATTTTCAAGGGGTCAAACAATTTAAATCCTGTAGCCGTAACCACTGCTTTTGCTTTCACCAAATATTTCTTTTCGGTTTGCGTAAAATCAATACAACCGGGAGGGCAGGCCCGCTCGCAGGCACCACACAAGATACAATTCTCGATATCAATAGCTGCTGCACGCGGACTGGCAATACTAAACGGAATGAAAGCTGCTTTCCGGCTTGTCAAGCCAAATTGAAATTCGTCCGTAGCACTCACAGGGCAGGCCTCTTCGCACAGCTGACATCCCGTACAGGCCTCAACATCCACATAACGCGGTTTTTGCAAAACAACTGCTTCAAAACGATGTTCTCCCTTTTTGGATATTTTCTGAGGCTCTGCCCCTGTAAAAACAGTAATGTTGGGGTGCCTTGCAATCTCTGAAACTTTTGGTGTGGTAATACAGGCGGCACAATCAAGTGTTGGAAATACTTTGCTCAGCAAAATCATTTTACCACCAATAGAAAGTTCTTTTTCCACAATCAAAACTTTGTAACCGATATTTGCGAGGTTCAAAGCGGATTCTCCACCTGCGATGCCGCCACCAACCACGAGAACATCATAATCCAATATCTTCATTTGTTCCTGCATATTTATTTCTTTAAAGATTTACTCAGGTATTCCACAAAACTTTTCACATGGTTTACAAACGGCTCACTACATACAGAGCAAATGGCAGCCATTTTCAGACGGGCGGGATCCATGCCTTTCTTTTTCATCTCTTCCATGGTTACCCTGACAAGTTCCCCGGTTTTATCGGTACAGGTTTCACCATAAGGACAATCAGTACCGTCGGCAGCGATAAATACCCCGTCGAAGCCCTGTTCAAGGGCGTGCATAATCCAACGGGGTTTTACGGCACTTGAACAGGGTATCGGAATGGTATAAACGGTGGGCGGATAATGTAATTTCAATAAGCCCGCCATATCAATAGCCGGATCAGATATTTTCTCTGTGGAAAACACCAAAATCTTTGGGCTGTTATTTACTTTTCCCCCTTCCATTTTTATTTTCTTAAAAGGATTTTATAAAAACCTGATTCTTCGATGGTTCCAAGGTATTCAAATCCTTTCTTAGTACACCATTTCGGGATATCCCGTTTGGTTCCTTCGTCGGCTGAGAGTACCTCCATAACTTGTCCTTTTTCAATTTGTCCAATAGCTTTTTTGGCAGCTAATAATGGCCCCGGGCAGGATGTACCCCGAGCATCTACCGACTTGTCAACTTTGACTGCTTTCAATTCTTCTTCGTTCATGATTTTTTTCTTTAAAAATTTACAATAATGATTTCGTTTTATATAAACAGATTAATATCTGCCTCTTCGGCAGATGTCATGTATTCACCGATACCACAGATATCGTCCGCAAGGTCAATAAAGTCATCAAGTTTTTCACCATGCCATACTTTACCGGCAAATCCACAAATATGTATTTTCACATTCGTCATTTCCTTGGCTGTGCGAAAAGCTTCTGTCCAATGCGGTGCGTTCAAACGTTTGAGAGAAGTTAGAAATTCATCCTTTTTATCGGTAATCTCGGATACACGGTCGTTGGCCATGGCATTCTCCTTTTTAAAGGCAAAGGCGGCTTGTAACAGGACAAAGATGTCCACATCCATATCTTCAGCGGCAGCGCCTCCAAGGATAACGCCGGCAGCAGTGAGTTTATCCACACTTCCGGAAAATAGTGCTAATGTTAATTTTTTGTTTGCCATTGTTTTTTCCTCCTAATTTTTTAAATTATGTTAACTATTTAACAATGCAAAAATATTATGATTAATATTCTGAAAAAAGGAATTAGCTGTGAACTTATCTACTGATTTCTGTGATATTTATCACAATTTGATTATTTTTGCAAAAAAATAAGCCATGAAACCTGTTAGTTGTTCTTCCTGCCTGTTAAAATCGGAAGCCGTAAAAAGCCTTGACACTCCCGAGTTAAGTATCTTGGGAAGCAGCTGTGTGGAGGCTACCTTTAAAAAGGGAGAGATTATTTTCAAGCAAAATGCTCTTTCTTCTAATATAATTTATCTGCAAACGGGATTGGTGAAACTAACAATGGAAGGTCCGCAACGAACACAAATTCTACGCTTAAAACAAGCACCATGTTATCTCGGACTTCCCACCACTATGGGCGATAAGATTAATCATTACTCTGCAGTAGCACTGGAGCCTTCCATTGCCTGCTTTATCGACATCAATGTTTTTAAGGAATTACTTCGTATCAATCCTAATTTTTCCTATGAAATTCTTGTCGGGCTGTGCAAAAACGAGCTGGAACAATTTCATCGTTGCGTTAAACTGGTTCAGAATCAGATTTTTGGCCGGCTGGC
>CAYYOW010000173.1:0-3565 GCA_964473395.1 uncultured Lentimicrobiaceae bacterium | reverse complement strand
AATATGATGCTTACGAAAAAGTAACGTTATCCAATGCGGACAAGTTCGGTGAAGAAGCCCCCGGCCCGGAAGTTGTGGCCAAAACCATTTGGAAAGCAGCCACTAATCGCTGCAAAAAAATGCGTTATGTATCAAGTTCTCAGGGAAAAATGCTACTGTTCATAAGAAAGATTGTCCCGCTGCGATGGTTTTTGTTTATCGTTCGCTCTTCGGTGGAAAAAGGTTTTAAGCCTGTAGAATAGTCGGATTTTTTCTACCTTTCGCCAAAAATTCATCCATGAAAATTGCGGTAACCGGAGCAAATGGTCATGTGGGCGCCTGTTTGGTTAGGCTTTTACTGAAAGAAAACCATGAGGTACGAGCGCTGGTGCATACCGGCAGCCGTGCGTTAAAGGGATTAAACGTGGAGACCGTAAAAGGTGACCTTGATAACTTGGCATCGCTGAAACATTTGTGTCACGACCGTGAAATAGTTTTCCATTTGGCTGTGAAAATTGCCATCGGCAGCGAAAGTTATGACGAAGTTTATAAGGTCAATGTGGATGGAACCAAGAATCTAACCATCGCCGCCCGGGAAGCCGGTGTAAAACGGTTTATCCACTTCAGCTCCATCCATGCACTGCAACAGTTCCCGCAAGATAAGCCTCTCGATGAAACCCGTCCGCCGGCTCTGCATTCCAAAATGGTTTACGAAAAAACCAAAGCCCTTGCCGAGAAATGGATACTGGAGCAAAACAGCAAGGATTTTCAGGTGGTTGTTTTAAATCCTACGGCCATCATCGGCTCATACGATTTCAAACCCTCCTATCTCGGACAGGTGATACAAATGATTTACAAAGGCACGCTGCCCGGGCTGGTTCCAGCCGGATACAACTGGGTGGATGTACGCGATGTAGCTCAGGCAGCAATTATGGCTATGGAAAAAGGAAAGCCGGGCGAGCGTTACCTGCTTTCGGGCGAATGGCAAAGTCTGAAAACACTTGCCGGGATGGTCTGCATGCACCGAAATAAAAAATACCGGCTACCGGTTTTTCCTTTTTGGCTGGCACGGATGGGTGTACCATTTATGGCGTTGTATGCCCGATGGAAAAACCGGGAACCTTTATATACCAAAACCAGCCTCGATATATTGCAATCGGCTAACCGACACATTCTCAACGATAAAGCCAAGACGGAGTTGGGCTTTTCTCCCCGTCCGCTTGAAGAGAGCGTTGCCGACACGCTCGTATGGTTTAAAAAACATCAATACCTTTGACCGATGATGCCGGAAAAACTTTATTATCAACTCTTGTATATCTGGATAGCTTTGGCCGTTGTCCTCTTTCCCTTTTTGTTACGGATTACCGTTCCGTATGGGCGCCACACGCGAAACACCTGGGGGCCGATGGTAAACAACCGGCTGGGATGGTTCCTGATGGAGTTGCCGGTAGCTGTTATTTTTTCCTGGTTTTTTTTCAAGGGTAGTGCTGAAAAATCCTCACCCGTTTATGTTTTCTACGGCTTGTTTATGCTACATTACTTCAACCGGATTTTCATATTTCCATTCCGAATTCGTGAAAACGGAAAACAGATGCCCTGGATGATTGTGTTGCTGGCACTGTTCTTCAACTTTTCAAATGGTTTTTTCAACGGATACTGGTTTGGTACGCTGCATCCGGATTATCCTGTCTCATGGTTTTGGAGCTGGCAATTTATTTTGGGAATTATCCTGTTTTTCGCCGGAATGTACATTAACATTTCTTCGGATCAGGCATTACTCAACCTTCGCAAAGGAGGGAAAAAAGGTTATTATATCCCGCATGGCGGCCTTTTTGAAAAAGTCTCCTCACCCAATCTGATGGGCGAAATTATCGAATGGAGTGGATGGGCACTTATGGGATGGTGTCTGCCGGCATTTTCTTTTGCTTTGTGGACAGTAGCCAATCTCCTCCCGCGCGCCTTGGATCATCATCGGTGGTATCATCGTTATTTTCCTGATTATCCAAAGGATAGAAAAGCGCTCTTCCCGGGAATACTTTAATTTTTCAGGAGAAAGCGATTGCCTGGCAAGCTACTTTTATAAATGATATGCCAAAGCAATACCACCCGTATTGGAGATTCCCAGAGTCAGGTTTGTATGTCCTTCCATGATGTGGTAAACCGTTTTTCCCACAGCAAAGCCCAGAGCTGCCCCGATAAAAACATCGGAAGCCCAGTGTTTGTCGTCGTTGAGGCGCGAAAGGGCTACGCCGGTAGCAATCCCGTAAGAGAGGACGCCTACCCAGGGTTTGTCTTTATAAACAGAAGCAAATACGGTTGCCACCGAAAAAGCCACCGTGGTATGTCCGGAAGGCATGGAATTATAGTCTAATGAACCAAAAGGGCCTGTCCACACTTTGGGATTGGGGAGAATACCCTGATATGGCCGATGCCGGCCAAACAAAACTTTCAGAACCTCCACGCTAATGCCTCCCATAATAAAAGCCTGTGTTCCGGCCATGGCAACCTGACGTGCTTTTGTGTTATTGGCAGAAAGGCCGTAAAGGTAGAACCCCCCAAGCAAAGGAAGGGTATAAAGGCCGCGTCCCCATGGTTCAAAACCGTATTTTGATACCTTATCTAAGCCGGGAGAACGATGAGACTGAAAAAAATTCCTGATTTGCGCATCATAAATATAAAGTACCGTTCCTCCAACAACAACACCACCAAAAGTAATCCACTCCTTTTTCCCCCAGCGGGCGGGCCCGGTAGCCGTTTTTTTAATTGCTGTCCAATACGATTTATAATATTCCTTGTTGGGTTTATAAGAATATTGAGGAAAAGCTTCCGTTTGATTCTGCTGTTGCCCGAACAGTTGGACAGAAAAAATCAAGACAAAAAACAGGGTAATAATAGATTTATTGATTTTCATGAGGGTATTTTATCTTCTGTTTTGAAATTTCAAACATACACAAATCCGGTAAATCCCGGCTTTATTCCTCTTCTTTGGCCTGATTCCAGTAAGCGTCCATCTCGTCGAGGGTCATATCTGTCAGATTATAACCTTCTTTGGCCGATTGTGTTTCGATAAACTGAAACCGGCGGATAAATTTACGGTTGGTACGTTCCAAAGCATCATCCGGATTGATCCCCACATAGCGGGCATAATTAACAAGGGCAAAGAGCAAGTCGCCGAATTCCTCTTCAATTTTATCTTTTGAGGTGTTTTGTTCCACTTCGGTTTTCAGTTCGTTCATCTCTTCTTCCACTTTTTCCCAAACCTGTGCACGTTCTTTCCACTCGAAGCCAACGCCTTTTACCTTTTCCTGCATGCGATAAGCTTTCAACAATGGAGGCAGCGATTGGGGTACACCCGAAAGCACCGATTTCTTTCCTTCTTTCAGTTTAAGTTTTTCCCAGTTATCCGCCACCTCGTCGGCATCGGCCACCTCCACACCGCCATATATATGCGGATGACGGTAAATTAGCTTCTCAGAAATTCCTTCCAGTATATCACGTATATCGAAAGCCTGCTTTTCCTCACCAATTTTGGCATAAAACACCAAATGCATCATCAAATCGCCCAGCTCTTCCCTGATTTCATCCA
>CAYYOW010000172.1:0-3612 GCA_964473395.1 uncultured Lentimicrobiaceae bacterium | reverse complement strand
TAAACATTAAACAAGATCAATACTAATGTTTGCAATGAAGTTGTTTAAAGTTTGTTAGAAAAAGTTAGTCCTTTTGAGATCTGGCTTCAGGGAACACTTAATAACCTGAGCTCGACATAAGATTTTCCTCACAGAAAGTTTCTATCCTTACAACACAACCAAATGAAGGAAAATTTCTTGGGGTAAACCTGCTCCTTTCCCGTTTCCATAAAAGATATTATTTTTGCCCCATGGAAAATAAACGACAAGAACGCATTCAAAAACTACTGCAACGTGATGTTGGAGAGATTTTTCAACAGGAAATGGGGTATGTGACGCAACACGCCATGGTTACCGTTACCAAAGTATATGTAACCCCCGATTTGAGTCTGGCGAGAGTTTATCTGAGTCTTTTTGCCGTCAGCGATAAAGCGGTACTTATGAAACGAATTGGGAAACATACCAAAGAAATTCGCGGTAAACTGGGTGAACGTATCCGTCATCAGCTGCGGGTAGTGCCTGAGTTGCAATTTTTTGAAGATGACTCGCTGGACTACATCGACCGCATCGACGAGCTGTTGAAAGACGACCAATAATCTAATACCGGATTTTATGCAATACGACCCCATAAAGAGGAAGCTGGGCGTGTTCTTCAACCGGACACCTGCTTTTCGGAAACTCTTTTACCGCTTACTGGATCTCCTATTGTTGCGCTCGTGGCATGTACGCAAGGCGCTCCGGCAAATTGAAAAAGAAAAAAAAACCTCGCTAACAGTTCTGGATGCCGGTTCTGGTTTCGGTCAATATGATTATTACATGGCCCGACGCCACAACGACTGGCTCATAAAAGGCGTGGATGTAAAGCCGGAACAAATTGCCGACTGTAATACATTCTTCCGGAAAATAGGATTGAAAAACACCACTTTTGCCGTAGCCAACCTCACTGCCTTTGCCGAGAAAGAGACTTATGATCTGGTTTTATGTGTGGACGTGATGGAACATATTGAAGAAGATGAAAAGGTTCTCCGGAATTTTTATCAATCGCTGAAAAAAGGCGGTATGCTATTGATTTCCACCCCCTCCGACCAGGGCGGCTCCGACGTGCATCACCATGACCACGAAGAAGGCGAAGCACATTCTTTTATCGATGAGCATGTGCGCGATGGTTATGGAATTCAGGAAATAAAAGATAAGTTAAAAGGTGCCGGATTTACTAAATCGGTCGTCTATTATCAATATGGATTCACAGGAAACCTGGGCTGGAAGCTAAGCATGAAATATCCCATCATTATGCTCAACATCAGTTATCTGTTTTTTATTATTCTGCCTTTTTATTATCTGTTGACATTCCCGTTTGTGCTGGTGTTAAATGCCTTGGACTTAAAAGAGACGCACAAAACCGGTACCGGACTGGTAGCCAAAGCGTGGAAGTAAAATGACCTGACGCAGGTTGTTTTCAAGAATAGCGCTCAGCTTCTTTTCCTCTGAAAAAATTCCGTCATAAGATGGCTGCATGCCCCGGCCAGAACCCCTTTCTCCAATTGGGTAGAAGGATGTAAAACCGGCGCTTTCAACAAAGAAAAGCCCCGTTTTTCATCGTCAGCGCCATATACAACTCTACCAATCTGCGACCAGTAAGCGCCACCGGCACACATCAGGCAGGGCTCAAGTGTTACATAGAGAGTACAATCGCGCAGATATTTACTGTTCAGGTAGTTGGCGGCAGCTGTAAAAGCTTGCATCTCTGCATGTGCCGTTACATCATTCAATGTTTC
Organism: uncultured Lentimicrobiaceae bacterium; assembly: GCA_964473395.1. Classification (GTDB taxonomy): domain Bacteria; phylum Bacteroidota; class Bacteroidia; order Bacteroidales; family F082; genus Sulfidibacterium. The sequence continues at coordinate 1,858 of CAYYOW010000172.1, read as the reverse complement.
GGTAAGGTTATGTGCTCTCGCCACGATGCGGTCTTTGCAGACGATGACTGCTCCTACGGGTACCTCTCCGGCATCAAAAGCCTTGTGCGCCTCTTTCAGGGCTTCATTCATAAAGTATTCGTCGGAGAAAACTATCAGTCCCATGGCTTTTCTTTTACCCGCAAAAGTAGAAAAGAATGTGAGGTGCTGAATAGACTTTTTGATTATTTGATACGTTTTCTCACCGGGCAGGGATGGGAGTGATATCCTGTGCCTGGCAACGGGGATGTGGAGTTAGCGGGAAAGAGCGACCACCGGAAGCTCCTTTGCCGCGTTACGAAACACCCCGTTGCCAGGAGCAGATAAAACGAACAGCCCGGCTGCCCGACAAAAAAACCGCTGCAATTAGTCGCTGGTTTTCTTCTTCCAAAGCAAGAAGCTTTCTTTTACAGGGAGGATTTCCGTATTTTTGTCCATCAAACACAAATTTTTCCGGTATGATTACCTTTATTTTAAATAATCAACTGATAAAAACTGAGGAACCGGCAGGAACGGTTCTGCTCGATTTTGTCCGTTACAAAATGCACCTTATGGGAACCAAAATTGGTTGTCGCGAAGGTGATTGCGGCGCTTGTACCGTGTTAGAGGGCCATCTTGAAAACGACAAAATTCATTACAAAAGTATTGTCTCCTGCCTCACGCCGCTGGGCAAAATTCATGGCAAACACATTGTTACTATTGAAGGCTTGCAAAAAGAGTTAATGTCGCCTGTGCAGCAGGCAATGATCGACAATGCCGCTACACAATGCGGGTTTTGCACCCCCGGCTTCATCATGTCGCTTACGGCACACAGCCTGGCGCCGGAGAAGTCATCTCCCGAAAAGGTAATTAGCGCCATAAGTGGTAACATTTGCCGCTGTACGGGATACAGTTCCATCAAACAGGCCGCCGGAGACCTTGTTGCTACTTTGGCGAAAAAAGACGAAAAAGATCCGCTTGGCTGGTTGATAAAAGAGGCTTTTCTACCGGAATATTTTCGCGGTATTGCTGGCAGACTCAAAGAAATCAAAACAGAAAACAGAGGAAGCAAAAGTGGAAAATTGGTGGGTGGTGGTACCGACCTCTTTGTGCAACAGGCCGATGTGTTGGCTGTTGCTGATTTGTATTTTTTGAAGGGGGATAAGGCACAAGCGGACGCTTGCGCTATTGAAATTGAAACAGATAATGGCGTTTGCCGGATTGATGGGACAGCAACGGCTACCGACATCATGCAACATCCGGTTTTGCAGCATTCTTTTCCCCGGCTTAATGATTATTTCAAACTTATCTCGTCAGAACCCATTCGCAACATGGGAACTGTGGCTGGAAACATTGTGAACGCCTCCCCCATCGCCGACCTGGTGATTTTTTTTCTGGCTCTCGATGCTGAAGTGCATTTGGAGACAACGGCCGGGACAAAGCGAAATGTGCAGTTGAAGAAATTTTATTCAGGATATAAGCAACTGGTCATGAAGCCGGGCGAAGTAATCACACACATCCGTTTCAGGTTACCGGAAAAGAAGGCAGCTTTCAATTTTGAGAAGGTGAGTAAACGGCAACATTTGGATATTGCCAGTGTGAACTCGGCCATGATGCTACAAGTTGAAGGCGACATTATCCGGGAAATACATCTTTCGGCAGGAGGAGTCTTTGCCTGGCCTTTTTACGCGGAAAAGACCGTGGAATTTCTGAAAGGGAAAAAACTTATCCCCGAGCTGGTAGCAGAAGCCGCCGATGTACTTCTTTCTGAAATTGCACCCATCAGCGATATTCGAGGAACCAGTGATTACAAAAGGCTGTTGCTGCGACAACTTTTCTTCGCCCATTTTACAGAAATGCT
>CAYYOW010000171.1:0-3617 GCA_964473395.1 uncultured Lentimicrobiaceae bacterium | reverse complement strand
GGCATAATTTTTCCGGAAGCATCCGAAACATCTTCGAGATACAACGGGCTTATTTTTCCGGTGTTGGAAGCCGTTACCATGCAACCTGTCCGCCCTTCGTCGAAAAGTTTTTTAACACCATATCCGAGCAGACCGCAATACATCAAATCGAAAGCTACAGGCGGAACACAACGCAACTCGTAACCCAGCTCTACCGGACGACTCTTAACTTTTAAGCCCAATTTCTTTAGTCTGTTCTGTAGTAAAACATTAAAAATATGTGCTTTACTTACGTTACCCAATTCGGGATGACCGTGTTCATCATAGGTAAAATCAATACCTGAATTATTGATTTCGTCATCCGACATAAAATGAAAAACTCCTTCGCTGACGATGGCTACGCCGTATCCAATACCGAGAATTTTCCGTTTGACGATAGCAGAGATAATCAGCTTGATAATCCGGTCGAAGGTAACTTCCACTTTATTAAACATTTCCGGAATAACAATCATGGGAAAATGGCTGGCAGCACCAATACCGAAAGCCAGATGGCCGGCTTCGCGCCCCATGGCTGCCGTAACAAACCAATTACCGCTGGTGCGGGCATCTTCATACACCGTCTGGGCAATACGAACACCTTCCTGTTTGGCTGACTGGTAACCGAAAGTTGGTGTATTATCCGGCAGAGGCAGGTCGTTATCGATAGTTTTGGGAACGTGAATATTTTGGATATTGACATCGTTTTTACGCAGAAATTTGGAGATGCGGTTGGCTGTTGAAGCCGTGTCGTCACCACCAATCGTCACCAGTAGCTTCACATTATAATCAAGAAAAAACCGGGTTGAAAATTCCGAATCTTTTGGTTTAAACCGGCTCATCTTCAATGCTGACCCCCCTCTTCTGTGGATGTCATCGGCAAATTTGAAATCGATCTCCTGTACATCGGGCTCCTCTGAAAGCAATCCTTTATAACCTTCGTGGATACCAAGAACGCGGTAGCCCGAATCGAGGAAAGCCATGGATACCGAGCTAATCACCGAGTTAATTCCGGGAGCAGGACCTCCGCCGCACAAAATAGCAATTGTGTCTTTCATAAGATTGAATTTTTGAGCCACAAAGATAGAAAATGCCGGCGAGTCTTGTTCCACAGATAGAAAATAATATTTTACCCGCTTTTTTGCCGAATCTTCACCGGAAAACAAAATTTCCTGTAAAAATGTTGCTTTTTTTGAAAAAGGGAAAGGATTATGCCATAAAAATCGTTTGCAGAACCCGACTTTGGCAAAATCAGCTGTTCAGCCCCCGTATTTATGTATCCCTTACTTTTTTCAATAGCCATATCCGGTTAAGATTCAGTAAACAAATAAATTAAAAATTAGTTTTAACCCAAACAGTACGAAAAAATCGCATTGGCTTGTTGTATCTTCAAGTAACCAAAAACTCCTAAAACGGGTTCATTTCATTACTTTTGGAGTAATTCTCAAGCAAAAGACTTGTTTTTCCTCATTTATGGGAACATTGCGGTAAAAAGATTTTGAGCCCATAATCTTTGGAGGAACTATCTTGTTCGCATGAATTATATCGGTGAAAAAGCAGTTTCTGCACCGAAAGGAAAAACGGAACACGAAGGCCTCTCTATAATTGGCCTATCATGAACCAAAAATATAAAATACTAATAAAATTATTAAACAATGGTGATGGGATTTCCACAAAAGGAAGGGATGTATAACCCCGAAAATGAGCATGATAACTGCGGAATTGGTTTTGTAACCCATATCAAAGGGGTACCTTCACATGCTATAGTTGAAAGGGGATTTGAAGTCCTGCAAAACCTGGACCACCGGGGAGCAAGAGGGGCCGATGATGCCAGTGGCGATGGAGCGGGTATCTTAATGCAGATACCGCACGAATTTATCAAAGAGGTATTAAAAGCGGATGTTTCCGAAAAAGGAGAATATGGGACCGGCTTGATTTTTTTACCTAAAATTGAAACAGAAGCCAACGCCTGTCTGGAAATTCTGGCCAATACTATAAAAGAAGAAGGACTGGATTTGGTAGCTTTTCGTGATGTGCCTGTCAACTCCTCTGTACTAGGAGCTATTTCCAAAACTACCGAGCCACTGATAAAGCAGGTCTTTGTAAAGGCGGCGCTGGAACAGGATGAGCTGGAACGCAAACTCTATATGGTGCGCAAGTTGACCGAGAAAAGGGTTCATGCTTTAGAGATGTCCCAAAAAGAGGTTTTCTATATCCTTAGCCTTTCTTCCAAAACCATCATTTATAAAGGGATGTTTACCCCCGATCAGCTTCGGGCTTATTATCCTGATCTTCAACACCCCCAGTTTAAATCAGCCATTGCGCTGGTGCATTCCCGCTTTAGCACCAACACCTTCCCCACCTGGGCATTGGCTCAGCCGTTTCGCCTGCTGGCACACAACGGAGAGATAAATACCATCAAAGGAAATCGCCTGTGGACACATGCCCGTGAGGGCTTACTGAAGTCGGATGTCTTTGGAGAAGATCTGGAAAAGATTTTGCCCGTTATCGAAGAGGGGAAATCGGATTCTGCCTCTTTTGATAATGTGCTGGAATTTCTGCACATGACCGGTCGTTCGCTCGACCACGCCATGTGTATGATGATCCCCGAATCATTCAACGAAAAAAATCCCATTCCCGAAAGTTTAAAGGCCTTTTACGAATACCACTCTACCATTATGGAGCCCTGGGATGGCCCGGCAGCCATGGTCTTTTCCGATGGTCGGTATATAGGTGGAACGCTCGACAGAAACGGGTTAAGGCCTTCGCGTTATGTTATAACCAAAAACGATTTGATTATTATGGCTTCTGAGGTAGGTGTTCAACAATTTGCCCCGGAAGAAATTATAGAAAAAGGAAGACTTCGCCCGGGAAAAATCCTGTTGGTGGATACCCAGCTCGGAACCATCATTCCCGATAAGGAGGTGAAAGACCAGCTTAGCCGCCGTAACCCTTACTCCATGTGGCTGAAAGAGAACCGATTGATGATGAACGACATCAAAGTAAAGAAACGTGTTCCTTCCGCCATAGAGGATTTTCACACCTTTGCCAGAGCCTTTTCGTACACAAAAGAAGAGATGGAATGGCTGATACAGACTATGGCCAATACCGGAGTGGAACCGATTGGCTCCATGGGAAATGATGCGCCAACGGCAATTTTTTCACGACAGCCCCAGCGTCTGTTTAATTATTTCAAACAAATTTTTGCCCAGGTTACCAACCCTGCCATCGATCCTATTCGCGAAGGTCTCGTTATGTCGCTGACCAATTACATAGGCTCTCTTAACTCTAATATTTTATCGGAAAGCCCCGATCACTGCCGGCTGATTAAGTTTCTTGATCCGATTCTAATCAATACCGATTTGGGTAAGATAAAAGACCTGAAAGACGAAATGTTCACACACGCAACCATCCCCATGCTTTTTCCTGCAAACCGGGGAATGGAAGATTTTAAGAAAGCTTTTGACGGGATGCTGAAAGCCGCTGAAGATGCTGTAGATGCCAAGAAAAACTTTATTATCCTGTCCGACAGAGCCCTGAACAGCGAAATGGCTCCGTTCCCTTCCCTACTGGCCGTTGCTGCAGTACATCACCATCTCATT
>CAYYOW010000170.1:0-3620 GCA_964473395.1 uncultured Lentimicrobiaceae bacterium | reverse complement strand
TTTACAACCAATGGCTCCTACTTGAATAATGATTGTTGTTAATCTATTTTAAGTATGCGCCATGTTATATTTATATAGTTTTATTGAAATAGTATATGTGATCCTCGCTGCACCATTGGTTATCGGTGTGCAGCGATCTTTGGAGGAGCGCATAGAATCTAAACAGGGGCCTTCTGTTTTCCAGCCATATTACGACCTTATCAAGCTTTTTCACAAAGAGTGTATTGTACCACAGATATCATCGCCTGTTTTCAGGTTAGGGCCTTACGTTATTGTTATGTTTTATGCCTTTCTGGCAATGATCCTGCCGATTATTACGGCTTATCCTTTGCCCTTTGCACCCAGTGCCGACTTTATCGGTGGCGGGCTGTTTTTTGGCGCGGCAGCAGCAATTAAAAAGTTCTCAGCCATCGACAGCCGCAGCAATTACGCGCATCTCGGCACATCACGTTCGGCAAGTCTGGCGGTGTTTACAGAGCCTATTATTGTACTTATATTCATCATGCTGGGGGTGATTTCCAATACCAACAACCCGTTTGTTATCAATAATGTCCTCAGAAGCTCTCCACAATGGTATTATTCTCTCGTACACGGATTTGTGTTGGTGGCATTTTTCATGGTGCTTATCATCGAAACAGGGCAGCTGCCCGTGGAGTCGCATACCAATGGCGAGCTGGGGATGATAGACCAGGCCATGCCTTTTGAATATACCGGAACAGACCTGGCCATGTATAAGCTGGGGTCTTATATGAAGACTTTTATTTTGCTGAGCGTGTTTCTCAACGTTTATCTTATCCCCTTTGGTGTTCCAATGGAACACAGTGGTTTTCTGAGTATCATTATTTACATGGGTGTTCACTTGTTAAAATTGTCGGGACTAATCGTAATATTTGCCCTTTTGAATACGACAATTTCTAAATTTCGTTTATACAAAAATTTTGATTTTCTCGCCGTGGCTTTTGCACTGGCATTCCTTGCAAGCCTGGCCTATTATATTGTAAAATAGTAATTTATTATGAATCAGATATTTGAAGTGTTAGGTTTCCTGCTTATTGTTTTTACATTGCTGATGCAATGGGAAATACATGTACAGAGAATAATCATTTTATTTGCTGCTTCTTCCTTCATTATAGCCCTCTTTTTGGTGTTGCTGGGGTTGAGCCGTCCGCATGAAGAATATATGCTGTTTGTCCTTGCGGGGCTCACTATTGTTGTCCGCGGGATAACCATCCCTGTTGTTATGAACAAAGCATTGCATCGCCTTTATAAAAAACCATGGCGGGTGCGGGAAGACAAACCTATGATGGGTGTGGGCGGATCAATTTTATTATCCCTTGTCCTGATTGCTATTGGCTATTTTATTTATCAAAACAGCTTATACTCGGTTTTGAAGGTCCGGTCGGGTTCCGTACCTTTTGCACTGTTTCTACAGGCTTCGCTGCTCATCATCTCACACAAGCACGCTTACATACAGATGATTGGATTTTTAGTTATGGAAAATGCTGTTGTTATGCTTTCCGGATGGGTTTTTGGCGGGTTGCCATTTATTGTTGAGGCGGGTGTGATACTAGACCTGCTGGGGCTGGTTGTTGTATCCAGCCTCATAATACGTGTAAGAGAGAGCGCTATTCTAAGGGAAGGGGATACTTATGAATCAGAATTACGTGGATAAATTAAGAAGCAGGTTATGAGTCAACATATCATTTATATACTTCCAATATTTTTTAGCTTCATCGGAGCTGTAGTATGTATCTTACCGGTACGCTATGTGGATAGAACGATGTCTGTTATTGCCTCGGTTTTTTCTTTGGCCTCGGCGGTATACCTACTTTTTCAACCCGACTACATTGATGGCTATTTGTATATTGACGGACTATCCAAATTGTTAATACTGACCATTGCTTTGGTATATATGAGTACAGTTTTGTATTCGTTATCCTATCTCAAACATATTGAGAATCTTTTGTTCCAGCACCGGCTCTATTATATTTTGCTAAACATTTTTGTGGCTACCATGTTTTTTTCGGTGAGTGTTGATAATCTGGGATTAATATGGGTGGGCATTGAAGCGACGACGGTAAGCAGCGCTTTGCTGATAGCCACGGAAAATAACCAGGTAACAGTGGAATCGGCCTGGCGGTATGTGATTATCGTTTCCACCGGGCTGGTCATTTCTCTTATAGCCGTAACTTTTATTTACGGCTCGGCAGGTACGCTTAGTCTGCATGAACTGCTGTTGCATCATCCGGATAACAGGGTGTTTCTGATTGGAATTTTATTGGGAATTGTCGGTTTCGGTACCAAAGCGGGAATATTTCCCATGCACACCTGGCTTCCTGACGTTCATGGCAAAGCCCCTGCACCGGTCAGTGCCATTTTTTCGGCTGTTTTGCTGCCGGTGGCTTTGTACGCCATAGCAAGGCTCATGCAGATATTCCCCACGCCTACGATAAAATTATTTGCTTTGATACTGGGCATCCTGACGGTGGCAGTGGCCGCATTGATGATGACCGTGCAGAGCAATTACAAAAGAATGTTTGCTTATTCCAGCATGGAGAATATGGGTATGATATTGATTGGTCTTTCTTTGGGAGGGTACGGATTGCTGGGAGCAGTGGTTATTATCCTTTCACATGGTTTGGCTAAGTCTTCCGTATTTTTCCTTACGGGTGATATACTGTCCATTTCTCATACCACGGATATGCAAAAAGTAAACGGCCTTATTCAGCGGTTGCCACGTGCTGCCTCTACCCTTTTTGTTGCGGCCATGGCTGTTACAGGAGCACCACCCTTCGCTATCTTCGTCGGGGAACTGTTTATCTTTTCTGCGCTTATTGCACAATACGGATGGCTGCTGGCATTGGTTGTCATACTTTTCCTGGCCATCGCCTTTATCTCAGTAAATTTCAAAACAGGTAAAATGATTTTTACTGGTAAGGAAAACATCAAAAGAGAACGCTCGCGCACAGAAACGTGGGTTGCCATTGTCAATTTGGTGCTGTCTTTTCTGGCGGTTCTGTTTATCCCTTATTTCGAATTGTTGTTAAAAAACCTTTTGTAACCATGAAAGTACTGATAGGCATTATAGCAACCAATGAAAGCGAGCAGCTTTTTATTCTCGACAACGGACAACCTGTTCTTGTTAAGGCCGATGGAAGCCATCCTGAAAAGAGGTATGGCAACTATTCGGTTTTGAAACAGCATCCTCTGAAAATCAATGATGAGCCTATGAAAGGCCCCGGCGTATTCAGGTTTCGTTATGGTCCGGTTACGGCGGGGGTACGGGAAGCCGGCTGTTTTCATTTATATACTTATGGCGAAAAGATTTTGCGCGCAACCATTGACATTAGCTGGAAACAAAGAGAAATTGCAAAATCCATGCGGGGTAAATCGCCCGAAACAGCACTGATGATGGCCGAAAGGGTTTGTAGCAATTTCGCCATATCTCATTCCGTGGCATTTGGCCGTGCTGTTGAAATGGCATTGGATGTAACACCTTCTTTGTCAACAAAAAACTGGCGTACGCTTATGATAGAGTCGGAGCGGATTTATAATCATTTATACGTAATTTATAAGCTGGCTTCAGCTGCGGCACAAAAAGTGCTTGCTGCACATGTAAG
>CAYYOW010000169.1:0-3680 GCA_964473395.1 uncultured Lentimicrobiaceae bacterium | reverse complement strand
AAAATGAAAGAAAATGATACTGAAACGTTGAAACGTTTACAGACTTTAAAGAAGGTGATGCAGGATGTTATGCCCGTAAATAAGCTGCTGGGTGTTGTCATTGAAAAGTTGGAAGAAGGCTATGCAGAGGTGCGGGTTCCCTTTCAAAAGCAGTTTGTGGGCGATTTCAGGAGAGGACTTTGGCATGGCGGTATTTTGGCAAGTGTGGCTGATACCATTGGCGGTTTGGTGGCTTTGAGCCTGGCTCGTTCCCAGGATCAGGTGAATACGGTGGATATGCGGATCGATTACTTGCATGGAGCTGTAGAGGAGGATATCTGTGGTGAAGCTGTTTTGGTAAAAGCCGGGAAACGGATTATTATAGCAGATGTAAAACTATTTCAAAAGCAACAGGAAGAGCCGGTGGCGGTTGCCCGATGTGCATACAGTATCCTGAGAAGATGAAAATAATGAGGCCTTTGCAAAACTCATCTTTTGCTCCAGCTTTTCGTTAAAATCTTCTTCAAAATCCTCATTTACATTGGTAAATTGCGGTTTTTCATCAGATTTTGCCTCAATCTGAAACAAAATCTTTCGCTTTGCAAGGGTCTCATAATGTTTGCCTGAGTTGCAAAAAAAAAACGGAGGCTTTTGGCCTCCGTTTTTTTTGCGAATTTTTTCTTATTGCGTTAGCATCACAGGCATAATCAGCATCAGGATGTCTTCTGCTTCATTGTCGTTGGTATCGGGGAGAATGATACCTGCACGGTTGGGTGCCGATAATTCGATGTCGATGTTTTCGGCTTCCAGCGTATTTAGCATCTCCTGCATAAATTTGGAGTTAAAACCGATTTCAATGTCTTCTCCTGAGTAGTTGCAGGTTAAGCGCTCTTTGGCATTACTGGAGTAGTCAATATCTTCAGCAGTGAGCACCAGCTCCTGGCCGGAGATTTTAAACCGTACCTGATGGGTTGATTTGCTTCCGAAAATAGCCACGCGGCGCAGCGAATCCAGCAGGTTCTTCCTATTCACCACCAGCTTATAAGGATTTTGTGTGGGGATGACTGCTTCGTAGTTGGGATATTTCCCGTCAATCAACCGGCAGACCATGGTGACATCATCAAACTGAAAAATAGCATTGGTGTCGTTGTATTCCATTATTATTTCCATCTCCGGGTCGTCGGGCATGATGTTTTTCAAATGGTTCAAAGGTTTTTTTGGCAGGATAAAAGAAGCGCTGTTGTCTGATTTTACATCATGACGTCTATAACGTACCAGCTTGTGGGCATCGGTGGCCACAAAATTCATGTGATCCTGTTCAATCTCACAATAGACTCCCGACATCACCGGCCGCAGTTCATCAGTACCAGTGGCAAACAGCGTTTTCCCAAAGGCATTCACCAGCATGGAGGCATCCAGTTTAACGGAAATGGTATTTTCAAGTACCGGAATTTGCGGAAACTCAGCGCTGTTGTGGCCAATCAGCTTATATTTTCCTTCGCCGGCAAGTAATTGTACTTCCTGCGAATCCATGTCCACGTTAAAAGTAACAGGTATGTTCGGAAAAGTCTTGGTGATATCCAGCAACATACGGGCAGGAATGGCAATTTTCCCCGGGTTCTCGGCCATGTCAACCTGTACCACAACCGTTATGGTAGTTTCAAGGTCAGAGGCAGTGATTTTCAGCGATTTCTCTTCGGAGAGCTCAAACAAAAAATCATCGAGAATGGGAAGCGTGTTGCTGTTGCTCATCACGCCGCTAATTTTTTGTAAACTCTTCAACAGGCTGGCACTTGATATGATAAATTTCATGGCGTTAGAATTTTCTTTTCTACAAAAATATTTAAAAGGTAAAAGTAAAAATTTCCATTAAGTATTTACCTGTTCTTTTAAATAAGTTTTCCACAATAGTTGTTAAGTTTTTTTAACCCTTCTAAAACGATTTTCTTCACCTCTCCACAGCCTCCGGATGTTTTGCCGGTGTGTATAAAGAAGAAACAGCGCAACCACAATAGAAAAGATAATCTTGCCGGGATGCCTGTCGTGGTATAGTAGAATGTCGGCCAGTGGAAAGGAAAGCCCGCCAAGCATAGACCCCAGCGAGACATAACCTGTCCCCAAAGCTACAATTGTAAAGACTACCACCGGAATCCAAATCACATTGGGGAAGAGCGCAATGCCCATACCCAGCAATGTGGCGACACCTTTTCCACCCCTGAAAGAGGCAAAAACGGGATAGACATGACCGATAACAGCCATAAATCCGGCCAGTATTTGTGCATAAACGGCCTGTGTGCTTGTCCAGCCTGCCGGGACAAAATGCGCCATAAGCCAGGCTGCGAGAAAACCTTTGACAACATCCACGAGAATGACGGGAATACCTGCTTTTACGCCAAGTACACGGATGACATTGGTGGCTCCGGCGTTTCCCGAACCTTCGTCGCGGATATCCAGACTGTAAAATATTTTCCCAACCCAAACGGCCGTGGGAATAGATCCCAGCAAATAGGCCAGAAGTAGTCCGCTGCTAAAAATTATCCATTGCATCTGACAAAAATAGGGAAAACCCGTTTACTTCGGTAGGACTGTTTTGTTACCAGAGAATTGTCGTGTTGTATGACGCCATGTCTCCCCATGCCGGCGGAGGCATCAACCTCTTTCAATAATTTCCAGCAGTTCACTCAAAATCATAGCTGTAGCACCCCATACAATCTTGTCGTTCAGGTAAAAACAGGGAACATCCACTTCTCTGCCGGTACGGTGGTGAATGGTTTTTATGGTTCGGCAGGCAGGGTTGAGAAAATGGTCCAGTTTTATCTCCAGGATGGCTTTTGTTTCCGTATTGTCCACCTGGAAATCAGGTTTCTTTGTCATAAACCCCACAAATGGATAAACATCGAAATGGCTGGGTGGGATGTACATCTTCGTCAGCTCACCGAGGATATTCACCTGCCGCGGGTCGATGCCGGTTTCTTCTTTGGCTTCGCGCAAAGCGGTGGCGCGGAGGTCGTGGTCTGCAGGGTCACGTTGCCCTCCCGGAAAGGCAATTTGTCCGCTGTGAATACCGTTGTATGTGGCTCTTTCGATAAGGACAAATCTGATTTCGTCCTGACCCGGATAAAACAGGATAAGTACGGCGCTGGGTTTTGCCTTTTCGCGGTTTTCCGTGTTGCGCAGCATTTCCTGACGTGTGGGCGGAGCCATGGCCATCTGTGCGGCCTGTCCCGGAAGGGGGAGGGCAAGGCTTTGTTTTAACCGGTGGATAAACAGGTTGAAATCAGGCATCGATTATTTTCTTTGTCAGGTACATTTTATCCATTTGTTGCGTAGTGTTGAAAATCTTGCCGGCAGCTGCTCTCATGGGGAACAAAGATAGGGAATTCCATTGTCAGGCTGAATATTTTTTATAGTGCAAAAGGTATGAGAGATATAGTGCAAGGGTAGACTAAAAAGAGCTTTATTTTGAGCTGGTGATCATAACGTGTGGGGGTATTCTGTGTGCCGCATTTTTACCCTTAAATTTTCTTTAAAGTTACATCTTTTATTTTATCGTTCATTTTTCTATGTAGCCGTGATTTGCGGCATGGGCTATACCCTGCTGTTGTGGGCTGGCTTTTTTTGTTCTATCTTTTCAAACTATTTGATATTATTCATTCTCTTCATAGTAATAAGAATAGTCAATGCCTTTCATAAATGTTTCT
>CAYYOW010000168.1:0-3690 GCA_964473395.1 uncultured Lentimicrobiaceae bacterium | reverse complement strand
CCGACGTGTGAAAATTAACATTGAGTTGAAAGGCGCAGCTGTTGCCGCTCCCACTATTAAGCTATTGAACGAATACAAAGAAAACTATGGCCGGGAGACGGATGATTTTTGTATTTCTTCGTTTGACCATCAACAGTTGAGACAGTTTAGGGAGCTGGATAATGTTACAAACATCGGTATCCTTTATGAAAGGAAACCACATGATTTTGCTGAAATAGCAACAGTTTTACGCGCCTTTTCTGTCAATATTTCGTTACATACGGTGAATCCTGATTTGGTGAAAGAAATACACGACTCTGGTTTGGAAGTATGGGTTTATACCGTGAACAAATTGCATGATTTCAACTGGTTAGAGAGTATAGATGTGGATGCCGTTTTTACAAATTATCCGGAGAAATTTTTAAATAGAAAATCCTAATATTTTTGTAAAACCCGTGCGACGGCATCATGCCAGGCTGCAATTCCTTTTTCCACATCCCCGGCATCTTTTGTAGGTACAAAGGCCTTTTCCACCTGCCACTGACTTTCTATTTCTGCCACATCTTTCCAAAAGCCGACTGCAAGTCCGGCAAAATAGGCTACACCCAGCGATGTACTTTCCAATACCACGGGTCTTTGTACGTTGGTCTGCAACAAATCGGCTTGCATTTGCATAAGGAAATTGTTGGCTGCCGCACCGCCATCAACGCGCAGGTTTTCGATGGCAAAACCGGCATCCTGCTGCATAGCTATTATTACATCATAACTTTGGTAAGCGATGGCTTCGAGAGCCGCGCGAGTTATGTGTGCCCGCGTAGTTCCGCGAGTTATACCGTAAATCATTCCCCGTGCCTCCTGATCCCAATGCGGAGCGCCCAAACCGGTAAATGCCGGTACAAATATGACACCGTCAGTATCTTCCACCGAAAGCGCCAGTTTTTCGCTATTATTAGCTGATTTAATAAGGCTTACACCATCGCGGAGCCATTGAACAACCGCGCCACCCACAAAAACACTTCCTTCCAGCGCATAAGTCGTTTTGTTGTTCAGTTGCCAGGCCACGGTAGTGAGCATTCTGTTTTTGGAACGGACAGCTTTGTCTCCGGTGTTCAGCATTATAAAGCAACCGGTTCCGTAAGTATTTTTCGCCATTCCCTGATGAATGCACATCTGTCCGAAGAGGGCTGCCTGCTGGTCGCCGGCAACGCCTGTGATGGGAATTTTTGACGAGAAGATTAATCCGGAAGTATCGGTAAAATGTGTGCTGTTGGCTTTAACTTCCGGAAGCATGGAAGCCGGAATACCAAAAAGCCGTAACAAATCATCGTCCCATTGCAACGTGTGAATGTTGAAAAGCATGGTACGCGAAGCATTGGTTATATCGGTAAGATGCGCCTTTCCGTTGCTGAGGTTCCACATAAGCCAGCTGTCCACGGTGCCGAAAGCCAGTTCCCCATTTTCGGCGGCTTTGCGGGTACCTGTTACGTTGTCGAGAACCCATTTTATCTTTGTGGCCGAGAAATAAGCATCTATTTCCAATCCTGTCTTCCCGGCAATCATGTTTTGAAGTCCCTCATTTTTCAGCCAGTCACAATAGGACGAAGTTCGCCTGTCCTGCCACACAATGGCGTTATAGACCGGCTTTCCTGTTTTCCGATTCCAGACGATGGTGGTTTCTCTTTGGTTGGTAATGCCTATGGCGGCAATGACGTTATCATGAATTTCCATTTGAGCCATGGCTTCTGCTGCCACGCTGATTTGGGAACTATATATTTCCATGGGATCGTGCTCCACGAATCCTGGTTTGGGAAAAATCTGCCGGAATTCTTTCTGCGCCATCGACAATATTTTTCCAGCATGGTCGTAAATGATGGCACGCGAACTTGTTGTGCCCTGGTCCAGCGCAAGAATGTATTTTTTTTCCATGAATTGCGTATTAAAAAAGAAGAAAACGTCTTATTCCAAAATGTAGCCTTTGGCCAGCGTTGTATAATCCTCTATCTGTTCACGTTGCCAGCGACGCCGAAAGCCCAGTTCTTCGGCAATAATTTTAGCCACGGCAGGAGCTGCTTTCATGCTTTTGCGGGCATCCAGCAACAAAAAGCGGGAGCGACGAGCCAGGAAGTCTTCAACGGTGCGTGCCATCTCTTCGCGAACAGCCCAAACCACCTCAGCTTTGGTATAGGGAAATCCTTCCACCAACACATCCGCCATATTTTTATCCTTTAGTGAAAGCGATTTTATTTTATCCCGATCTGAGCCATAATAATTTAACGGGTCTGTTTCATCAAAACTCTTCACATACCCGTGGATGGGCATGTTTGCTGTAACCGATGATGTTTCTTCGAGGCCGCCAATCAGAATAGCCTTTTCGATCACATCTTCGCCCATTTTTCGGTAAGTTGTCCATTTCCCACCGGATATGGTCAGCAGACCGGTGGCTGAGATGGTGATTTTGTGACTTCTGGAGATCTCTTTGGTTTTTTCACCTTCTTCTTCCGGTGCTGCCAGAGGACGCAGGCCGGCAAACACGCTGCGTACATCTGATTTTTTCGGAGGATAAACCAGATATTCGCCAGCCGTATTCAGGATAAAATCAATTTCTTCGGGTAGCGCCCGTGGCTCCAGACTGATTTCGTCCATAAGGGTGTCGGTGGTTCCCACAACTACTTTATCGTGCCAAGGAACGGCAAACAACACGCGTCCATCGGTTGTTTTGGGTATCATAATAGCAGCATCGCCCTGAAGGAATTTCCGGTCGAGGATGATGTGAACGCCTTGCGAAGGGACAATGGTTCTTTTTGTTTCGGGATGATCCATTTGGATGATGCTGTCAGCAAAAACGCCCGTAGCATTTACCACCGTTTTTCCTTTTATCTCATAAACCTCATTGTTTTCCTCATCCAGGATTTTAACACCATCCACAAAACCCATATTGTCTTTCAGAATATTGGTAACACGACAATAATTGAGTGCGGTTCCACGATTGTCTTCTAATGTCTGTGCCAGACTAATGGCGAGGCGGGCATCATCAAACTGCCCATCGTAGTATATGACGCCACCATTAAGCCCTTCTTTCTTCAGGTTGGGAATAGCCCTGATCACCGCTTCTGTATCTATCCGTTCCGAAGGCCCCAGCCCCAGTTTGCCGGACATCATGTCATATACTTTCAGTCCAACGGTATAAAACGGGCCATCCCACCACTCGTAAGTCGGGATGATAAATACCTGGTTACGCACAAGATGTGGAGCATTCTGGCGTAAAAGGCCACGTTCTTTCAACGCTTCGAGTACCAGCGATATATCTCCCTGGGCAAGATAGCGAACACCGCCATGTACCAGTTTGGTACTCCGACTGGAGGTTCCTTTGGCAAAATCAGCCTGCTCAAGCAACAGGGTTTTGTATCCGCGGGTAGCCGCTTCCACAGCAGTTCCCAGCCCTGTGGCACCTCCTCCGATAACGATGACATCCCAAAGTGGGGTATTTTTCAGCTTCTCTAAATTCAGATTTCTGTTCATAATTCAGGTTTAACAAGAATAATGAGTAAAGGTATAAAATTTCCGGTTAGCCGGTTTGTCCTAAAGAAGATAAAGGTTAAGCAAGTTGCTATTCCCCGGTGTCAAGCCCTTTTGCTTTCATCAGCTGCCGGATAATCGCAGAGACCTCTTCTGAATTTTCCCAGGTAAGGAAATGACTTCCTCCTTTAATAA
>CAYYOW010000167.1:0-3716 GCA_964473395.1 uncultured Lentimicrobiaceae bacterium | reverse complement strand
GGTAAGTGACATTTAAAACAAACCATTTGCCTTTTTCGGCTTCTTTTAAAATACTTCTGCGGTAACCGAAATCACATTCCAGCTTATTGAAATGACATACTTTGCCTGTTATCAGATTACACGCTTCCAGGCCGACGAAAACATCTTTTTGTTCTGTACCGTAAGCGCCAATGTTCTGTACGGGAGCAGCACCTACAGTTCCCGGAATCAGACTTAGATTTTCCAGTCCGCCCCATCCTCTTTCCATCGTAAAATCCACAAAATCAGACCAGTTTTCACCACTACCTACTTTTAATAGAACGTGTTTGTCTGTTTCCTCTGTAATTTCGATACCTTGGATTTCACTGTGTAACAGCCAGCCATCAAAATCTTTTGTGAAAAGCAGGTTGCTCCCACCACCCATAATAAGATGTTTGTTTTCTGCCGGTTTCAGATTCGTAATCAGACTTTTTAGTTCATCATAATTTGATACGGCAACAAAATAATGAGCTTTGGCTTCCACGCCGAAAGTGTTGTATTTTTTTAATGAAATGTGATCCAAAAATTGCATATCAAATTTTTTAATACGGTTTTAGGCGATATGTCTGAAGTATCCAACGCTTCCCCCTCTTCAGGCGTCCTCCTCTTCAGGCGTCCCTTTAGATTTGCAAAGTTAATTGAAAAGGAAGAAATCCTAAAAAAGAAATGACTATTACGCCTGAAGTATTTACGGTTATATCAATTCCAACCCGGTATAATTTTCCGGGCGGATGGCTTTCAATTCTTTTTTTACAGCTTCAGAAACATCAAGATTGTCAATGAAATCATGAATAGTTTCTTCGCTCATTTTTTTATTTGTCCGTGTAAGCGCTTTCAGCGTTTCATAAGGTTGTGGGTAGTGCTCTCTCCGTAAAATATTTTGAATAGCTTCGGCTACCACGGCCCAGTTGTCTTCCAGATCGGCTTTCAGCTTTTCTTCATTTAAAATCAGCTTTCCCAGTCCCTTTTCCAGTGATTGCAAGGCAATAAGCAGATGTGCCAGCGGTACGCCAATATTACGAATGACGGTTGAATCGGTCAGGTCGCGTTGCAGACGGGAGACCGGAAGTTTGGCTGCGAGATGTTCAAAAAGCGCGTTGGCAAGTCCGAGGTTACCTTCGGCATTTTCAAAATCAATAGGATTGACCTTGTGCGGCATGGCGGAAGATCCCACTTCGCCGGCTTTGATTTTCTGTTTGAAATAATTCATGGAGATATACAACCACATATCGCGACTCATGTCCATCAGAATGTTATCGATACGTTTCAACCCGTCGAAATAGGCAGCGAGATAATCATAATGTTCGATTTGTGTCGTGGTTTTCTGCCGGTGGAGTCCCAACTGGTTGGTCATAAAGTCTTTGGCAAAATTTTCCCAGTCGATATCGGGATAAGTTATCACGTGGGCATTCATGTTTCCGGTGGCACCACCAAATTTTCCGGAAAAGGGAATATTTTGAAGCATGTCGAACTGGTTTTCCAGCCGCTCCACAAAGACGTAGATCTCTTTGCCGAGATGTGTTGGCGAAGCTGGCTGACCGTGTGTGCGGGCCAGCATGGGAACCTTTTTCCACTGAAGAGCCAGTTGCAGCAATTGCTTTTTCAGCCTGTCCAGCGCCGGAGAAATGACCTTCTCGTGTGCTTCTTTCAGTGAAAGCGGAACAGCCGTGTTGTTGATGTCCTGAGAAGTGAGTCCGAAATGGATAAACTCTTTGTATTCATTCAGCCCGGCGGCATCCATTTTCTCTTTAATAAAATACTCCACTGCTTTCACATCGTGGTTAGTAATTTTTTCTATCTCTTTGATAGCAAGGGCATCGGCAGGGGAGAAGTCCAGGTAAACTTTTCTCAAAGTTTCAAAATGAGAAGCCTCTATTTTCTCCAATCCCGGTACCGGCAGCTGGCAAAGGGCAATAAAATATTCTATCTC
Source organism: uncultured Lentimicrobiaceae bacterium (assembly GCA_964473395.1). Classification (GTDB taxonomy): domain Bacteria; phylum Bacteroidota; class Bacteroidia; order Bacteroidales; family F082; genus Sulfidibacterium. The sequence continues at coordinate 1,768 of CAYYOW010000167.1, read as the reverse complement.
CACCTGTGTACGATAGCGAAATAGTGCATATTCGGAAAAATATTCCGAAAGGATATTTGTTTTGTCGTGATAACGGCCATCAACAGGGGATACGGCAGTAAGCGGAGAAAATTCCATCGGCTCAAATTTTTCTTCAAAAATACGAAAAATACATCGATTGGATGAGGAACATTCCACAAGTACATTACTACCGGTCGGGATTTGCAATCAATCATCGCTTTAAACGTCCTCACCCCGCTTTGAGCATCCTCGCTCAAAGAACTCTCTCCGCTGGTTGATTTGCAACCCCTTCCAGTTGAATACGGACATTAAATCCACAGGCCCATAACTTCCGGGTGGCCCGCCTGTCATAGCGAAGCAGCGGCCAGACATCCGAAGAACTTAAAGCTGATACTCTATGCGGAATTTATTGTAACGAAAACTTAACAGGCAGGTTATAGCTGACACGGACAGGCTTCCCCTTTTGCTGGCCGGGTATCCAGCGGGGCATGTTCTTCACTGCATTCATGGCTTCTTTGTCGCAACCGTAACCGATACTTTTAATTATTTTAACATGGCTTATGCTACCGTCTTTTTCAACAATAAAATTCACAAAAACTCTTCCTTGTATTTTGGCTTTTCTGGCTTCTGTCGGATATTTGATGTGAGTGGCGAGATAGTTCAATAGCTTATTGGTTCCACCCGGAAATTCAGGCATTTTTTCAACCACCATAAAAACTTTTGAGGTATCAGCCTGAGCAGGGTTCGTATTAAGGGCAACGACCTTTAGACTTTTTTTTGATGTTGTGGCCTCAGGAGCCTGTTTGGAGGTGCTGTTGCAGGCAAACAGTGTTAAAGTGATAGCCAGTGCACTTAGCAATAATTTCACTGACAATCTTTTTTGGGATTTTTGATTTTTCATCATGATCATACGTTTTTTTAAAAGTGAATAACTGAAATTATGGGTAATCGGGCTGAATTCAAAACCGCTGGTCTCTCTGAAAAGCAGGTTCAGATACCCGTTTCCGCTGCTTTCGGAAACAGACATGCCGCTGTCGGCAATAAATTCGTGGTTTTCTTTGACGGCTTTTTTCATGAGGTAAACAAAAGGGTTAAACCATTGGAAGATATTAAGTATTTCCAGTGTCAGTAAATCGATGGAATGATTTTGCCGGATGTGAATTTTTTCGTGGTTGATAATGGCTGTTGCATGGGGATTTGTAAATATTTCTTTGCTGAGAAAAATCAGATGGAAGAAGGAAAATACCGGGATGTTTCCAGAGGTAAAGACATATTTTATTCCGGTCTCTGTTTTTGTTTCCGACTTTCTGACAAGGCGGTAAAGCTGAAACAGGCTCAATAGAAAGCGAATGGTCATAACAAACACTCCGAGAAGATAAATTCCCCACAGCGCTGTCGCCAACGCCAACTCCGTGCCGGCAGCAGCACGACTTCCGGTGTTTCCAATCAGTACTTCCCCGATTTGGATGGCCGACAATTGCCCGATGGGATTCTGAAAACCGGTGGGAAACAGTTCCGGGAGGTGGATCAGAGGGATAAATACTGCCAGCAGTGTGGTGAAAATCAGATAATACCGGTTAAAATGGAAGTCGGTTTGTTTCCTGAAGAAAAGGAGCCAGGTGATATAGAAGATTCCCAAACTCAGGAACGATTTGATGAGATAAAGCATAAACGGGTTCATAGTTTTCGGATTAAAGGTTGTTTTTCTTTTTAATTTCTTCTTCAATAATTTTCTGCATCTCTTCCAGCTCTTCGAGACTCAGGTTCT
>CAYYOW010000166.1:0-3750 GCA_964473395.1 uncultured Lentimicrobiaceae bacterium | reverse complement strand
GCACGTTCTCATTTAATTTTATGGTTGGAAAATATCTGTGATTAATGTGGTCTTTATTAATGGAATGAATGACCTCCTCCTCAATGGATAGAATGTCAACTGTATTTCGGCTATTTTGTCCCAGAACCTGGGCGAAAGCCGTGGAAATGGCTCCGCTACCTACGAGACATATTTTTAATGGTTTGAGCATATACAAATATTTTCAAAAAATCAGGCAAAATTAGGAATTATTTTGAAGTGGCACCGTTTTTTGCTGTGTAACGGCTCCATTTTTTATTTTAAATGATTTTATTTCCGAATCACCGGCAAGTAAAACAATAAAGTAGCTTATATCGAACTCAGGTTAATACTTACTTTCATCTTTTCCTGATAATTACCTGATAAACATCTCCTTCGACCTGCGCTATTTTAAGTATCTCGTGTCCTTGTTCCTCTGCACTTTTAGGTACATTCTCAAGCGGCTCTCCTTTAAGTAAGCTTACTTCAAGTATATCGCCTCCGCTAATTTTCGATAGCTCTACTTTTGTTTTCACAAAAGTCATGGGGCAATGTTCTTTTGTTATATCTAATTGATAAGTTGCCATAATATTTCTCTTTTATTTTCAAAGTAAAGGCTGATTGCCTGTGAATTCCATCTCCGGAAAGATTAAATAGTACCTCTGGAAAACTCACGGGGTTTTACCGTGGGGCTTAGAAAACGTCAAGTTCAATCCGATAGTTATCGGAATTCGAAATGCAGAAACTGACGTTTCTTAGTCACACTAAATAAATATCCTGTCTCCCCCTTCCGAATACTCAAGAAAACGGGGTACGCCAAGCACCTCTTTCACCTCTTTATCAAAATCTTCCAGGGTCAGGCCCAAAATGTGCATCGACATTTCACAGGCATAGAGGTTTATGTTTAATGCTTTTGCGGCCTGGTAAAGTTCATTTAACGTAGCCACGTTCCTTTTCTTCATAAGTGAAATCATCAACTTAGGACTTACTCCACAAAAGTTCAGTCTGCTCAAAGGTACATTCTTTCGTCCTCCCAAAAGGAAATTAAAGAATCGCGCCAGAGTACCTTTCCCGATAAAAGACCTCCCTTCTTTCTTTTTAATAGCATTAAGTCCCCAGAATGTGAAAAAAATATTCACTTCGTAGTTTACAGCTGCCGCACCTGTTGCCAGTGTAAATGCCGCTACGAGTTTATCAAAACTTCCACTAAAGACAATTAATGACATCTTTTTTGTTTTATCCTCTTTCATTGTGCTTTCTTTTCATTGTTTTAAATCACAAGCCGGCATTTCAATGTCCAGGAGTTCCGTAATCGTGGGGTGCTTTCCACAAACAGGACAGTCTTTCGATCTTTTAACATTAATTGTTCTGTAATCATTTTTTGATGTATCGAAATAATAAAGCTTGTTTGTTAACAGCTCACCGGTGCCGGTCAGATATTTCAGAGCCTCAGCAGCCTGAATAGTGCCCAGCATTCCGGCTATTGCTCCAAGTACTCCTGCTTGCGAACAGGAGGGTACCGAACCTTTTGGTGGCGGTTCGTGAAACAGGCACCGGTAACATGCGTTTCCGGGGGTGTAGGTCAGTGCCTGACCGCTAAACCTTATGATTCCGCCATGAGAGAATGCTTTACCGCTCAATACACAGGCATCATTAATGAGGAACTTGGTCGTAAAATTATCCGTACCATCAATAATAAAATCATACGCACTGATATAATCCATGATATTTGAAGCGTTTACCAAATCCTGGTATGCATTTACTTTTACATCCGGATTCATGAGTTCAATTTTCTCTTTGGCGGAGATCACCTTGGGCTTTCCAATGTCTGGCGTAAAATGGATAACCTGACGTTGCAGGTTTGTCCTGTCCACGACATCTCCATCAATAATTCCGATTGTTCCCACACCTGCTGCGGCAAGGTAGAGTGCTACCGGCGAACCAAGTCCTCCCACCCCTATAATCAGTACTTTCCCATCCAATATTCTCTCCTGTCCTTCTACTCCTACATCCGACAGGATAATATGGCGGCTGTATCGTTCAATTTGCTGTTCGTTCATGGTCATTATTCATCTATTTTATTCAATGCCTGGTTTATATCATCAATTAAGTTGCAGGACGATTCAATACCAATAGCCAACCGTATCATCTTCTCACTTACGCCAAGCGACACAAGTTCTTCCGGTAAATTGGTGTGTGAACATTTAATAGTTTTTTGGCTAATTTAGTATTTTCCGTTAAATTCGTGGTAGAATCATTTTCCTTTATTTTATTTGCGAACAAAGAAATGGCCCATCAGCTGTTTTGCCTTTTGGTTGATGTCTTCCGAAACTTTGAAAAAATAAATGGGTACCAGGAATACCACACTGATAAACAGGCTTCGGACAACTAAATCCAGGATAAAATGGTTCAGCACCGGAATGAAAGAGGAAAGGTACCAGGACAAAAAGGCAAACAAAATAATTTCGAGATGCTTGTAACTAAAAGGTTGAAACTTAAACTTTCTATATAAAAGGCTAAATTTAAGGCTGTTATAAATGTATTTGGAAATGAGAGAAGCCAGCGCCGCACCTGTAATGCCAAATCGTGGGATGAGCATCATATTGGTGATAATGAGTAAAATGGCAAAAATAAACAACAGATATGACAACCAGCGATAGTGTTTTGAATTTAAAATAATGTGTGGACTAACGCCCATAAACAGATCGGACAGGTTAGCCAGCCCGATAAATAAAATGACATATTTGCCAGCTGTGTAATCTTTACCTACAATGTGGAAAATATTATCGAGATTTCCCCAGATACCAATGAAAAGCAGAAAACCAATGATACTCAGGCTGATGGAGCTTTTACGGTAAATATCCATGATGGTTTTCCGGTCATCTATTTTCCAGGCGTCGGCAATTACTACCGAGCTGATTTTTCCCATGGTACGCATAGGAACTAAAATTAACGTTCCGAAGAAAAAAGCGATAGTGTAAACTCCTGCTGCTGCCAGTCCCAGGTATTGGTTTACCATAATGACATCGATATTCATGACCAAAACCCCGGAAAAGCTGGCCAGGATTCCAAAAAAAGCCACGTTTCTCATCTCTCGGGCCATTTTGTGATCAATATAATTCAGGTCAGGTTTGATAAAAAACATTTTATCCTTAATTAGTGTTCCCATCAAAAACAACGCCGGAGAGACAAAGGCAAGTACATATAAAATGACCAGCCATTCAAAGCCGATGACTTTGAAAAAGTAGAGTAGAATAGCGGCCAAAATAAGCACCCGTTGAACGACCTCTTTGTAAACGATTCCTTTGACCGCATTGTACAAAACACGAAAATATGTGTCGAACAAGTAAAAGAGTAAAGTGAAAAGAATCAGTGGGACGACGTAATAAAAGTATTCGATAAAGAGCGTTGATTTACCTGCTGCGTTGGAAACAAATAGCGGTTTGAGCAGTATGTATATCCCGGTTGATAAAATAAAACCCACCATACCCACGAGCAAGGTAAGTCCGAGGAAACCGTGATGTTTTTTTGTAGGGTCGCGGAAGTAAGGGAAAAGCTTGACACTGACCGAATTAATACCAAGTGTGGCAAATTGGGCAAAAAGTACGGAGTAGGAAACCAGTATGCGTAACAGCCCAACCTGCTCAGTGGACAGAATACGTGGAAACAGCCAGCCTGTGGTGATAAATCCCAGCAATACGCCTAGGTAGGAATAGATAGTTCCTGAAATGCTTTGTTTTTGTATGACGCCCA
>CAYYOW010000165.1:0-3753 GCA_964473395.1 uncultured Lentimicrobiaceae bacterium | reverse complement strand
CCGGCAAGACGTACCTGCGGCGACTGGATATATTTTCCGTAAACCATCAGATGCATGTATTTTTCAGCCTGTTCTTTCACCGCTTCCACCACTGCCGGATGCTGATGGCCCACGTTGCTCACTGAAACGCCGGAAACCAGGTCAACATATCGATTATCCAAATCGTCGTAAAGATAAATCCCTTCAGCACGTACAATTTCCAATGCTTCGGGTATTTCGGCAGGAACAGCCAAATAACGATAAAATAATTCTCTGTCGGTTAGGTACATGGTAATATTTTTTTCAAAAGTAAGAAAAGTGCTGGGATAGGGAAGGAAATTACGGATGAATATCCTTTCCGTAAAGAAGAATTCATTTCGCTTTACACGTGATGATGGGGCTTTTGTCTGGCGTGTTAGTCATGTCCTTGCAGCCGGTTTTAAAAAGAAATTGTCGGCATCTGATATATAAAAAGATTAAAATCCTACTTTTGTAACAACTATCCATACATCATCATGCAAAAGGATTATAAAACCAACACACAATTACAACTCGCTTACGATTTTGTGCAGTTTACCGGGAGAAACATTTTCCTCACTGGGAAAGCCGGGACAGGAAAAACCACTTTTCTGCACAATCTGAAAGAGCATTCTCCCAAACGTATGGTAGTAACAGCCCCAACCGGTGTAGCAGCTATCAATGCGGCGGGCGTGACCATCCATTCCTTTTTTCAGGTTTCTTTCGGTCCGCTGGTTCCTGATTACCAGCCCACGGAAACCATCGACGGTGTAAGGCATACAAAAATCAACCGTTTCAGCAAAGAGAAGATAAACATCATCCGAAGCATGGATTTGCTGGTAATTGACGAAATCAGTATGGTGCGTGCCGACTTGCTGGACGGCATCGACAGCACGTTACGCCGGTTTCGTAACAGGAACCTGCCTTTCGGTGGCGTTCAGTTGTTGATGATTGGCGATCTGCAACAGCTTTCGCCTGTGGTAAAAGAGGACGAATGGCAGCTGTTAAGAAAATATTACGAAACCCCCTATTTTTTTAGTAGCCGGGCACTGCAAAAGACCAACTACGTGAGTATTGAGCTGCAACATGTTTTCCGGCAAAAAGATAAAATCTTTATCGATTTACTGAACAAAATTCGCGATAACAAGTTAGACAAAACGGTCATTGATGCGCTGAAAGCAAGGTATAAACCTGATTTTAATGCTGACAACTCCGGCTACATTATACTCACCACACACAATTACAAAGCCCGTCAAATCAACGAGTCACGGTTAGACAGGATAAAAGCAAAGTCCCACACTTTTGATGCGCAGATATGGGGAAATTTTCCCGAATACAGTTATCCCACAGATGCCAAACTGATGCTGAAGGAAGGCGCACAGGTGATGTTTGTAAAAAACGACCCAAACCCTGAAAAGCTGTTCTACAACGGGAAAATAGGTACCATTACCGAAGTTGACAAGGATACCGTCGTTGTCCAATGCGAAGGTGACGAAGAAACCATTTCCGTGAAGCCGCTGGAGTGGGAAAAAGCAAAATACGCGTTAGACGACGAAACCAAGGAAATCAAGGAGACTGTGGAAGGTACTTTTACCCAGCTTCCGCTGAAACTGGCGTGGGCTATCACCATTCACAAAAGCCAGGGGCTGACGTTTGAAAAGGCAGTAATCGATGCACAGGAAGCTTTTGCCCACGGACAGGTTTACGTGGCACTCAGCCGCTGCAAGTCGCTGGAAGGTCTTGTGCTGAGTACGCCGGTACTTTCACAAAGTATCAAATATGACCAGACCATCGATCGGTTTACAAAGCATTATGAGGAAAACCAACCTGATAGGGAAGAGCTGGAAGCATCGCGGAAAGCCTATGAGCAGCAGTTGATTACCAGCCTTTTCGATTTCGGATCTTTGCAACGACAGCTCTATTATGCTGTAAAAATTTCGCACGAACACGAAAGTAGTCTCGAAGGAAGTCCGGTGGAACTGCTTCACGAAATCACCCGGCAGGTCAAAACCGAAATTACGGAAGTAGCCGGAAAGTTCCAAAATCAACTTTTACGCCTGTTTCCTGACGGCGGAGAGGGAGAGATAGAGAAAAATGAAACTATACAGGATCGTATTAAACAAGCGAGTATCTATTTTTCTGAGAAAATGAAAATACTGGTATTAGACAGATTACAGGAAATCAGCATAGAAACAGACAACAAAACAGTCCGTAAGAAATTTAAAAATGCGCTGGATAACCTGAACAGGGAGGCAGTGTTTAAAACAGCCTGTATCGAAGCGTGCAGAGATGGTTTTGTGGTGAAAGATTACCTTGATGTGCAGGCAAAAGCATCGGTGGAAAGCCCTGCAAAATCTGCCCGACGAAAAAAAGCGGAAGAGATTGCCAAAGAGCTGAATCATCCAGAGATATACCGCCGGTTAAAAGCCTGGCGTGATGCCAAAGCTGCCGAAACGGGAGGACCGGTTTACAGGGTCTTGTCGCTGCTGTCTATTAGGGAGTTGAGCGACAAACTACCGATAACTCCTACGGCACTAAAAGCAATTAAAGGTATTGGGCAAAAGAAGCTGGAGATGTTTGGGAATGAATTACTACAAATTATCATCGATTTTTGTGAGGAGAAAGAGTTTGCCGGTCTGGTTCTTGAAGAGCCGAAACGAGAAAAAAAGAAACCGAAGACAGACACCAAACAAGTCAGCTTTGAACTTTGGAAAGCCGGAAAAAGTATCGCAGAAATTGCCGAAGAGAGAAATTATACCGAATCAACAATTGAAGGCCATCTTTCATATTTTGTGAGTACTGGTGAAATAGGTATTGAAAAGCTTGTCATCCCCGAAAAAATCAAACACATTTCCGAATTCTTCATCCACGAAAAGACACAACTACTCAGCGAGGCAAAAACAGCCCTAGGCGATGAGGTTAGTTATGGTGAATTACGGCTGGTTTTAAATTATTTACGGTTTACGGGTGCGGTCAACACTTCATAAATTTTGCATGATTTCGTTGGCATATAAAGGCTACCAGGCAAACTGGTTTCCCGGATAACCACTCACAACTTTTCAGGACATTTATGGAAAATAGCTGACATCCGGTATAGTAGTATTGTGTAACCTGTCGGGCTGCTATGCCGTTTTCCACAAAGCTTGCAGATTCATGGGTCTTAGTATGGAATTTTATTTTCTGCTTTTATCCATTCGTCAAACACTTTTACAGCACTTTCGCGCATCATTTGCACCGACAGTATGGAGCGTTCTTCTTTGGGAAGGGAAAATTCCTTATAGATAAAAGAGTCATCAAAATCAGCTTTTGCTGCATCGTCTTTGGTGGCTGCATAATAGAGCTTATCAAAACGCGCCCAGTATATGGCACCAAGACACATGGGACAAGGTTCGCAGCTCGAATAAATCTGACAACCACTCAAATCGAAAGTACCAAGTTTTTTGGCCGCATCGCGGATAGCCACAATTTCGGCGTGTGCCGTTGGATCGTTCTCCACCGTAACCATGTTTCTGCCTATCCCAACTATCTCACCAGCCTTCACAACCACAGCACCAAAGGGACCACCATGCACCGATTGCACATTCTCTTCGGCAAGGGAGATGGCTTTGGCCATGAAGACCTTTTTATCAACTTTTTCCATTTGATTAATTCTTTTGCTCGATTTTTTTCAAATATAGATAATTTATTCAATATCCAAAAAGCAGGCAAAAGTAGGAAAATATGCGAAACTGGAGGAAGACGAAGAGACGAAGAGAC
>CAYYOW010000164.1:0-3763 GCA_964473395.1 uncultured Lentimicrobiaceae bacterium | reverse complement strand
GAAAGCATAGCCACATCCGTTGGCAGTCATACCCATCGGAAGACAGTGGCGGGAGTTCCGGGCTTTTGCGAGCAGCTTGCTATAGGAAGATACGGGTTTCAAAACATGCATTTTTCCCAAGCTGTTAACGTTAAGCAAGCTGCTTAGGACACAGGCAAACCGGAAAGAAAAAGAAGCAGAGCAAGTTCCGGGTTTACAGAAACTCTATTTTGGGTTTTCGCACGCAGGAGCAGGATAAAATCCGGCGTAATGATTTTTGCAAAGGCGCAGCAGGCAGGAAAAGCAGGAGTTCATAGACAAGTGTTTCGGGGCAACAGGAAACCCCGACAAGACACGTTAAGGTTGCAAAAATAATCCCGCCGTCTTTTTGCGAGAATCCGCAACTCCGCTGGGCACAAGTCGGCCAACACCGGCTATACTTCATACCGCAGTTTACGGTAAATAGGAAATCAGGCATTAAAAGAATATATTTGTAAAATAGAAAGATACGGTAAAGAAATGCGGCACGAAAGCATAGCCACATCCGTTGGCTGCAAGTGTGAAGGATAACTCGAAAGAAAGACTTTTTATGAAAATAAGTAAAATGCAAATACAATTGTATTAAATTTACAGTTTTAAAGAAAAGGTTAAATTGACTGCTACTAGCGTAAATATCAATCGTTTATACCACTTATTGAAACTTTACAGGTTGTCAAAAGATGATTTATTAACTTCTTTGAACCAAAAAAGAAAGAAAAAACTCACTGAGAATGATGTTTTTGGGAATCAAATAAAAATAAGTGTTTTAAAAAAAATTGATAACCTTTTTAAAAAAGGACTTAGTTACTACATTGACCCCAAAGACTTAAAAGAGAATAAAGAAGAGAGTATTTTTTTTAGAAAAGATAAGTTTAATGCAGAGTTAAGTTTTGGAGCAAAACAAATTGTAACACAGTTTGAAGAAGAGAAAATAGCCTTTTCTGCATTGTCTATATTAGCCGACTTAAAGACAGAAGAAAGAACACTTCCAGTCTTCAGTATTAGAAACAACCCAAAAGATGTTGCAACCGAAATTCGTAAAGAATTATACCCAAGTTTTACCAAAGACAGAAAAGTTTTTTTAAGGTCGCTGATAAGCAAATTTGCTGAATATAATATTCTTGTTTTTGAGTTTGTCGAAAATTGGAATAAAAAAGAAAAGGCAAACATTAATGGTTTCTATCTAGCCCCTAATGTGATTGTCCTAAAAAGACTAAAGTCGTATAGAAGGGAAACATTTACGTTATTACATGAATTAGGTCATTATTTGATTAATATTGAAGATATTGACGAAACTGTTGGAGATGAGTATTTAGTATATGAAAGCTTAGATAAAATTGAGAAGTGGTGTAATGATTTTGCCTATTATTTTTTAATTGGCAACTTAGACAATATTCTCTCAAAAGTTGAAACTGCAACATCAAATAATGATTACCATCACGATTTAATCAAAGACATTTCAAAGCGAACAAATTTAAGTGAGTTCGCACTTTATACTCGATTGAGAATTAATGATAGAATCTCATATAATGACTATCAGATAGTTAAAGCTGACTTCGAAAATAAGTTTCGCGAAAATGAAGAAAAATTAAGAAGAGAAAAAGAAAAGGAAGAAGGAAGAAAAACCAATGCAAGAGCTGCTAAACCAATAGTTTCTCCTTTGTATAAAAATGTTGTTCAATCAGCATTTATTGAAGGAATTATTGGTGAATCTGAGTTTTGCAGAAGGCTCAATGTTAAACCCGATAAAATAGATATATATCTAAAATGACAGTAGTAATTGATACCAGTTCATTAATGGCTTTGGTTCGATACTATCTGCCATTTGACAAAGATGATTCTTTGAAGGATTTCTTTAGGAACAAAGTTGAGCACAAGGAAATCATTATAATCGATAAGGTTGCTGTTGAATCAAAAAGAAATGCTAAAGGTATTATTACGGCTAACTTGAGCTTTATTAACGAAAAAAAGAATCAAATCAAAACAGAGTTGTTGTTACCAACTGCATCATTTTTAAGGGACTTAGAAAATAGATTTTGCTATGTTGCAAGAAAAAACACGTTAACTGAACCAATGTTCGAAAATAGGAAAAAGGAGTATTTAGAATCAGCAGATGCGAAACTTATATTATTTTGTCTTTCAAATAAAAGCCCCCTTAATCTTGAAAAAACAATCTTAGTTACAGAAGAAACTAAAACTGATAATGATTTAAAAGTATTTAAAAAACTACCAGGGATTTGTGATTTGCTCGAAATAGAACATTGCAATTTGCCAACATTACTTGACAACCGTTATGATTTGAAGCTCAGCAAGTATTTAACGTAAAGGTTTTTAAAGTACTAGAATACATACTTTAAAAGAAACACCAGCAGCCAACAGCAGGGTATAGCCCATGCCGCAAATCACGGTTTTATAAGAAAATGAACGGTAAAATAAAAGATGTAACTTTATAGAAAATTTAAACTGGACAATGCGGCACGTGCCATACCCGCAAACGTTGTAGCTCATTGTAAGAAAAAATACAGCTCAAGATCATAGAAATATGAGCCGAATTGATTATCTTTGTGAGCTAAATAATAGAATATGAACATTGAAAATTTGATATTAGACTTTATTAAACACCATCCCAATTGTTCTTCTAATGAAATTTTACAAGGAATAAATGAAAGAAAAAGTCTTGCAACAGTAAAAAGGACAATTTCAAAACTTATTCAGGGAAAATTAATAATTTCAACAGGCAGAGGCAAAGCTACAAGGTATAAACTTTCCCCTTTCTATACATTGTTTGAGCAAATTGAAGTTGATAAGTATTACGAAAAAGAGGTTGATGAAAGAAAAATAAATGAGAAATTCAATTTTTCTTTGATTGCCGAAATTCTTCCAAATATTAAATTATTTTCAAATACAGAAATAGAAAAATTGACTTCATTACAAAATGAATACACCGATAATATATCTGAATTAAGTGAATTTGAATACAAAAAGGAATTAGAACGTCTATCAATAGATTTGAGTTGGAAATCATCACAAATAGAAGGGAATACCTATTCACTATTAGAAACCGAACGATTATTAAAAGAAAAAGAGACAGCAGCCGGGAAATCAAAAGAAGAAGCAATAATGTTGCTTAATCATAAAGATGCTATTGATTTTATCATTAAAAATCCAGAATATTTATTTCCGCTAACAGTTTCAAAAATTGAAGATATACACAGCCTTTTAACAAAAGAACTTGCTGTTGATAGAAATATACGAAAAAGACGTGTCGGAATTTCAGGGACAAATTACAAACCGATTGATAATGAATTTCAAATAAAAGAAGCATTATCAGGGATGTGTGAGTTGATTAATAGAAAAGAAAGTGTTTTTGAACGAGCTCTATTAGTTTTGATTTTACTTTCTTACATACAACCATTTGTTGACGGAAATAAAAGAACAGCCCGAATAGTAAGTAATGCAATATTGATTAATCATAAATACTGTCCTGTTTCATTTAGAACAGTAGATAGTGTTGATTACAAAAAAGCAATGTTGTTGTTTTATGAACAAAATAATATTACGAATTTTAAAAGGATTTTTATAGAGCAATTTGAATTTGCAGTAAAAACATATTTTTAAGATAGATTAGTGAATAAAAAACGAGCTACAACAGCAGGGTATAGCCCATGCCGCAAATCACGGTTTATAATGAAAATGAACGGTAAAATAAAAGATGTAACTTTATAGAAAATTTAAACTGGAAATT
>CAYYOW010000163.1:0-3843 GCA_964473395.1 uncultured Lentimicrobiaceae bacterium | reverse complement strand
TGGAATTGGGAGGAGCACTGCTCAAAAAATTTTAACCGAAGCCGGTATCGACTGGAATAAGAAAGTCCAGGATTGGGACGACGAAGAACAAAACAAGGTTCGTACAATCATTGGTGATAATTTTAAAGTTGAAGGTGAATTACGTTCTGAAACCCAAACGAATATCAAGCGGCTGATGGATATCGGAACATATCGTGGTATCCGACATCGTATCGGACTTCCTTTGCGCGGACAGAAGACTAAAAACAACGCGCGTACACGTAAAGGTCGTAAGAAAACCGTTGCCAATAAGAAAAAAGCCGTTAAATAATAAATAGGATTATACATTTTACGAAATAGAACGAAAATGGCAAAAAGGACCAGAAGTACAAAAAAAAGAGTAGTCAAAGTTGACCCTGTTGGCAGGGCTTACATTCAGGCTACATTCAATAACATCATCATCTCGTTGACAAACGATTCAGGTCAGGTTATCTCATGGTCTTCTTCGGGAAAAATGGGATTTAGGGGATCAAAGAAAAACACCCCTTATGCTGCCCAAATGTCTGCTGAAGATTGTGCAAAAGTAGCTTATGGATTGGGCTTGCGTAAAGTTAAAGTTTACGTGAAAGGACCTGGCGCCGGCCGCGAGTCAGCTATCAGAACCATAAATTCTTCCGGAATTATGGTTACCGAAATTGTTGATGTTACTCCCATGCCTCACAATGGCTGCCGTCCTCCTAAAAGAAGAAGAGTTTAATTATTAGTATTCGAAACAGACAAATTAATAGATTATGGCAAGATATATTGGCCCAAAATCAAAAATTGCACGTAAATTCAACGATCCCATCTTCGGTGCAGATAAATATCTGGAGAAAAAGAATTATGCACCGGGTCAGCATGGTCAAACGAGAAGAAGGAAGAAACAATCGGAATACGGAATGCAGTTACAGGAAAAGCAAAAAGCTAAATATACTTATGGCGTTCTTGAAAAACAATTTCGTAACCTTTTCCAAAAAGCTTCGCGCAAAAAAGGCATTACTGGTGAAAACCTGTTGAAACTTTCCGAAGCACGTCTTGATAATACTGTTTTCAGATTTGGTATTGCTCCTACACGTGCTGCTGCCCGTCAGCTTGTTTCTCACCGTCACATCACGGTTAATGGCAAAATTGTGAATATTCCTTCCTACTCGCTGAGAGCCGGTGAGGTTGTGGGCGTTCGTGAGAAATCTAAAAATCTGGAAGTTATTACCGAATCGCTTGCATCTGCACACAAATCATTCTCGTGGCTTGAGTGGGACGATGCAAAACTGGAAGGTAAATTTCTGAATTATCCCGAACGCGATGAGATTCCCGAGAATATCAAGGAGAACCTCATTGTTGAGTTGTACTCTAAATAATTTTTTACTTCAGTATTTAATAAAATAGTTAAACTGATACTATGGCGATATTAGCATTTCAAAAGCCTGACAAGGTTATAATGAATGAAACTGATGGCTTCAGAGGCGTATTTGAATTTCGCCCGCTGGAACCTGGTTTCGGAATCACTATCGGTAACGCCCTGCGGAGAATCTTGCTTTCTTCGCTTGAAGGTTTTGCCATTACCAATGTAAAAATTGCTGGTGTTGTACACGAGTTTTCTTCTATTGATGGTGTAATAGAGGATGTTACACAGATTATTCTGAATCTGAAGAAAGTACGCTTTAAACAGCAGATCCCTGATGAGAATACGGAGAAAGTAAATATCGTTATCGGTGATCAGAATGTCTTCAAAGCTGGAGATATTAACAAGTTCCTTTCTGTTTTTCAGGTGCTTAATACCGAAGAAGTTATCTGTAATCTGGATCCTTCTGTTAAGCTGAGCATGGAAATTGTTATTGGAAAAGGCAGGGGGTATGTTCCGGCCGAAGAAAATAAAGATCCTGAAGCTACGCTGGGAACCATCGCGATCGACTCTATTCACACGCCCATTAAAAATGTAAAATACAGCATCGAAAACTATCGTGTTGAACAGAAGACAGACTATGAAAAACTGATTCTGGAGATTGTCACAGATGGCTCTGTTCATCCTAAAGATGCTTTGAAAGAATCGGCAAAGATCCTGATTCAGCACTTTATGCTCTTTTCCGATGAAAAGATATCTATCGATGCAGAAGAGAAATCTGTTTCTGAAGAATTTGATGAAGGCACACTTCATATTCGCCAACTGCTTAAAACCAAGCTCGTTGATATGGACCTTTCCGTTAGAGCACTCAACTGTTTAAAAGCTGCCGATGTGGATACTTTGGGTGATTTGGTTTCATACAATAAGAGTGACTTGTTGAAATTCAGAAACTTTGGAAAAAAATCTTTAACTGAACTGGAGCAATTGGTTGAGTCAAAGAGCCTGGAGTTTGGAATGAATATTGCAAAATTTAAATTAGATAAGGACTAAGAACAATGAGACACAGAAAGAGTTTTAATCATCTCGGAAGGACCAGCTCGCATCGGAAAGCTATGCTCTCCAATATGGCTGTTTCCCTGATATTACATAAAAGAATCACCACCACAGTGGCTAAAGCAAAAGCTCTCAGAAGTTATGTTGAGCCGCTCATTACCAAGTCTAAAGACGATACCACCCATTCGCGTCGTATTGCTTTCAGCTACCTGCAAAGTAAAGAGGCTGTAACAGAATTGTTTCGCGAGATCGCAAAAAAGGTTGGTGACCGCCCCGGTGGCTATACCCGGATTCTTAAACTTGGAAACCGTTTGGGTGACAATGCTGACATGGCTATGATGGAGCTGGTTGACTTTAATGAAACCATGCTGGGTGAAAAATCAACAGCCAAAGGCAAAACCTCCAGGCGACGTCGTGGAAGTAAGAAAAAAGCTACTGAAACTGTTGCCAAAACTACTGCGGCTCCGGTTGCCGAAGAGGTAAAAACTGAGGTAAAAGAAGAGGCTAAAGCAGAGCTAAAAGAAGAAACTAAAACTGCGACTAAGGAAGAAGCCAAAGCTGAGGTAAAAGAAGAAGCCCCAAAAGCTGAAACTAAAAAAGAAATACCTGCTGCCAAAAAGAAAGCCGAAGCCAAAAAAGAAGATGAAGAGGCCGAAGCCAAAGAAGAAAAAAAAGATGATAACGGAGAAAAGACAAAGAAGTAGAAGGATTTTTCCTCATAAAAAATGGGTGTTGGCTTTGCTAACACCCATTTTTTTATAAAATATTTTTTCGGCTTGTTACTTTTTAGTGTGTTGCTTATATCTGTCTCAGGTTACTTATGGCCTGCTAAAAAGCACATAACAACCTTATATATGTATTGTTACACTATTTTGTTAACTACAAATGCAAGTTTTTCTTTTTTTTTATTAAAAAGCCTTGCACTTTTTCTAAAAATTTTGTTTGTTAGCCCGTAGCACATCATCTCCTTCATTGCTGCGGCTCGCAGTATTTATATACTACTTCGCCTTGCGGCTTCGTATATGATGCACTACGGGCTTTTTCAGCGACCCTACTTAACAGAACCTTAAGGGAAAAAAGCTTGTGTTAAGGTATGCTGCTAAAGTAATGGAAAACGATCCTGTATGTCCTTCAGAGAAATAGTTAGATGTGTTCCTCCCAGACGATAAAAAATTTCCGAATATTTCCGGGTTTTTTTTGAACTGGATTCTTGATGAAATGAGCACCGGGGACAGAAGCCCGGAGTATATTTTGTCTCTCCTACGCGTTATTAATTCCAGCTCTTCAAAAAATACTTATCACCTATATTGCGGAGTACCAACCATCTAAAAATAACTTTGAAAAAAGTTTACCCCATGTCTTGTTTAAGCCGATTTATTTTCTACTTTTGCCGCTCGAAAATAGGAATAAGTTCATAGAGAAGTCGGAGT
>CAYYOW010000162.1:0-3874 GCA_964473395.1 uncultured Lentimicrobiaceae bacterium | reverse complement strand
TGGCCACAGCATCGGAAGGCCAGTATTTGCCCATAACTTTAAATTTGTTACGGTTTTCGTCGCGGGTAAGATCGCCGCTGATCTCGTGCCAACTGTTGCCGCGGTTATCACTTTCAAAAAGCTTGTTGGCCCCCATATAAAGGCGTGTTCCCTGATGGCTGCTCACTATAAAAGGAGCATCCCAGTTCCAGCGGAAAGTCTTCTCCCCTTCTTTGGGCATGGGTTTTATTTTGATACGCTCGCCCGATTTCCGGTCGTAGCGAAAAATGTTTCCATACTGATAAGCGGAATAAACGATATCCGGATTGTTGGGGTCGGAAGCTTGCCAAAAGCCATCGCCACCCACGGTAACAACCCATTCGGCGCCGATTACGCCACCTTTTCTCAAATTCCGTGAAGGGCCGCCGAGGCTGTTGTTGTCCTGCGTACCACCGTAAACCCAGTAAAAGGGTTTGGTATTGTCAGCCCAAACGCGGTAAAACTGTGTTACCGGCAACGTATTTTTGAAAATAAATGTTTTGCCACCGTTCCAGGTTTCGTACACACCGCCATCACAGCCAATGAGCATGTGGTCGGTATGTTTGGGGTCAATCCAGTAAGAATGGTCGTCCACATGACGTTTGTTGTTGCCAATGGCCTTCCATGTTTTCCCGCCATCGAGTGTTACCTGCCCGTAGGTGTCCACCGAATAAACTTTGTTCGGATCTTTCGGGTCGGGATACAGCTCACTAAAATACTGTCCGCTACTAAAATAACTACTCATCTTTTTGAAAGAAGCACCCCTGTCGGTGGAGCGGAAGAAACCACCTTTCCCGTTGGAAGCTTGAAACATGACATAAACAATGTTGGGGTTGGCAGGCGAAACGGTGACAGACATACCCCCTTTGTCCACAGAGGGAATACCGTTAGTAAGCTTTTTCCAGGTTTTTCCGCCGTCGGTAGTTTTGTAATAAGCCGATTCGGGGCCGCCGCCAATTTTGGTAAACTGCCGTCTGCGCCGTTGTTCTGCTCCGGCATAAATCACATCCGGGTTGTCTGGCTCAAAGACCATGTTGGCTACGCCGGTATTTTCGGAGATATTCAATACTTTCTCCCAGGTTTTCCCACCATCGGTAGTTTTGTATAAGCCGCGGTCGCCACCCGGCCCCCAGGCAGAGCCTTCGGCAGCAACATAAACCACATTGGAGTTACGTGGGTCAATAAGAATCTTACCAATCTGGCTCGAAGTCTTCAGCCCCATATCTTTCCAGGTTTTCCCACCATCGGTGGTTTTCCAAACGCCGTTGCCGTAACCCAGCGCCCGCTGGGAATTGTTCTCGCCGGTTCCTGCCCAAATTACATTATGGTTGTTTGGATCCATGGCAAGGCATCCCAAAGAATAAGCGCCATAATGATCGAAAACAGGTTTAAAAGTTGTACCATCGTCGGTTGTTTTCCAAATACCACCCGAAGCAGCAGCTACATAGAAATGGCTGTGGTTGTCCGGGTCAACAGCAATATCGGCAATCCGACCTGATGTAAAGGCTGGGCCAATACTCCGCCATTTTAAGCCGCTGAAAAGAGAAGCTTTCAGCTCATTTTGAGTAGGTTTAGTTTTTTTCTTCTTTGTCTTTGCATCTACCTGTATGGTGCTAAAAGATACCAGCAGAGCCAGGAGTACAAAGAACATTTTACGCGTAAATCTATTTTTCATGGTAATAAAATTAAACGGTTGGTTGATAATAATTTTTTAAAAGCTAAAAGTAAGGAATTTTATTGAATGAATAATAACTGGGGGCAAAGGTGAAAGGGTAGAAAGGTGGGAGGGTGAAAGGGTAGGAAATGAATGGACCTTCCTGCCACACGTAGTTGGTTAAAGGGACATTCCCATACCAAGTATTTGATGGAGAAGGAGAATGCCAAAAAGATAGACCAGCAGGCTAAGGACGTCGATACGCAAAAAGCCCGGCATGGTTTTCAAATGAAGACCTTTTTTCTCCGGCCCCTGCATCCAGTTGAAAGGCAACAGAACAATCAGTCCTATAAGATAAGTAAACATAGTGGACGTGGAAAGGCCTTTAAGTGTAACAACTAACACCAGCAACCACGGAAAAATGAAAACAGTTAGAAAAAAGATGGTGTCAATCTTATCTTCTTTCTTAAATTTTTCGGGAATAATAAGCATAACAAGTTTGCCAATGGCGAGCCCCATGATATAAAGAAAATAGAGGGCGAGAACAACAAAAATAATTTGAAAAACAACATCAATATCCATAAGCTTTGAGACGGTGTAAAGCCCCGTACGACCCAGGTTGTTTTCTACGAAACTACCAAAAATACCCGTGAACGAATAAACCATAAGCCAAATCAGGAAGAAGGCCATGGAGAGACTTTTGCGACGGCTGAAAATAAAAAGAGCCATGACTGCCAGCCCGAGAAAGAGGTTCATAATAGGGGCAGCAAGGTTGATAGTCACAACAGCATCGTGTGTCCACGCCTGTGAAGACGCAGGTGTAATGAAAGTAGTACCATCCAAATGAAGTATGGCTTTTATATTTAGGTCGTAACTGAAATAAAGGGTGGTAAGCCCGGATAGAACCCGTTGCAGATACCAGGCAAAAAGTGCAGAGACAAACGAAACCAATAACATCAGCAGCAAGGTTTTAGTTTGTTTATTTAGCACAATATTTTCCATAGATTTCCTCTATTTCGATAGTGTAAAAGTAAGAATAATAAAAGCTGATTCAAAATAGTGAGGAAATAAGTCAGGCGTTTTTTAATGTAAACGAGAAGGTAGTACCCTTTTCAGGCTTACTGCGAACGGTAATACTTTGCCGGTGGGCTTCGATGATATGTTTTACGATGGCCAGGCCAAGACCGGTGCCTCCTTTTTCACGTGAACGACTTTTGTCCACACGGTAAAAACGTTCGAAAATACGCGGCAGACTCTCCTCCGAAATGCCAATTCCGTTGTCACTTACTTCGATGAGCACATTGTCGTGAAAATCGTAAAAAGAGATAATAATCCGCCCGCCTTTTAGCCGACTATAATTGATGGCATTGTCCACCAGGTTTATGAGTACCTGCCGGATACGTGTTTTATCGGCCAAAACATTTATCCGGCTGTTTTCAGTCTCCTTAATAACAATTTGCATATTATTTTTATCAGCTTTAACTTCCAGGAACTCACGCACTTCACGGCAAAGCTCATTGATGTTGAAAACTGTTTCATTCAGGTTCATAACCCCGGATTCAAATTTTGAAATCTCCTCCAGATCCTGGACTATGGCAATCATTCTGTCCACACTCTTTGTTGTCTTCTCTAAAAATTTTTTGTTAATTTTTTTGTCATTCAACCCACCATCCAGCAGCGTAAGGATATACCCCTGAATATTGAAAATAGGTGTCTTCAGCTCATGAGAAACATTGCCCAGAAACTCCCGGCGATAGTCTGCCATCTTTTGTAATTCATCAATCTTTTGCTGTTGCTTATCGTGCCATTCCAACACTACCTGATTCACCATTCCCAGAATATCATTCGAATTCTTGTCTGCCTGTTGTCCGCGTTTTACTTGGTGCCAACTCCCAATAGTTTTGTAAATAATTTTCAGCCGGTTATAAATAAACCGGTTCAGCGAATAATATACCGATAAATAAGAAGCGATAAAAATCAACAGGCTGCCTGCAACTATCTGCGCCAGCTGAAAAGTAACTCCGGTATAAACCAAACCGAAGTACAGGGCAACAAAAACCAGCATGATGATGCCGGCGTTCAGCAAAGCCACGTTGCGGGGTACGTGTTTCATAAATTATTCTTCAAATTTATAGCCGACACCTTTGATGGTTTTAATATTATCAAGGCCTACTTTTTCACGAATTTTTCGGATATGTACGT